>DASZCA010000114.1:0-10111 GCA_035943555.1 Verrucomicrobiia bacterium
CCTGCTGTACACCGACATGGTCATGCCCGAAGGTGTCACCGGCCTGGAACTCGCGGAAAAATTGCGGGCTGAAAAGTCCTCGTTGCAGATCATCATCTCCAGCGGCTACAGCACGGAATTCAGCGCCCACGGCGTCACCACCGAGGCCGGTTTCATCTACCTTCCCAAGCCCAGTTCCTCCACCGTCATCGCCTCCACCGTTCGCACCTGCATGGAGCAGAAAAAAGCGGTGAAAAGCTGACGAAGGGCAGACTTTCCAGTTGCTCTGTAGAAAAGATCGAAATATCTCTATCGCTAGGGATATTTTCAACCGCCCGTTGCGAGTCCCCTCGCCCCTCGGAGGGGAGAGGGTTAGGGTGAGGGGTGGAATCATACCCATGACGCTCGCTTTGTCTTGGTTTTCCTCAGGTTTCTACCGGGCAGTTTCCAGTCGCAAGTTCAAAATGGCCCACTGCCTCCTTGAACCAAAACGCCCGGCCAACGCGCAGCGTCTTGGAGTGCGGCCGCCCTCTGCCGCTTTCCTTAAGACTTAATTCCTCAAGAACCAGCCCCGATGGAAAACTTGAACTCGCCTTGCCCTTTTTTAGATGGAGCGGGGACGGCCCGGCCCCGAAAACTCCGATAGAGCGACGGTATCCCTCAACCGCGAAATTCGTGCCCTCCGCGTCCTCTGTATGACAACCATAAATCATCATTTTCCTCAAAAAAAGTGTCAGCCTGTTTTTCAGCCTAAATCCGGCCTGATTCCAGCCCGCGATCTGCACTTTCATTGGCCTTTCTTCATATTCTGCCGTTTTCACCGTAAAAAAATAATGGCCGGATTTACCCGGATTTACCCGGAAGCTTTTTCCCGTTTTGCACTCCTCGGCCGCGCCTTGGATGGTTGAATTTGTTTTCATCACTATGTCCATGATTAATTTTTTTAAAAAAGTAGGTTGATACGGGTTGAAATCGATTTAATTCGGTTAATAACAGTTGATTTCGGTGGAAGCACAGAAGGCTTTTGACCGTAACGGAGCGGGTGCCAGTGCGGCTCGCACCAGCCATATAAAGGTGGGCGGGGTCGCGCTGCGACCCTGTCTGACTGCGCAGCAGGCACTTCGAGACGTACATGTTCCGATGATGAAGGCATACACTTCGCCGCACGGACTGCGCGAAGCGTTTGGAGTGCGGTCGCTTTTCCCCGCCTCTCAACTCTCAACCATAGACTCTCAACTAGTCTCATACCCCG
The DNA here is from genome assembly GCA_035943555.1 of Verrucomicrobiia bacterium. GTDB lineage: Bacteria > Verrucomicrobiota > Verrucomicrobiia > Limisphaerales > UBA11358 > UBA11358. The sequence goes on from DASZCA010000114.1 coordinate 1,232, forward strand.
ATTAAATCACAGGTCTCGCAAATCTGAATTCGTGTGGGGAATGTAACTGTACGATTTATGCCATTTATTTTCATTTTTCCCGAGTGGGAAGGGGGTCCGACCCGAAAAATTCCTAAAAAATCATAATCACCCTATAAACACTGGAGATGACTGATGTGTCCAAACGTGCATCCGGTTCAAAATCTGCATATTTGCCTGAAAATCGAAGGTTTTCTAAAACCAAAAAATGGTGGGGCAAACCTGCCGGTTTGCCCTAACTTCCCTGTCGTGCCATGGCTTTGGCGAAGGCGGACGCCCGAACCAGCGCAGTGCGGTTCGGCGTTTCCTCTTCTAATATTTTCGTCCTCACCTCCGCCAGCCGAGTTGTTCGCGTTGGTCTGGCTCCCCCCCCGCGAACGCAGCCGAACACAGAGAGTATTATCGACGCAAAATAACCGCCGCGATACAGGGATGTCGCGGCGGTTTCGGGAGCGAGTTGCGCAAGGCGGGCGACCTTGAGGCGCGATTAAACGCAGCAACCGGATTCAACCATGTGCTCCAGATTTACTTCGTAGACGCTTCGTCGATAATAGGGCAGTCCATTCCTACCGGCACACTGCCACTTCCGGTATCGACAATCGCATCAAGACGCAAGAATGGGAAAAGGTGTTTGCCATCGCTTTGATAGCTGGGTATTGCCATTTTTATCGTCAGTCTCTTGATGCTAGGCCAGTCAATGTCCCCGACATCACTTGGAACCGGACCTCGAATAGCATCACCCTTGCGTAAATAATTTACCAAATCACTCTGCGTAACCGTAGCCCACGGTTTGATTCGTTTCAAAACCGGCCATGTGATCGCAATTTTTTCGACTTTTCCATGTTCGCCAACATCAATAACAGAACTTCGTCCAATTATTGGCATGCCATCGACGAATCTCCTGAAATAAATGCTCCGATAAGGAATATTGGTGATCGTATTGTCGCCCGCATAAAACATCGTTAGCGCCGGTTCGAGATATCTAATACTGCTTTGGCCAGCATAGGTGGAAATGTCAGAAGATCTGATATGCAACTTCTGCAACAAGTTCGTTGCCAGCGCAGGCAGTTGGTTGGTCTGAGGAACGTCAATCGCCAAGTTTGTTGGGCCGTAATGTGTTCTCGGAGTTTCGTAGTTTATCTCTCCCGATGAAAATGAAATCGATAGCGTCCTAGAACCCTCGGCATTTCGAAACGTTGTTCCGCTGGCATCGTCTTTGATTTTATCCTTTTCCGTAAACGAGCACTCTTCGATCACATTGGAAATGATATCCGAACTAAATGCGTTCGGTTGAATTTCATAAAACCAAACCTCACGCGGAAATGCGTTTGTAGATAACCATTGCACATCCAAATCGGGGCGAACAGAAATAGCCGCACCATTTGCCTTCCACGGCGGGTTTTGGCCAAAACTCGCCGTGAGGCAAAAGACTTGAAGCAGAACAAACAGGGCGCTTTTTATCATTCAATTGCTAAATATAAGCAGTGAGTCGTATTGCCAGCTTCCCGATGGCGGCGTGTTGGTTTGCAACGAATCGTCCAGGCAGGCGCTGTCACCTGCTACCGCAAGCGTTATAGTTGTACCAGACGGAAGCGGCGCGTCCATGAAAGCATCTGTATTTCCTTGATAATAGGCGTTCCGAATTGTGTAAGGGCTGTAAAAGTCGTGACGTCCATAGTTCATGTATCGCGCAAAGTTGTACCATTTTTTGGGGCTGGTCCAAGTAACTGTGTCCCCGCCTAAGATTAAATGCAAATTGCTATTGTACGGCTTCACTCCTTTATTTTTCATGCTGTTCCAGTTGTTGTGTTGGAGACTGTGACAGGCATCCGTGGTTAAAATCTCTTTTTCGTGTGCTTCGTGTATTTAGTGGTAAAATTCACTGCCTCCTTGAACCCCAACTCCCCCAACCGGCATACTGGCGCGAATGTCCGTTGACCTCACAGAAAAACTCCTCAGCAACGCCGCCGGTTGGGACGTTGTGAAGATGGCGCGTGCTTATCTCAGCCAAGGGCAGGTCATCAGCTCGGCGTGGGCGCCGCCGTTGTTGCGCGGGGTTGTACGCGTCGGCGACGTCCACTTCCGCGCTTCGCTCGTCATCAAGGATGAAATCGATATTGAAAACCTCTGCACCTGTCGCGATGCGCGGGAATGGGGCAAGATTTGCGCGCACGGCGTCGCCGTCGGCCTGCATTGGTTAAAAGCCAACCACTCGGAACCAGCGTCTGCCGCAAAATCCGCTGCCACCACCAAACCTGCCGCCCCCGTCCGTAAAGCTTCCTCCCTGCAACGTTCCACCGATGGCACCTCAGCAGAGTTGTGCGTCATTTTTCCACCCAACTTTGACCAGGCGCTGGCGCGAGGCAAGGTGATGCTCGTTATCGAAGCCCGCTGGGACGGCGGTCGCGGCCCGCTGAATGCCCTGCCTAAAAACCGCGCTTACAATTTTTCTCCGACGGACAACGCCGTCATCGACTATCTGGAAAACTTGGCCAACGGCGAAACGCCCGCCATGTTGCAGATGGAACTCAAAGAATTCACCGCCTTGCTGCCCTTGCTGACGGGACATGAACATTTGACGCTCGGCAAATCTGCCACCGTGACCATCAGCCGCACGCCGTTGCCATTGCCGTTGAAAGCTACTCTGGAAGCAAACGGTGAAATTACCCTCGCCATGGCCGGCAAACCGGCGGCGTTCGTGCGCGCCGACGATTGGGTCTGGCATAACACCACGTTGCAACCGCTGGGACTGCCACCGGTCGCGCAAACTGTTTTCCAAGCGCCGGTCCGCATCCCGCGCTCGCAAGTGCCGATGTTTCTCAGCCAGCATTGGCCGCAACTCTCCGCCAGCGGCATCCAGGCCAATTTTCAACTCTCTGATTTCACGTTGGAACCGCAAGCCCCACGCTTCCTCCTCGAACTCAAAGGCGGTCTCTCGCAACTCACCGCCCGCCTCCAATGCGCCTACGGCACCCGCATTATGACACTTGGCGTCACGGCGGCAGATGAGGACGTCTGGCTGCCGGATGCCGCCGTGCCCACGCGCTATTCTACGCGCGATTTCGGCGCCGAACGCGCCGCGCTGACACGCTTGCAACGCAACGGGTTTTCCAGCCTAGACGGGCAGGGGAAGCTCCAGCTCGGCGGACAAAACGGCGTCCTAAATTTTTTGGCGCGCGAATATCCCAAACTTCAACGCGAATGGAACGTCACCCTCGACGAACAACTCGAGAACCGCACATTGAAAAATCTCGAACGCGTCGAACCCACCTTCCAGATCACGTCTTCCGGCGTCCAGTGGTTTGATCTCGGCGTGGTCTTCGCTGCCAGCAGCGGTGAGAAATTTTCCGCTGCCGATATCCAGCGCCTGATCCTTTCCGGCCAAAACCACACCCGCCTCGCCAATGGCAAAATGGCCGTCATCGATACCGGCGCAGTGGAAGAACTGCAGGAGGTGCTGCTCGATTGCGCCCCGCAACAAAATGCCGCCGGTTACCGCATCAACCAGCAGCAGGCCGGCTTCGTGGAAGCCACCCTGCGCCAGCACGGCAACTGGAAGGTACAGGCACCCACCGCGTGGCGCGATCGCGCCGCCAAACAAAGCGGCGAAGCGAAACTGGAATGCCCGCCGCTCGGCGATCTCGAAACCGTCTTGCGTCCCTACCAAAAGCAAGGCGTCGCCTGGCTGGCATTCCTGCGCGAGAACGGTTTCGGCGGCATCCTCGCCGATGAAATGGGCTTGGGCAAAACGCTTCAAACCCTCGCCGTGCTTCGCCACATCCGCCAACAAAACCCGGGTGCCGTGCCAATGCTGATCGTGTGCCCGACCAGTCTGGTATTTAACTGGCTTGCCGAAGCGCAGAAATTTACACCCACGTTAAAGGTACTGGCATTGCACGGCCCTGACCGGCACGAACACTTTTCGCAGATAGCCGGCAGCGATCTCATCGTCACTAGTTACGCGCTCATCCGTCGCGATGCCGAACGCTATCGCGGACTTGAGTTCGATACCGTTGTGTTGGACGAGGCTCAACATATTAAGAATCGCGAGACGCAAAACGCGCAGGCCGTCAAAGCCGTGAAAGCGAAACACCGTCTCGTGCTCACCGGCACGCCGATGGAAAACTCCGTCCTCGATCTCTGGTCCATCTTTGACTTCCTCATGCCCGGCTATCTCGGCACCGCGAAAGATTTCCGCGAGCGCTACGAACTGCCCATCGCGAAGGAGAAAAATGTCGAAGCCCAGCAACGCCTCGCGCGGCGCCTGCGACCGTTCCTCCTGCGCCGCCTCAAGCAGGAAGTTGCCAAAGACCTGCCCGCCAAGCTCGAGCAGGTGTCATACTGCGACATGACCAGCGACCAACGCGGCGTCTATCAGCAAGTCATCGAAGCCAGCCGCAAAGAAGTCCTGGAAGCCGTCGGCGCGCAAGGCCTCGCGAAGAGCCGCATGGTGGTGCTGACCGCGCTGCTCCGGCTGCGCCAAGTTTGTTGCGACCTTCGCCTGTTAAAGCTGGAAAACGTCAACCCTGCCAACGCTTCCGGCAAGCTCGACCTGTTCGGCGAACTTTTGGAGGAAGTCGTGGACGGCGGCCATCGCGTCCTCGTCTTCAGCCAGTTCACCAGCATGTTGGCTTTGCTTAAAGACAAACTTACCGCCGAGAGTATCGAGTTCTGTTATCTCGACGGTTCTACGACCGATCGCGGCGCCGTCGTGCAGCGTTTTCAGGACAGCGCCGCGATTCCGGTGTTTCTCATCAGCTTGAAAGCCGGCGGCGTGGGCTTGAACCTCACCGGCGCGGACACCGTCATTCATTTCGATCCGTGGTGGAATCCGGCCGTGGAAGACCAGGCCACCGGCCGCGCCCACCGTATCGGCCAGACCAAGGTCGTGACCAGCTACAAGCTCATCACGCGCGACACCGTCGAAGAAAAAATCCTGCTCCTCCAAAACCGCAAACGCGAGATCATCGCCGCCACCCTCGAAGGCGAAGAAGCCTTCACCAATTCGCTGAGTTGGGATGAGATTCAGGAACTGCTGAAGTAGCGTCAATGCAGTCGCAGCAATGATTTACACGATGACACACGCACAATTTATAACCATTCCCCCAGCCGGACAAAAAACTTTCGTCACTCCATAGCGTAAATTTTGAAAGACGCTTGCTGTTCAGTCCCCTCGCCCCTCCGAGGGGAGAGGGTTAGGGTGAGGGGTGAAATTCAACCCGCGATGCACATTTTCAAGAAAACGTGGCGAACATTTCCCTTCATTGTGGCCATAAACACACGGAAAACGCATGCTCATCCTTTAGATGTTGGGCGTTGAAGGTTAAATGTTGAATGTTTCTTCAATAAAACGCCGCCTAATCTCTCGACCAGATCCTCAGCCAAAACCGCTGCGGCGATTCGATCAGGATCACCGTGATCAACGTCTCCAAACTCGCCGCCTTCGGCTCATGCAACTTGCGCGACATCCACAACGCGCTGATGAACATCACGAATGCCAAACTGTAAAAAATGGTGTAGTGATTCCAGTTCAGGCCGAGAAAAATGAATTGCCGGTCGCCGATCAGGTCGATGAGCAGTCCCCAGAGGATCGGCGCAATGCCAAGCGCGACATTGATGCCCACCGAGTACAGCACGAAGAAATGGTTGCGCCCCACCGCCGGGATGATCGCCATCGCCAGCCGGCTGTTCGCCATGCTCACCAGCGCGTAGAAAAGCCCCATCAAAAATTGCAGTGCCAGGATCACTCCCAGATACGGATGCAATAATCCGCCGGCCACCGCGATCCATCCCAGCACAATCGCCAGCCAGAAACCAAGGCTCAGCCCTAAAATCGGTTTGCTACCGACATGGTCCAGTCGGTGCCCCAGCAGCCACAGACTGCTCAAGCCACCGAGAAAGGCTACGGATGTCACAAACAAAATTTTCGCCTCGGTCATCCCCGTTTCCGTCTTCAAGAACGCCACCGAGAAGGTGACAAACCCGCCATATGCCAGCGCCCACAAGATCACGTAGCGCAGCAATTTTTGAAACGGTTCATACTTCAAGAGCTCCAGCCACGGCACCGGCTGGTTTGACGACCGGATTTCCTCCGTGATCGGCACATCCGGCACGCGGTTTAGATACATCAGGCTGATGCCACCCATGACGGCACTGAACACAAAGATCACCGCGAACTGCCACGCGTGCGGTGCTTCACCCAGACAAAATGCCGAGACGATCACCGTCAAAAAGCTTCCCAAGTTCGCCATCGCCGTATCACCGGAAACGTAACGGCCCCGATGATTCTCCGGCACCAGATGCGCGATCCACGGCAGCCACGCGCAACTGGAAATGCCACGCACCAAATTGAACCCAAAGAGCAGGGCGAGCAATAGCACCAGCCGCGTGGTGATATCAAGATAACCCGTTGCCAGCGGCACCAGTGCCATGCCGAATGTAAACAAGGTCCGGCTGCCCCAGCCCGCGAGCACGAAACGTTTGTAGCCGATGCGGTTGATGTATTGCGCTGCGGGAATCTGGAAGATCACCATCAACGGCATCATCCCCGCGATGATGCCCAGCACCGTGGCATTCGCGTTCAGCGTCTTTGCGTACAGGATCATCGGGCTGCCCAGGACGATCTGGAAGGACAGCGCGTTGAAAACCGAGAAGCGCCACGCATCCTTCACACCTGCGGGAAAAGCAGGCGATTCGGAAGATTTAATGATTTCCGTCATGGCAGACCAACTGGCCCGCAAATAGTTACTTTTTCGCCGGTTCTTCCGCCTTCGCTGTCAGCACAGTCAATTGATTGGTGCTGTCGATCACGATCTCCGGCTTGTCCTTGAAAGATTTGATCTTGCCCGAGACCTCGATGGATTTGCCTTCCAGCGCCTGGATGTCGCCAAAGTCATTGGTGTTTTTAGACATGATGACCACGGTGAACGGAGAATCCGGAAACGCTTCGTCGATGTTCAAGAACACCACTTTCGGCCGGAACGTCACCTGTGCCACTTTACCTGTCACAATCGCGGATTCGTCAATGTGCTTGTCCGCGTCCGCGGTGCCGATGCGGATCGGCGCGGCTGAATTGGTCGATACGCTGGTCGTTACATTGGTTCCATCGGCCCCCGCCACGTTCAAGGCTAGGGTCGTCATCGCCGCGAGAATAAAAATCCTTATCATGGCTAGATTGGAAACCCAATCGGCGGCGGGTGCAAACAAATTCCGTCCCACGTTATCTGAATGCGATAATCATCGTTATGATAAAAAACATCAGATAGGCCAGAATGCAGGCGGGAATCAGGCATGAAACGATCGAGAGATAAATGATCCGCCAAGGCCACGGCCATTCGGCCCGCAAGCAGCCGCAGTACAGGATGATGAATGAAACAAAGATGGGAAATGCCACATCGATCAAAAACTGAAGCCCGCCCCGGCTGAAATGTTGTGACAAGGATTCGCATGGCCAAAGAACGAATAAAAAACTGAAATAATTTGCCAGCGACGCAAACACCACCGAGCGCTGTTCCGGCGACTGGACCTCTGGCGATTCTTCGTATTGATACATGGTCTTTACCGATAGACACCGAGTGTCTCCGGATTTGTATGTTCGGCAGAAAAATGGATAAAAAATAATTTTTCGGTTGGACAGCCTATGTCCAACCGACCCGCGTAAGCTGCTCGCATGAAACTAAATCATCTGGTCAGTCCGCGCATCAACGGTCGCGTCATCCAACAATTCGGCGCCGCCCGGCTCGTCAAACATCGCAACGGCCAGCACGAACTCATCGGCGGCAGCACCGCCGACCGTGCCGAAGCCTTCGAATGGGTCACACTTTTCGCCCATGAGATCGTCTTCAGCCATTTCCATCGCCAGCCATCTCCGAATTGCCGGACCCGCAAAAAGCTCTTATCCCGCATTTTTTAAGTAAAAATAGCCGGCCGCGAAGTATCGTGGCGAATATCACGGTTGCAATTTGCCTTGCGGAATGCCGCGCCTGCAGCCTTTCCTCAGGGCCAAAATTGTTTTATTAACGATATGAATTGTCGTATTAAAAAATATTTCTAAAATCATCTGTATTTTACAGCCGTATTTTGGCATCTGATTCATTAAATTTATAAATCATAAATGCCATAAAATGTGGCACTTATATAATTTTATACTTTTACATGCTCATCCTTAAAATCTGCCCTTCTGAAAATGTTCTAAATGACGACTTAAATAGTCGTTGACTAATTTTAAAGTCCGTATTAACTTCTTGGCGTCAGGATGACCAGACTTCTGGAGTTCTTCTACTCCCCACCAGTCCACTGGAGGCAACAATCACCAACAAAACCATGAAAATGGTTTCTGACCAGTTTACTGGAAGTTGCATGAAAAATCATAAGTCAAATACCATGAAGACCGCAAAGTCATCCGGCGGCGGGTTGGCCGCATCATTCGTCGCGCGTAGCGAGGCCGTCCGCACAGCCCGTTCCGGCGCATTCACTTTGATCGAACTGCTGGTGGTGATCGCCATCATCGCCATCCTTGCCGCCCTGTTGTTGCCGGCCTTGGCCAAGGCCAAAGACAAGGCGAGGAACATCAATTGCGTTTCCAACCTTCATCAGTGGGGGGTGTATTGGAACCTCTACACGATGGACTACAACGGCCATTTCTCCACCGGAACGGACCCGGCGGCCGCTGGCGCGGCGCGTGGCGAATGGTTTCTGGTTTTGAAGAGTTACTGGGGTCAAAAACCGCAAGTGGTGACCTGTCCGGCGGCCGTGAATCCGTGGACCGGCAAAAGCATCACCAATCCGGGAACTAATGCGTACGGCGATATCACCCACACCTATCAACAGGTTGATAGCACACCTTCGAGCTATGGCTTGAAT
>DASZCA010000115.1:0-16638 GCA_035943555.1 Verrucomicrobiia bacterium
ACGACGTTCAGCATGGATGTGGCGGCGATGGATGAGCTGGATGATATCGAACCGCGCATGATGAAGTTCGTGCGCGGGCGGCTGGCGGCGGGTGAGCTGCGGTTCGTGTTCAAGACGGGGACGCAGCGGGTGCATGGGCGCGGGATGAACAAGGCGTGGAAGGACGGGAGTCAGGGGGTGTTTGTGCTGACATGTCCGGAATGCAGGCGGCGGCATAATCCGGAGGAGGAGTTTCCGGGGATAATACGAATGAAGAAGGAAGAATTTAGAATGAAGAAATTGGGACCGCCTAAAGGCGGAACTCCAAACCTAAAACACGCCGATTCGGAGATCGGCGCTCCGGTTGCAGGCGGCGGCGCGCGCGGAGGTCCGAGCCGGACTGGCATGCGCCCTACCTATCCAAAACTCACTTGGGCGGGGGATTTTGTTTTGGAGGGCGGGGAACGGGCGGGAGATGGTCGCGGTGAGGCGGGGGCGCAAGTGTCTGACACGTTGAAGCGGCATAAATGCCGCGCTCCGGGCGTCCTGGCGGACGGCGGTCGCGCAGAAGCGCATCCAATGGCTTTCGCACATGAGCCGGGGAATGAATATTATCTGGGGTGTGTGGAGTGTGGGGCGGAGTTGGATCGGACGAAGCCGGTAGCGGAACACCGGCGGCGGGAGTTGTTGGCGCAGCGGAAGTGGTCGTTTCGGATTTCGCAGTTGAGCATTGGGGCGATTGATTTGGGACAGATTGTGACGCGGTTTCAGGCGGCGGTGGCGGATCCGGAGGAGATGATTGTGTTTCGGTGCGATGTTCTTGGCTTGCCGCAGAGCACGGCGCAGGCGTTGACGCCGGGGATCATGGAGCGGGCGCGTGGCGGGCAAACGTTTGCACTGGGAGTGCGCGGAGAATCCATCGCTTATGGCGGGTTGGATATGGGGGACCGGTGTTGGTTTTTTGCACGCGCCCATGTGGGCGTGCCACAGGGAGGCGCGAAACGGGGAAGCGATCGGCCTAGCAATGTGGATTGGATGGGTTTTCCGATCTTGGAGGGAGACATTCGCGTTCCGGTGGAGCAAGACTGGCAGTATCAACGGGCTTTGCAACAAGGAGTGATTGGCGTTCCGCAAGGGCAACTTGCCGACAGGGATATCGGCGATCCAGTTGGAGGCTCGCGAATGCTGGCGGCGGAAGGGATCAGTGCGGGGGATGTGGTGGGAAGGGCGCAGGCGTTGTTTTATTCGCTGGGATTATCGGCACTGTTTATTGACGAACGGCCGTTGGTGAATGAGGCGCGGAGTCTGGCGCTGGCTTTGAACGGGTTGCAACACCTGGCGGTGTGGCCACGGATTGCGAATGTGAATGCGGATTATATCAGCCTGCCGGGCGGGTTGACTTGGGATGGGCGGAATGCGCGCTGGCTGAACCTGAAATGTGCGGTGGTACGGTTCACGAAGAACAGACTCGGGGCGGGCATTGAGCAATCGGTGGTGTTTTTCGAAGAAGGCGGGCAGACGAAGTTCGTTCCATGTATCGCGTGCAACCGGTTTGAGACGATTGACCGCGTGGTGCGGGAGTTTCTGACGCCAGCCGAGGGCGTGGTGGAGGTGGTGAATGGTGCGGTGCGGCAGATGCCGGCGCTTTTATTGCCACCGCGCGCGGCCGGGCAGCCGCCGATTCTGGATCAGGTGGATGCGCATCATATCACGGGCAGTGAGCGGGTGAAGGCGGCAGACGGGTCGCTCGGAGATTATGTGGATGCTTGCGAGAATCATCTGCTGCTGGCGAATGGGTATGCGAAGCTGGCGGAGATCGTGGGTGGGCATCAGGCGGATTTTAGCCCCGGACGGATTGTGGCTTTGGAGAACAGCCGGCTGGGGCGGATACTGGCGGCGAAGCGCAATCGATGCTGCGAATGATTTACGATATGCGATTTACGATTAACGAGCGGCTTGAAGACGCGGGGATCGTGGAGGCGGCCATGCCACAAGGTGTTTGCTGCACAGAGTCCGAGCCGGACTGGCAACGGAGTCGCATCCGCCTTCGCCGAGGCTATGGCGGACGGGGCGCGTCATTGTCCACCTCGAAAGGTTTTAATGATCCCAAGCCCGGTTTAAATAAACCCGTTCAAGATACCCATGAGACGGCCGGAGTTTGGATCTTTTTTGGCGGCCGGATGACCCGGAATGACGGGAACGACCGGCGCCACCGGCGGCGGGGGCGGGATCGGCGCGGCCTCGACCACCATCATGGCGGGGGCGGCCTTGCCGGGCTGGCTCATGCGCTGGACTTGCGAATGGGCCTGGCCGTTGGCGACGTCGAGGCGCTGGCGCATCGTGGGCTTGTTGATGCTGTATTGCATCGCCGTGTCTTCGCTGATGATGCCTTCTTCGTAAGACTTCAGCAGGCATTGTTCAAAGCTGTGCCAGCCGCCCGGGCTGCCGGCCTCGATGATATCGTGCAGCCGGCGGTTTTCATTTTCGCCCATTTCAATCGCTTCGCGGACGCGCAGGCTGTTGCCCATGAGTTCGGTCACGAGATGGCGGCCGCCGGATTTTTTCGGCACAAGCCGCTGGCCGACGATGTAACGCAACGAACCCGCGAGCCGCTCGCGCACGAGCTGTTCTTCATCTTTACCGAACAGGCCGAGGATGCGGTGGATGGTCTGGCCCGCGCTGATGGTGTGCAGGGTGCTGAACACCAGATGGCCGGTTTCGCCGGCCGTGAGCGCGATCTCCATCGTCTCCCGGTCGCGGATCTCACCGACAAAAATAACCTTCGGCGCCTGGCGCAACGCGGAGCGCAAGCCATCGGGAAAACTGAAGAAGTCGCGGCCCATCTCGCGCTGGCTGAAGGTGGACTTCAGTTGCGGATGCAAAAATTCCACCGGGTCTTCGAGGGTGACCACATGGACTTTGCTGGTCTGGTTGATCTCGTTGAGCAACGCCGCGAGCGTCGTGGTCTTGCCGTTGCCCGTGCCGCCGGTGACGAAGACCAGGCCGTTCTTTTCTTTGACCAGATTTTTGAAGACCGGCGCCATGCCGAGCGCGTCGAGCGAAGGCACTTGCGAGGCGAGGCGGCGCATGACCATCGCGTGATGCCCGTTCTGCTTGTAAACGTTCACGCGGAAACGGCAGGTATCGGCGAGGGCGTAGCTGCAATCGCAGGCGCCGGTCGTGGCCAGGTCCTGCTGCAGTTTGGGATTGCCGTTGATGATGACGCGGGCGAAAGATTCGACGCGGGCGCCGGTCAGGATGGCCTCGCCCAAGGCGGGCGATTCCAACGCGCCGTGGACTTCCACCTGCGGCAGTTTTCCCGGGACGAACAACAAGTCCGAGATCTCTCCGTAACTGTCAACCATGGCCTGCAACAGCCGGTTGAATTCATTTTGTGTGTTCGTTTCCATAAATCCTTACGCCTTTTTATGATTTTACATTGATTAAGCTTTTTTCCGAAACAATTCCTGCGGGTGCTCCAGGTTCAGGACCGAGAGGTCAAACCCGCCGCCCGGCGTCCGTTCCTGGGCGATGACCAGTTGTTGCGCGATGCGGCTCGAGCAGTTGCTGCTGTAATATTTCACGAGGCCCGCACCGGACTGCGATTTGAAGAGCACCACGATCAGGCAATGCTCATCCACGCTGGCGCAGAGGAGGCTGACCTTTTCGCCCTGCTGAAACGTGCTGTTGAAATTCTTTTCGTTCACCAGGCCGGCGATCGTCTGGCTGGCCATGAACGCGCCGGAGGCCAGCGCGCCCAGCGTGGTGAAATCCACTTCCGGGGCCTCGCCCTGGTGGGTGATGAGGAAACCGCCCTTGTCGATCAGGAGCGCCGCGGTGGCGGAGGTCTGCGCGAGGAACTCGCGGAGCGAGTCATCGATCACGCGGATGTCATCCTCAATAAGTTGGGGAAGAGTAGGCATGTTTCACGCGTATTGTGGAACAGCTTGGTTGATAAATTTCTGGAGCAACATGCGGGTGATCATGTTCAGGCTCTCGAAGACGCCCTCGCACTTGTGCGCGGTGGCCGAGAAAGACGGCACCTGCACCTCGCGGTTGTTCAGGAGGTAATCCATGTATTCGGACGGTGCCGCGTTCGGCAGGTCGCGTTTGTTATACTGGAGAACATACGGGATCTCCGCAAGGTTCAGCTTCTGCGACGTCAGGTTGTCCATCAGGTTCTGGAAGCTCTCGACGTTCTCCGGCATTTTTTCGTACTGCGAATCCGCCACGAAGACGATGCCATCCACGCCGCGCAGCACGAGCTGGCGCGTGGTGTTGTAGATCACCTGGCCGGGCACGGTGTAGAGCTGGAACTTGGTCTTGTAGCCGCGGATGGTCATGGCCTCGATCGGCAGGAAATCGAAGAACAGCGTGCGGTCGGAGCTGGTCGCGAGCGACACAAGCTTGCCCTTGTTGCCGTTGTTCGTCTGCACGTGATCATGGACCTGCACGAGATTCGTCGTCTTGCCGCCCATCGCGGGGCCGTAATAGACGATCTTGACCTGCAGTTCCTTGGTGGCTTGATTGATGATGGCCATAAATTTTTTATTTCTTCCGGGTTACGTCTTTTAAAATTGTTTCTTGCGGTCGAGTTCCGCGGCGAGCCCCGCGAGCTGGGATTTGGGCAAAGCTTCACCCGCGCGACCGAACGCGGCGAAGTAGATCGAGTTGATGCGGAAAATCTTCCACGGCACGTTGCCGACGGTGAACCCGACGTTGTTCAGCGCGCCCATGCGCAATTCGCGGGTGCTCTGGTTGACGCGTTCGAAGATCTGCGGCAGGAAGGCGGCCATGGCATCGGCATTCATGTCCGGCGGCACCTGGCTGGCCACGCGCAAACCGTCCGCGAGCGCCACGACCGCACCGGCCACGCCGGGCAGCACCAGCGCGCGCGCCACGATTTCTTGCGGGTGCGTATGGCGGTTGATGAAATCCGTCGCCGGGGCCATCGTCAGCGGGGCGGCCACCTCTTCCGTATCGTTGGCGGTGAAAAAATTCGTGTCGGCCGCGCGGGCGGGCGGGACCTGGGCACCAGCCGGGGCCAAGCTCGGGGAGGCAGCGGGCTCCACGGCTTCCGTCGCCGGTTGCGGGAAACCAAAAAACAGATTCGGAATCTCTTCCGCCACGACGAGGCGCTTTTGCGTCTTGCCCGCCTTCAGCGCGTTCAGGAAAGCCGGCGCGAGCACTTTCAACGGCAGGTCGAGCACCAGTTCATCATGCGGCGAAGCGGGCGAACTCGGTTTGATGAGCGTGCGGAGTTCTTTCCACGTCATGGTGACCTTGCCGCGTTTCAAACCGGCCTCGACGAAGTTCAGCGGCAAAGGCACGTCCAAATTCGCAAAGCTGTGCAACATGATTTCCTGCTTTAACGAATCCGGCCAGGTTTCGGCGAGTTCATCGAGCGAGACGCGCAGCGCGGCCGGGGCGGGCGAGGACACCTTGGGCTGCGCCGGCTCCGGACGCGGTGAGGAGGAATTCACCGGCGCTGACGGAACGGGCGCAGTCGCAAATTTAAAGGGCGGCAGGGACGCATGGCCGTTGCCATTACCGTTGCCATTTCCATTCGTGTGGCCATTGGTGTGGCCGTTGGAATGTCCGTTGCCGTTCGTGTGGCCATTGCTGTTACCATTCGCATTTCCATTGGCAGGCAATGACGGCGGCGGCGTGAAAGCGATCGGCGCGGACGGCGGAGCAGTTTCGCGCGGCTTGAAAACAAAAACATCCGTATCAGCCGATGGCGCGGGAGTCACGGCACGCGGCGGAGCCACCGGCGCGGGTGCCGGCGTTGCCACCGGGGCGACCGGCGGCGGCGTGAACGGCACCGGCTGGTTCATCCGGCTCGCTTCCGGAGCGGTGGGGCGCAACGGCTGCGTGGTGAAAGTGATGCCACGGCCACGGCCATCGAACGGGCCGGCGACATCTACCGCCACATCCACTTTTTGGACCGGCTTGCGGGCGAGCAAGGCGGGGTTCAACCGTGAAAGGATTTCCGCCAATGGCAGGCTGATCTGGCGGTTATCGAGCTCCCCGCCGGAATTGGCGAAGACGCCCGGCGCGAGCCGGCGCAGTTCACCGAACGAAATTTTTACGGAACCGAACGCGAGCTGGCCGATGACTTTTTCCACCGGCAAGGCGATCGTTTGGCCCACGGACGGGCTGCTCATGAGCTTGGCCTTCAAATCCATCGGGAGATGGGCGATGACGGCGGCGAGAGGCAGTGTGATCTCGTTGTCATTGGCCGGGGCAGATTTGGCGGCGGCAGCGGCGGCCATGAAAGCGGTATTGCCCGGAGCGGGCGCAGGAGCAGGAACACTGGCCGGGACCGGGGTCGGCGCGGGTGTGGGCGCGGCGTTCACGGGACGGGCGGCTTCGCGGTCTTCCGAGTGCCGGAGCAGGCCGCGGAAGAATCCTGCAAACTTGTTTTTGATTGGGCTGGCCATATTTTCTGGTGTTGCCTTCTGGCGACAGGTTCGATTCAGCATTAACCGCGCCAGCCCATATAATCTGCTTTTAAAGGGTATAAATTGTCCCACGGTTGGACTGGTAAACGGGGGGATGTCTCATTTACAAGGCAAGAAAGGCTTGGATTCATCTCAAAATCATCAGAAAAAGGGAATGCCGATTGCTTTACATTTCAGTAGCATGGTGACCGCGCTTGAACTTTTGCGGTTACAGGGTTAGCGGTATTTGAATACTTAGAATGGAAAATCGGAACAAAATCTTGGTCTTGGATGACGATGTGGACTGGCTCGCGCTCTGCCGCGACCTGCTGTCCACGTTGCCGAGCAAACCTGAAATCTACACGGCCAATTCAGCGCGCCGCGCCCTGACCATCATTGAGACGGAGAAGATCCGCCTGCTGATCTGCGACCTGAAAATGCCGCGCATCGATGGCTTGCAGATGCTGGCGATCGTCCGCCGCCGGTTCCCGGAATTGCGCACGATCGTCCTCAGCGCGCTCGAGGATGAGGAATTCCGTTCCCGCGCCTATGCCCTTGGAGTTGACCTGTTTTGGCTCAAAACCGAGATGCAAAGGAACTCAAAACTGTTCAATGAGTGTCTCGAATCTTTGCTTGGCCAGGCCGATCGCGAGGGTGATACCGGTTTCCGGGGCATCCAGAGCAAAAGTTTGATGGATATCATCCAGATGGAGTGTCTTTCCCGCAGTTCCACCGTCCTGCGCATCACGCGCGGTCCGCTCGTGGCCAAATTATGGATCCAAGACGGCGAAATGTTCGATGCCGAATGCGAGGGCGCGCGCGGCGAAGTCGCTTTCCAACGCCTGCTCGCCTGGAAATCTGGTTCGTTCGAAAATCTTCCCGCCGAACCGCGGCATGAACGGACCATCCAAAAGTCCGTCAATGCCCTGCTCCTCGAATCCGCCCAGACGCTGGATGAAAATGCCGGCGCTTCCACGGCGGCCAGCGCCGAGCCGCTCGAAAGCCTCAATCATCGCAAGACCATCTGGAAACTCTCCCAGCTCACGCGGGAAGGTGCCGACTTCATCCTCGCCGTGCCGCCGGAAGGCCAGGGCGAACCGGACGCCATCGGCACCCAGAGCATCGCCTCCACCGCGCATTGGACGCGCAAGGCGGATGAGATCGCGCATCGCCTCGGCGACAAGCTCGAGGCCGGCCCGCTCTCGCATGTCAGCGGCCAGAACTTGGAGCGTCAGGTAATTTTATTGTCGCGGGGAGATAAAACATTTTTGGTCGGCTGGCCCACGGACGCCACCGGCAATCTGCCCGAGAAAACCCGCAAACTTGTCGCGTCATGGGATTCTTAAAAAGATTATTCGGCGGCCTCGCCGCCGTCCAGCAACTGCCCGCCGGCACCATCACGGTGGACCGGGACGGGCGCATCATCGCCTCCACCGTTTCCTCGGCGTACCCGAAGAACCTGTTGCAGACCATCGCCAAAGACGTGCTGGAACTGCTCCGCGAAGCCCGCGCCTCGCAGATGCCGCTGGCGGAAGTCAGCCTGCATTTCGGCAGCCTCCGCATCACCGCCCGCGAACTGCGCGGCGGCGCCATCATTTTTCTGTTACCGCAAACCGCGTTGCTCCCAACGCCCAACTCGCCACGCCCATGACCTCCAAGGATATCAACCAGCTTGTCACCCAGATCGAGACCCACATCGAGTGCTGGAAACAGTTCAACCAGTTCATCGCCTCGGCGCGCGCCAAGAAGTTCGGCCCGGCGGATGACAACCACTTTCTCGAGATCAAGAGCATCATCGTGCAGGAACTGGAGCTGATCTACGCCAGCATCGAAGTCCAGTCGCCCACGCGCGAGGAGATCCATCATCTCATCAGCAACGCCCCCTCGCTGCGCTTCCTGAGCGACATGAGCGAAGGCGCCCTGCGCGGCCTCGAAACCCAGTGGCACAAGATCTACATCGGCTGGCACGCCATCCTCGGCCAGCTCAAGGTCAAGCAACGGTCCGTCGAGCAGAAATCTTTCTGGAGCGGGAACAAGTAAACCTGTTCACATCCGATTGTTTGTCGTGAATATTTTTAAAGTTCTCTGTGTGGCCATCGGGTTGTCTGCCGTGTTAAACGGTTGCGCCACGAACCAAAATTCATCCTCCGGCTCCGGCCCGACCGTCAGCGGGTATATCAGCACCGGAGCACAGAAGCAGTTTTGAGCGCGCAGGCCATGATGATTGGAAATAACGCCTGATTTCCTTCCCAAGGATTGTGATTTATAAACCGTTCAGGCAGACTCTGCGGCCATGTTGAGTTACCTTCAAATCCTGATTTTGGCCGTCATCCAGGGCTCCTGCGAACTCCTGCCGGTTTCCAGTTCCGCACACGTCATCGCGGCGGAGAAACTCATGGGACTCGATCCTTCCAGCCCCGAGATGACCATGCTTCTTGTCATGTTGCACACCGGCACCATGTTCGCCGTCATCATTTATTTTTGGAACGGCTGGAAGCGCGATTATCTTTCCTCTAGCAGCCAGATTCAATGGTTCGCGGTCCTGATCGTCATCGCCACGGTTTGCACCGGCGTGATCGGCTACGGATTGAAGATCGTTATTGAAAAAGTTTTCATGCGCGGTGTGGAGCACGCGGAGATCGAAAATCTTTTCTCCAACCTGCCGCTGATCGCCGGTGCGCTCACGGCCGTCGGCCTGCTCATCATCTATGCCGGTTTGAAAGAAGAAAAGACGTCCCGCCGCTCGGAGATCCAGCCGCAACATGCCGTGTGGATCGGCCTTGTGCAGGGCCTGTGCCTGCCATTTCGCGGCTTCTCCCGCTCCGGCTCAACCATTTCCACCGGCCTCATCTTGGGGTTGCCCAAGAAGAAGCTGGAAGAATTCAGCTTCGCGCTCGCCGTGGTTTTGACGCCGCCGATCATCGCCAAGGAAGCGTTGCGGCTGGTGAAATCGCACGCGCTCAGCGGCCAGGGTTCCGTGACCCATCTGTTCGTGCCGGGCCTCATCGGCATGGTGTTGAGCTTTGCCGCCGGTCTGCTCGCATTAAAATGGCTGTCCCGCTGGCTCGAAGGCGGACGCTGGAAATTCTTCGGCTTCTACTGCCTTGTCGCCGCTGGCGGCATCTTGCTGATCCACTTCAAGGTGAAGTGATGCCGTCAGTAAAATCTTGCCGGCAGGCTACTCCCAGCCGTGCATGGAGTCGTAGCGAAAGGTCATCTCGTTAGTGTCATAGCCCTTGTACCACCTGGCGTGGCCATCGGCGAAGAGAATGTTTTGGCCGAGATTATGGGTCTGCCATGCCAGCGCAGGCGTGCCGTTGGCTTCGCCGCCGACACAATTGTGGGTGTAATCATCTTTGTCCGCGTCCAGCGGATCAAAATCAACCGTATCACCGCTCAGGACGAAGGAGGCAGGCGACAAGATTTTCCGATTGTTCACCGAACCGCGATTGTTACCCAGCGACACATAAGCGGCGCGTGCGGAATTAAAATAGCTGTAAGAAGATTTCAAGTCGGCCGGACAGTGATACAGGTTGGTGGTCACGGTAAAGGAAATGATCTGCTGCATCCAGCTCATCGTGCCCGAACCGTCCGGCGGCGGCGCATCCACAGTATCCCACGGGATCGTGGTGCCCGACTCAGGGTAGAGCTCGGCAAAATCATCCGCATACAGGCGCATCCCGATGCCGATCTGGCGGAGATTCGAGACGCAACGGATGGACCACGCACGGGACTTGGCGTGGGACAGCGCCGGTAGCAATAACGCCGCCAGGATGGCGATGATGGCAATCACCACCAGCAACTCGATCAATGTGAAGGCCCGCCTTGGCTTCATGCAGGATATGACACCGCGATTTGCGATTTGTTTCAAGGATTTATCGATTCCCTTCAGATATATATGTCCACCGGCGATGAAAACCGGCAAAAATTTAGCATCACTTCTTCCCGCCAGCTTCCAGAACTCCCTTCTCGACAACTTTAAAATCCCGATTTATCGTCCGCCTTCGTGAAGGTGGAAAAACCATTCCCATTGCCATGATCAATCCCAGATTGCTGCTTCAAATCGAAGGCGCGGCTGTTTTGATCGGTGCCTGCATTTTCTACCAACGTTCCCCAGGCGGCTGGCTGTGGTTTGCCCTGCTATTTCTGGCACCGGATATCTCGATGTTCGGCTACGTCGCCGGCAAAAAGGCCGGGGCGGCGATCTATAATCTTGCCTATTCTTATACCGCACCCATGCTGTTATGGCTGGCGTTCATGCAAACATCCCATGGTTGGCTCGCCTTGATCTGGTTTGCGCACATCGGTTTTGACCGGTTGCTCGGTTACGGATTGAAATATGAGACCGCTTTCAAGGACACTCATTTGCAGCGGGTGTGAGGTATGACCCGTCCGAGCCATTTAACCGTCATCACAAATATTGCCTCCGTCTAATTAGCTATGCTCAGCCCCGCCGAAAGCAACACCACCATGGAACTGAAAGAGATCGAACCCGGTCTCTCCGCCTACGTCTGCTCCAAGTCCGGCGGCAACTGGATTCCGCTCCAAAATTATCTCGATTGGAAACAGAAAGTGCCCGAAGCGCCGGGCACACCGCCGGCCAATCATGCACCTGAACTGGGCGATGACTCAAAACGTCGCGCGTTTGTCTGCCCGGAATCCGGCCGCTTGATGATCCGCTACAAAGTCGGGCGCGGGCTGAATTTCCACGTCGATGTCAGCCCCGTCACCGGCGGCATCTGGCTCGATCGCGGCGAATGGGAGGCGCTCAAGAGCCAGGGCCTGCACATCGAGTTGAACCACATCTTCACCGCTTCCTACCAGCGGGAAGTCCGCAACGCCGAGTACGAAGAAAAACTCACGCTCGCCTTCGCCGACCGCATCGGCCCGGAAGATTTCGCCAAAGTGGACGGTTTCAAAACCTGGCTGATGGCCCACCCCAAGGCCCGCGACATCTGCGTTTATCTCCAGCACAACCTGCCGGAGAAATCGGAATAAGTTGAAGCGCGCACTAGCGTGTTCTGAGCTTTGTAGGAGACGACGTGAGAAGGCTCTGATTTCTCTTTGATTTGAGTTAAACCATTGCCCTCGTTGGAATCACTTTCTGGTCGCCGGCTCCATCAGTCCCCGGGCAATCCGGCGAACACGCACGGCGGCAAAGGTGCGCTGTATTCGCCGGGCCACTTCCTTGTCGGACAGTTTTCCCAGCAAAGCATTTTCAGCCGGCAGCCAGGGACGGCGCTTGGAATCGCAGCACGGGATGCCCAGCTTGCAACGCTGCATCTTGGCCGAGCCAGCCGTGTGACCGGTGCGAACGGCCACTTGCGCGTCCGTGAATTTGCCCAAAAGCGCCACGTCTGCTTTGGTCCAGGGTTTCCAGACCGGATTTCGCGGCGGCAATCCGAATTTGCTGCGGTGAAAACGCACCGTGGGTAAACCGCGACCGGTGAGCCGGGCCACTTCCTTGTCCGGCATGGTGCCGAGCAATTTTAATTCCATCGGAGTCCATCCCTTTTCCAGCGGAGCCGCCGGCACATCCAGTGTCCGGCGACGCATGCGGATAGAACCCATGGTGCGCCCAAATTGATGTGCGAGCTCCGGATCCGGCCGGGTGCCGAGCAGTTTGTCTTCCTGTCGTGTCCACGGACGCGGAGGTTTTGCCCCCTTGGAACGGATACGGAGTTTCGTGCGGCGGCATTTTACGGAATTGACCGTTCTCCGCAACAAAAGGGCGATCTGGTCGTCGGGACGTGATCCTAAAACCCTGTCATCTTCCGGCCGCCAGGTTTTGTGCTTTGGATTGCAGTACGGAATCCCTCTGTTATGGCGGCGTGCCGCCACGGCATCAAAAGTGCGTTTCAGGCGGCGCGCCAGTTTCTTGTCCGGCATGGTGCCCAGCAGATCGTCCTCTTCCGGTGTCCAAGCAGTCCACCGCCGGGAAATTTTATTTTCAATCTCGCCCATTTTACCAATGTGTTTGGGCATTCAATTTCAAGAAAAGCCGGCTTCCGGTCAATCCTTGTCTGTCCAAAATCGGCGAAGGGCTGCAGCGCGCCGCGACTCTATGCGGCACCAATGTCATCAAACCTCGCGAAGCGTCCTGAAGTGCGCCAGTCCCCTGACGTTTTGTTGTGTCGAACCATCCGAAATTCATCTCGACTTATCGCGAACTCGAAAATAGCGTCAGGGTCGTGAATCAATTCATATTGCCTTATTCAGGCGCGTTGGGAGATTTGCCCGTTGGAATTATCTACCCGTTGTTTTTTTTATTTTTTTGGGTCTCGGCACTGTGGAAAAATGGTGGTTTGAAGTCGAACCTTCCGTTTTCCTATCGCTTTCAAAACATATGCCTGTCCTTCTATTTGGTGATCCCGGCATCTTGGAGTTTGCGGATGATCGTCTGGTGCCTGGTTCACCCCTTTTCCGTTCCAAAATATTTTTACGTTCAGACAGATGTTCTGCCACCTGCGGCTTCATTGCTGATCCTGCTTCTGTCATTCGTTGGCATCGTTTTGGGCATGTACTTGGGATTTTTGATGGTCCAGCAACGGCGGCGCGCGCGAACTTTGGGTTTGCGGCTCCTGCCGTATCTCGTGGCGATCTCATTGCTGGATGTCATGCGCACCCTTTCGAAGCATGCTTCCGACGCATATTTTATCGATCTTGTCATGGGCACAATCCTGCTCATCCTTGCTCCCTATGTTTGGCTTTATTTTTTCCTGCGCAGCAAACAAGCCGAGGCCGCGATGACCAATACCTTCGCAAACTAAAAAACGCCCCGCGATCTCTCGCCGGGCGTTTTTAATTAATTCCGGATCAAGCCACTTCCAAGATCGCTTGCGGATTACGGGCAGCCACTTTTAACAAGACCTTTGCCGGACCAGCAGGTTTTCGGCGGCCCTGTTCCCAATTTTGCAGCGTGTTCTCGCTAATGCCCAGCAGCCGGGCAAATTTGTGTTGGGACAAACCCAGCCGACCGCGCACCCGCGCCACATCATTGCCCGTTTCCACCTTGAACGTGCGGGATGGTTTTGCGTGGCCCCGCTCGATGGCGGCAGCCTCTTTCACGCTCCGCAGCAATTCATCAAAATGTTCTTTTTTCATGATTCAAAGTTCCAAGGTTTGCCGAAGCAGTTTCAACTGTGCTGCGCTTAAGTCATCCAGTTCATTCTTTGGATAAATGTACAGCATCGAAATTCTATCTTTGCCCATCCACCAATAATATATTACCCGCACTCCGCCACGCTTGCCATGACCTTTGGCCGCCCAGCGTATTTTTCTCAACCCACCGCTGCTCCGTATGATATCGCCATCATCGGGGCGTTCGGCCAAATGCTTTTGCAAAGCGCCGTAACTGTCATCAGACAGCAAGCCCAACACACGCTTGGTAAATGTGGGTGTCTCAACAAAGATCACCGCAGAAAACTACGCCAATGGCGTAGACATTGCAAGTGCACGAAATAAAAAAACGCCCCGCGATCTCTCGCCGGGCGTTTTCTGATTCTTAGTTTCGCTTCAGCTTACGAACCCACGCTTGCCAGTTCTTCGTTCGTCTCCACGTTGACGATCTTGAACTGTTCCGCGTGCATGCCGGTGTCCGCGCGGAACGACAGCTTGCCGAAGTAGCGCTTCTCCATCTCGATGAGATGTTTCTCGTCCTCCGTGCGGAGGCGGTCCAGCACGGTCGGATGCACCACGATGCGCAACTGGAAGTCGTTCTCGTCGCGCGTGCGTTTCTTCAGGATCTCCTGCAGCTTGCGCTGGATCTCCACGCTCATGGTCACGGTGCTCTTCACCTTGCCGCGGCCTTTGCAATACGGACAGTCGTCGTACACCGCCGCGCGCACGCTTTCGCTGTGCCGTTGGCGCGTCATTTCCATCAGGCCGAGCTGCGAGATTGGCAGGATGTGCGTCTTCGCCTTGTCGCGGCGCAAACCGTCGCGCATGCGGTTGTGGACCTGCTGGCGGTCACGGCCGGATTTCATGTCGATGAAGTCCAGCACGATGAGCCCGCCCATGTTCCGCAAACGCAACTGCCGGCAGATCTCCTCCGCCGATTCCAAGTTCACTTTGAGGATCAGCGCCTCCTGGTCCTTGCCGCCTTTATGACGGCCGGTATTCACGTCGATGGCCACCAGCGCCTCGGTTTCATCGATGACGATGTAACCGCCGCTCTTCAGATGCACCTGCCGCGAGAACGTGTTCTCGAGCTGCTTGCTGACGTTGAAACGGTCGAACACCGGCTGCGCTTCCGTGTACAGCTTGATCTTGCTCGCGGAGCGCTTGGAGATCTTGTTGATCATGTCGCGCATCCGGTCGTGCGCCTTCTGGTTGTCCACCACGATGCGCTCGACGTCTTCCGTGAGGAAATCGCGGACGGTGCGTTCGATGAGGTCGGGTTCCTGGAACACGCACGTCGCCATCGGCTGTTTCTTGATCTTTTCGGAAACGCCGGTCCATTCTTCGAGCAACAACGCGAGGTCGCGCACGAAGTAACGCAACTGCTGGCCTTCGCCGGCGGTGCGCATGATCACGCCCATGCCGTCCGGGATGTGCAGTTCGCGCAGGATCTTCTTGAGGCGCTTGCGCTCCTCGGGATTCTCGATCTTGCGGGAGATGCCGGACTGGTCGGAGTTCGGCAACAACACCAGGAAACGGCCGGGCAACACGATGTTCGTCGTGACGCGCGGGCCCTTGGTGCCAATGGGTCCTTTCGTGACCTGCACGATGATGTCCGAGCCGGGCGAATACAGGCGCGGGATGTCCTTCTGCGTGATCTTCGGGCGGTCGCGGCGTTGCTTGCCTTCGCGCTCGACGATTTCCACGCCGGAATCGAACTGGTTCGGGACGATGTCCCAGTAATGCAAAAAAGCGTTCTTTTCAAAACCGATGTCCACGAACGCGGCTTTCAAACCGTCTTCGAGGTTGCGCACCTTGCCCTTGAAGATGCTGCCGACGAGGCGTTCCTCGGTCGTGCGTTCGATGTTGAATTCCTCCAGCTTGCCATCTTCGGTCACCGCGACGCGCGTTTCAAGCGTCTCGGCATTGATGATGACTTCCTTGTGGATCTTCTTTTCCGGGCGGATGAGCCGCTGCACCTTTTTGACGAGGTTGCTGGCGGCGGTGGTGATCGTCTCGATCAATCCACGCGGCTGTTCTTTTACCGGCACCGGCGCGAATTTTTCCTCGACCAACGGCGCGGCCGCGGCTTCGGGCGGATGCGCATGGGTATGCGGCGCTTCCGCGGCCTCGGCGGGCACGCCCTCGGGCGGCAGACCGGCGGCGATGTTTTCCGCGCGTTCGATTTCGCCGGCATGGCGCTTTTCAAACAGGCGTTCGTTGCCCCCCTGTTCGCTGACCACGTCGGCGCGCGCCTCGACCGCTTCGCGATCGGTCTTTTGGTGAGCGGGATTCAAGCCGCCTTTCGGCTTGAAACGCATCCCTCCACGGCGGCGCCGTGAGAAGTTGTTGTTGCTCATAGTTAGTATCCTCTTCGATTCATGTATACGTTTTGCATCAGGCCCAGCGCGATCAACGAGCACAGCACTGAAGACCCGCCGTAACTTAACAGCGGCAGTGGGATGCCCGTCACCGGGACGATGCGAATGTTCATGCCGATATTGATGAAAATGTGGCTGAACAGGAGCGTCACGACGCCCACGGCCACAAGTTTCCCCAGACGATCGCGCGCCTGGCCGGCGATTCTCAATCCCGTGAAGAGAACCACCCCATACAGCGTCAGCACCACAAGGGAGCCGACGAATCCTTCCTCCTCGGCAATGACGGAGAAAATGAAATCATTATGTGCCGAACCCGACGGCATGAATTGCAGCGACGTCTGCTTGCCCTTGCCCCAGCCCGCGCCCCACAACCCGCCGGAGCCGACCGAGATCATCGCCTGCTTGCCTTGGTACGAGCTCTTGCCCTGCAACTCGCGCGCCTCGGCCTTCTGCTCCAGCGTGGCGTTCGCCGGCGCAAAATCTTTCCCGAAATAAACCAGCAACCGTTGCCGCTGATAATCATGCACCGGTATGCGCAAGCCCGGCGGCGCATACACGATGTCGATGACGCAGATCGTTCCGATCACGCCCACCACCCCGACGAGCCAGAGCAGATATCGTTGCGGCGTGCCCGCGACGAGCATCATCATCAGCCCCGTCGGTACTAATACGAGGGCCGAACCGAGGTCCGGTTCCTTCATGATCAAGGCGAACGG
>DASZCA010000116.1:0-19193 GCA_035943555.1 Verrucomicrobiia bacterium
ACCGGGCACCAGAACACCGGGGACCGGAACACCGGGGACTGGAACACCGGGAACCAGAACACCGGGCACCAGAACACCGGGGACCGGAACACCGGGGACTGGAACACCGGGAACCGGAACACCGGGAACTGGAACACCTCAAGTCGCACGTCTGGTTTTTTCTGTTCTACTGAGCCGAAGGTGTTGTCGTTCGATGTTCAGACAGATCTGACCTTTAGCGAATACCTCGAAAAATATCCGGAAGCATACAATCTTGGCGCGGCACTTTCGGAAAAAGGAAAAATCGATTTCGACACGTTCAAAAAATTGCCGGGCATCACCAAGGCGAAGCTGGAAAAACTCCACCAGGCTTATTTGAAGGGGAGCAAACAAGCATGAACTTCACCCCACAAATGAACGACGGCACAAACGTCTTCGTGTTCGGTAGCAACGAAGCCGGCCGTCATGGCGGCGGCGCGGCCCGTGAGGCGCATCAGCACTGGGGAGCGCAAATGCATGTTGGCTTCGGCTTGGCCGGCGCATCGTTTGCCATTCCGACGATGGACTGGCAGATGCAGGCGTTGCCTCTGGATGCCATCCGGCACTATGTCAGCCGGTTTCTGGATTATGCCCGCCAGAATCCGGATCTGAACTTCCTGGTCACGCCGATCGGTACCGGGATCTGCGGTTACACGCACGAGGACATCGCCCCCATGTTCAAACTTGCGCCGGCTAACTGCGTCCTGCCGGCCGGATGGAGAAAATGATCACTCGCCACACATGTGCACAAAGGGGAGTGAGTGCGGCTCGCGGCCATTGCCGACCTTGTCTTTCGACAAGGCGGCGTGGCCGGGGCCGTCCGGCGTCTCGTCAGCGCGAGGCGCGACCGCTTTTCAGCGGTCCAGATCAGCATCGCACTGCAACGGCGCTGGCCGTTGCTCGTACCCAACAAACATCAAGTCGCGGACTGCCTGGAATGGCTCGAAAAACAAAAGCTCATCCGGTGCGTCCTGCGCAAACCGTCAATCCTTTACGAATTAAACGATCATGCCAGGGCTAAATTTCCAGAAAAAGTTCGCGCCGAAGATCCTCAGCGGCGAAAAACCTTTTACGTTGCGGGCACTTCGGACCGATGGACGCGATCCGAAAACCGGCGAGCGCCTTTATATGTTCACGGACCAGCGGTCGAAAAATTGCAAGAAGATCGCCGAGAAAGTGTGCGGCTTCGCGGTGACGATTCAACTGCTCTATTGCTGGGTGGGCATACCTGGCTTGATCGGTCTGGCCCGGCTGGATCTGGTTGAAAACTTTGCCCGGCTGGATGGCTTCGACTCTTACGAAGCCTTTTGCAAGTTCCACAAGATCCGCGATGGCATGAAGAAAAGGGACATGCGGCTGATCGCCTGGGTGAGCCGGGAAGAGCTGGCGAAACTGTTGGGCACGCAGGTGGATCGGGTATGAATACCGTCATCGTCAAACAATGCGGGCGGCCGGGCAAAGATTCCCAAACGTTTCGCGCCTATGCTCCAGTAGATTTGCCCAAGGTCAGGGAAAATAAATCGCTCGGTGTGAGCGCCAGCACCACAGGTAACGTGAGCTGGGGTGTCATTCATTGTGCGGCCAAGGCGTTCATGAAATTCACCGAGCCGCAAGCCGACATCGATGAGGTCGAGACCCGCATCAGCATCACGGAAATGTCGCCCGGACTTTGGGTCGCCGAGCTGCAATCGAAATGAGCAATTCGCCCACAACTGCATTTTCAGACCGGCTATTGGCCAAGGTCGGTTTATCCCGCGATCAGTTAAAGCGGAATGTTGTGCTGTCGGTGCCGAAGATGTCATGCGGTCGACGAGGCTTGCCCGCGAGCGTGGTCAATGTAATGTGGGAGGATTATCAGCGGCTAAAGTCTTTGGAGAAAGTCGGGGCCCTATCTGGCCGGTCAAGGCAGGCAGTTTACGCCATTTTTCAAGCGCGTGGTTTTGTTTTGAACAAGCAAAAGCGTCACGAGCCGGTGATCTTTAACGGACGGAAGTTCACGCCCGGCAAGGGCGGATACCTTCGCGATACGATTCGCCGCAAGGGCTTCGAATTGGAGCTACACCGGTTGATGTGGATCGATGCGCATGGGCCCATACAGGCCGGCCATCAGGTTTCGTTCAAGGATGGAAACAATCAGCATTGCTCCTTGGAAAATCTCTTCTGTGCGCCATTGCGCGATGTGGTGTCATATCATTATGCGCGTAATTTCAGTGACCGGGCTTTGCTCACTCCTGAGCAACGAGCTGAACGGAAGAAAAAAGCCTGCCGGGAATATGCGGCGCGCAAGGCAAGGGCTTTTCGAGATCAAGGTCTGCGCTCCGATGGAAAACCTCGCAGCAGGTTGGCGAATGGGGCTACAAATCCGACAGTGAGCCGCGAATGGCGTTTCAACTATTTCCCGCCCGTGATCGTCAAAGAGGATGGCGATAAAAAGGTGATGCGCCGAAAGGTGGCTTCATTTTCCGGCAAACGCACACAGTTCGATCTGGCCTATGAGCAATTGCGGGCGGAGATGGAGGCAGCCAAATGACCCTGCTCACCGCCACCTCAACGTTGATCGATGCGGTAAAGACCTACGCGCCGGAAGAGGACGCGCATATTCAACGGGCTGTGAAGCGCATGGAAAAGCGTCTTCTGGTTCTCCAAGTTCGAGCCAAAAAAAATGAAAAGAGAATTCGCACCCTGGCTTTTTGGTGTGCGATGGTCACATTTAATGGTGGAGTTTCGCCCGGACCGCGCTTAGCCGTCATTCCATGCAAGGGCTGTGAATATTTAATCACTTTCAAAGATTTTATAAAAAATGGCGAGTGGGACGGGCGCGGCAATTTCAAATCACTGATCTGCCCGCACTGTGAATGTTTAATGGAGGCCGGAAAATGACACCCCGCCAACGCATCACCTTGCAGGCCGATTGGTGGCCGGCCGCGTGCCGTGTCCAAGGTTGGAACGTGAAGGATCGCGACTTACGGATGCGCGTCTGCATGTGGGCGGTCAGCCTGGAGAATCCCACGCAGCTCACCTTGCTCGAAGCCATCAACTCGGACCGGCAGCCGGCGCGCTGGCTGGAATCCACCAATGATCTCGACGCCAAGGGCGATGTGGACCGCGTCAAGGCGTGCCTGGGCATGTTGGCGGACCGGTTGCGCGAGACCGCCGAGGTCGGCCAGCCGCAGTTCGGCAGCGCCCGCCGCAAGCGCGATATCATCCGCGCCCATCTAAAATGCCTCGGTTTGTACGAGGTCCGTCCGCGCCGTTTCCTCGCGCACCTGGTGGCGGACATGTTCGCCACCCACCTGGGCCCGGATGTGACCATCCAAGAGCTGACCGATGACGGCGGCATGGGTGATTTCAAGGGCCGCAAGCCGTCCGATCTGCACCGGTTGTTGATGCGCCTCGCCCAGATCGTAAATGATAAGCGCAAGGGCAACGTGCTGGTGTCCGCGTACCGGCATCTGCAAGGCTGTGAACCGCTCACGATCCACGAGATGAAGCTCACCGCCGGGGTTCAATGTGACTGTGCCGAGTGCAACAAGGTCCGCACGGGCGCGATCTTGCCGCCGCTGGAAGAGAACTGGAGTGATTTTGAACCGGAGATCGAGCTGGCCGAAGCCGGTCCGGATGGCGAGGAGGGCGATCCGTTTTGAAAAAGCCAGCCGCCAGAGTGAGCCAGCCCACGCCGGAGGAATTGACGGATTCCTGCCTGCATATTCTGCGCTCTAAGTTTTACCAGGGCGATGACAAATGCTTTTACCAAGACCGGGCGCTGTTGCTCAAATGGGTGGTACTTTATCCCGCCCGGCTGCTGAACAAGCAGGGCGTCACGCTGCACGGCGACCAATACCGCGAGATATTCCATAAGGTGGTCATCCAGGCCGCCGCCTTCGTGACCAGCAAGGTCAAATTCCGTCCGGCTTATCTGCGGCAGGTCATCCAAAGCCATTTCAAGATCCACGGCGAAGAGTATTACGATCAAGCCAAGGCTGTCCGTAACCTCGCGGACCAGGCGCTGATCGTCCTCGGCACCCTCAGACCGCCCATGCCGGATCCGGTGCAAGAGATGGCCAAGGCGGCGGACATTTTGTCGGTCGGTAAGCCCAAAAGGACGTCCCGCAAATCGCCCGTTAACGGGCAGTTAGGATTGTTCCAATGAGCCCTAAAAACTTCTCAAAGCGATTCCAATATGGGGTTTTTGGCCGCTTTTTTCTCAAACCGTCAGTTTTTGGGCGGATTCTTCTAAAACCCCTGTCTTTCCTCATCTTTACCGTTGTTTCCCACTGATTCCCCACTTCTCAAACTCGGCGCGTAGATTCACCAGCCAAAGCGAGAAAAAATGGCAATCCAAAGGCAAAATAATTCCTCCGTAAATGGATGCCGCGATCGCCCGCCCGTGGGTTTGTCATTCAATCTCATAAATTTTTTTAAAAACTGGTAGAAACCGGTAGAAACGGGTGGAAATCGGTGTTGCTGAGCTTGCCTCCGGGCTTGTGGAAACGTGCAAAACTCCGTGTCCTTCGCGACCTTCCGTGTGAGCCGCGTAAATTTTCTCGAATTTTTTTGATCCAACAAAGCCCAACAAGGCCCAACGGACTTTAAAACACGACGCCTTGGACCACGACATCCCGCCCCTCGCAGCCCAATTCGCCTTTCTGTTTTCATAATTTTTTTATTTTTCGGCCGAAATTCGCCGAAATTGACAGAAATTCGCAGAAAACGACCGAAAGCCCGACGCCAATGGGCGGCGGCTGCCCGTCCACTGTAGCCTTGGCGAAGGTGGATGGTAGGGAGAAAGGGACCAGCCGCAGCGCGTGACCTGCAACCAACGTCCAGATCATCTCCGCGACGCCCGGCCCTTCCATTCGTCATTCGAACTTCGTCATTTTTATCTGACATGCCCTCATTAAATCACACCTCCTCAAAATCCGAATTCGTGTGGGGAATGTAACTGTACGATTTATGCCATTTATTTTCATTTCTCGGGAGTGGGAATGCCCTCCGGCCCAAAAAACTGAAAATGCTTTTATTAATGTTTGATTTAAAACGCATTGCAACTTGTGCCCCGGGCGAAAATTGATGCAAAAATTCAAAAACATTGGCTTATTGAAAGATTTCTAAAAATGAAAAAATCCTTTTCCTTTCCGGATGCGGCCTCGACCTCTGCCTCCTCCGAAGCGCCAACGGCGCGGCTTTATACCAGCCTATGGCAACGCCATAGGTGCCCAAACCCCGGTGTTTCCTAAGGGCTGAAGGCCCGCCCCATCGCCGGCCACAATCATCAAAATTCATCCAGGAAAACCAACCTCCCCGTCGGCGGAGCGCGACTTTTAAGTCGCTTCAACGTTCAAACGTAAAGAGGCAATGTTCAGACCTGTGCGTGCTCTGACTGCGGCAGATCTTTCAAGCAACCCATCAGTAAATCTTTAGACAGCCCGCTTGCTCAACAATCTTTCGACGAAATATGGGTAATGATAAACCTCGGAGGAGAGGCTTTTGTTGCTTGGGAAAGCAACCAAAGGAATTCGGCATCGCCGAAGGCCCGCAGGGCCGAACGAGCGGGAGCGAGTGAGTCCCAAACAGGTGAGGGCGGACAACAAAACTAATTTTGCAGGCCGCTTTTCGGAAACCGGCGACGGTGGCTAGGCGCGAAAAAATGGGAAATCAAAAAATCCAATTACCTCCTCGATTTTCCCCTCGGCATCTTCTTCCACCGTCTCAAATCTGGAATCTTCAATCTCAAATTCCCCCAAAACACCGGTTGTGCCATTCGCGCGACACCCGCCAGCCCAAAAAAGATTCCCAAGCCCTTTCTAGAGCGGCATATTACGGTCCGTAACGGGGCACTGTCTCCGGCCCTAGGCGATAAATGGATAGGAACCCAAAAATGAAACTTGATGTAAATACCGGGGCCCCTTCATGATTAAAAAAGCGAATTTAAATAAATTAATCGTAGGCTTTGCCATTTTTCTAATAGTGCTTTGGGGGGCATGCTTATTCGTATCGAATGTCATCAGCACTGCTAAATGTCGTGCATGGGACGGTTTTGCACCTAGGCAGGCTGATACAATAGCTGTGGCTGCGGAAGGTTTTAATATGGATGTAGGACGCTACCCAGAAACCTTATTGGAGTTATCTACAAATACTTATTTTCATGATCATCAAATTATTCAAGACATGCTAAGTCAGTCTAAAAATATTCATATTCAGTATGGCTACCAAGTTAGCAGTAATGGTTTTGTTGTTACAATTGCCAGGCAGCCTCAGCCTGAGCACATGACGGCTTGTGATAATTTCATTCGACAATATAAATATGGTCAGGTGTTGGACTCTGGATTTAAGAATTGAACCGAGTTGAACAGTGCCCAAACCCCGGTGTTTCCTAAGGGCTGAAGGCCCGCCCCATCGCCGGCCACAATCATCAAAATTCATCCTGGAAAACAGCCTCCCGATCGCGGAGCGACGCTTGACCGCTAACAACCGCGCCCAACCGGATGGCATAATAGCGGCCTTGCCCCACCTGCTCACGGCGAGCCCACCCGGTAAAACCGTTGCGTGTGATTAACCGCATCGGCATCGTTGAACAAATATTGCTTCGAACCAACGGGTGATTCCGTGGCGTAACCAATTTCCACCCAGTTACCCGGCAGCGTCAAATCATCGGTCGCCCAAACGGGAAAAAACGCATCTGTAACGTTGGTGAAACCGATATTGACCGACCCGTCCACCGGTTTTACCCCGGCGCTGATCCGGCCAGCTCCCGTGGCGACATACACGCCTTCCACCGCGCCGATGTCCACGTGCGCCCCCACCTGACGCGGATAACCTCGCTGATCATCAGGTAAAACGGTAACCAGATAGTCATCCCCGGCATCGATCGCCGGGCTGCCGGGCAGAAGTGGCATGGTTGGCGTTGGCCCGCCGTAATATCCCAGCGGAGCGAGTTGTGCATTGGCAATGATGGGCGTCTGTCCGTTGCCGTTATTGCCGCCGGCCGTCCGCACCAGGTTTGCGCCGGAGTACATCAACGAGCCGAGATTGAAGATATCGCTGACGGAATTATTTGCCACGATGGTATCGGCCAGCGTTGCCTGGCCCGTGACATCATTCCAGATGCCGCCGCCGGCCACTCCCGTAAAATTGGTCGTGAGCGTGCAACTGGTCAGATACAAAACTCCGTAATTGATGATGCCGCCCCCGCCGCCGCTCGTGGCGGAATTGCCTTCAAAAGTGCATTCGTTCAAGATCAACGTGTTGGCCGCGTTCTTGATTGCGCCGCCCGAACCGGTCGAATTGCCGGTGAACGTGCAATAATTGATGGTCGTGCTCCCGGCATTGTACACCGCCCCGCCGTCCGTTCCGCTGCCATTGCCATTCACCAGCGTCAAGCTGGTCAAAGTGGCTCCGTTGGAGCTGATGTTAAAGATGCGCGCAGCATGGTTGCCGCTGATCGTGATGCCGTTCGTAAGCGTCGGGCCGTTGATGCTGATATTGTTGCTCAAAACAATCTGGCCGCCGGTCAGCAAAACCGTCCGGCCGGCGAGCGCAGGATCAAACGTGACCGTTGAGCCTGCCGGAACCAACGTCGCCGCCGAACGCAAAGAAATGCCAGCAAGTGTCAATCCGCTTAAGAAATCGTTCGTGGTGGTCACCGTCGTGTAGTTCACCCCGGGAATGGCGTCGCCCGCTTCCACGGCACCGATGTCCGCGAACGGCCCGGCGACGCGAGGAAGCCCCCGCTGGTCGGTGATGAACTTGCTGCCACCGGTGCAACCATCGATCGCCAGTGAGCCGGGCAGCGGTGGCATGGTGGGAGTGGCCCCACCGTAGTAATCCAATGGAGCCAGGTTCGGGGCGGCGCTGAGGTAGATGCCTTGGAGGGTGCCGCCGGTGTGAAGATAGGGAGCCGTTTGCACGAGGTTGGAGCCACCCAAAGTGAAAGTGGCGTTGTTGTTGATGGAAATATCCGCTCCCTGGCTGCTGGTCGCCGTATTGATGCCGACAATGGAATTGGTCATCGTCGCCGATCCGAAATAAACTAAAATACCGCCGCCGCCCAGGACCGATGAGCTGGCCGAGTTGCCCGCGACCGTGCTTTGCTTCACCACCAGCGTGCCGGAGTCGCTCCAGATGCCGCCACCGCCGCTGGAGTTATTCGCCGAATTTGCCGCCACCGTACATTCGCTCAGTATCAGATTCCCGCCGTAATTCATGATCCCGCCACCACCCCAGGTCGTCTCGGCCGCGACATTTCCGGTTACGGTGCAGTTGCTTAGAACCAGGGTGGAACTATAATTTAAGATGCCGCCGCCGCCGCCGGCAGTTTCCCGGCCATTGGCGATCGTCAGTGCGTTCATCGTTATCGTGGCATTGGTGGCGGCGAAAATGCGCGTCACGCCATGACCATCGAGTTCAATCCCGTTCGTCGGTGCCAGGATGACCAGGCTGTTGGTCAAAACAATCTGGCTGTTCAGTGTGATGATCTGGCCCGACAAATAAGGAGCGAAAGTGATCGTGGAATTCAGGGGGGCGAGCACAATGGTCTGCCGTAAAGAGCCCGGGATCGTATCTCCGGCATTCAGGACAATGGTATGGGTTTCGCCCCCTTGGATCTCCACCGCGCCGATGTCGGTAACCCCCACCGAGCGCGGCAATCCTCGTTGATCGATGAGTAGCGTCGTGGTGCGACCCGCATTGATTGCCGGGGAACCGGGCACCGGCGGCATGGTCTGGGTGGCGCCTCCATAGTTTGCCAGCGGCGCGATCAGCGCATCGACATCCACCAGGTCATTCGCGTTGACGTAGGCTCCAAAGATGTTGGGACTGGCATTCGCGGTATTGCTGCAGACGATGGAATTCGTCAGGTTCAATGCGTTAAGACTGTAGATGCCGCCGCCAACGCTGTTGCCGGGAGATCCAAAGACCGTGGCTCCCCCGGCCGTGTTATTATTTGCGATCGTGTCATTGTTTCCGCTGAACGCGCCGTTATTATAAATTCCGCCGCCGAAACCATTG
Organism: Verrucomicrobiia bacterium; assembly: GCA_035943555.1. Taxonomy (GTDB): domain Bacteria; phylum Verrucomicrobiota; class Verrucomicrobiia; order Limisphaerales; family UBA11358; genus UBA11358. The sequence goes on from DASZCA010000116.1 coordinate 9,025, forward strand.
CCTCCGTTCGCTGATAATTCCGCGCTGCCGGCGCTGCCGCGGTTGTTTGCCACCGTTGTATTGTTCATCGCCAAAGTGCCGTCGTTGTAAATGCCGGCACCCAGGGCGGCACTGCCATTCCCAAAAGGAGTGGCGGTGCCCGCGCCGCCGTTGCCCGTCAGGGCGCTGTTATTAATGGTGAGGATGCCTGAATTATAGATGGTGCCGCCGCGGCTGTTACCACATGCGCCGAAATAGCTGCTCCCGCCGTAGCCGTTGTTGCCCGCGATGGTGCTGTTGCTGATGGTCAACGTCGCCGCATTATAAATGGCGCCGCCATAGCTTTCACCGCCGTTTTGAAATTGCCCGTTACCGCCGGTGCAACTGTTGGCGGTGAGGACGCTGTTGTTCAACACCAGCGTGCCGGAGTTGAAGAGGCAGCCTCCATCGCCTTCTCCGCCGTTTGCATTGAAACCGCCCGCGCTGCCGGTGATATTGCCGTTGGTGAGGATCAGCGAGTTCAAGATCACGGATATGTTGGTGTCTATCAGGAAAATCCGCGACCCGGCATTTCCGTTGATCTGGACCGCGTTCGTCAAGGCCGAGGCGTCGATGGTCACATTGTTGCTCAATTCGATTTGCCCGCCGGTCAACTGGATGACCTGTGCGGCCAGGGCGGGGGTGAAACCGATGTGCGCACCTTTCGGGGCGATGCTCGTGATCTGCCGCAGTGAGCCAGCCCCGTTGTCCGCCGTGGTCGAAACCGTCAGGTTGGCCGGGTTTGAGAGCAGATCGTTTGTGCTGAATGCTCCCGGCGCGAAGGCGAAAACGCGCACTTCATCAATCAATCCCGTGAAGTACTCTCCGTATTGGGCGTCGCCGCCGATGGTAAAACCGCCCGCCGGCATGAGCGGAGTGGAGGTGTTATTGGTGAACGCCGGAATGCCGTTGGTATACAAAATGGCGGCGCCGTTGTTGCGGACCAACGCCAGATGCACCCAGACGCCCGGCGTGAAAAGGGCGTTGCCGAAGACGATGTTGCCGCCGTACAACACTTCAAATTGCCCCGGGCCTTGCAATAAACCCCAGCCGTTGCCGCGCAGGCCGTTATAAACTATTACTTGGTCATCGCTCGCGTTGGCCGGTTTTACCCAGCATTCGATGCCAAAATTATCAATCAGGTTGGTCGCCACCAGGGCTGTCCCGTATTGTCCGTTTGTGTAGCTCAAGCCTAGGGTGCTGCCCGCCGCATTGACCGCTGCCGGAGATAATCCGTTGGTGTAGACCGGGTAAAAACCGCCCGCCGTCGTATTCGTTAAAATATGTCCCGCTACCGAATCCACCGTGGTGAAGCAATGGCCGCCGGACACAGCACCCGGATCGTTCTCTCCCAGGTGCCAATAGTTCACCACGGTGATCGTGGCGTTTACGGAGCCGGCCAGCATGAGTGTGCTTGCGAACCAGAGTGAAAGAGCCTTGTATATGTTCATGGGAATGATGTTGAAAAACGGATCGGTGAAACGGTTCTAGGGCCCCTGAGCAAGCGGTCCTTGTTTCAGCATTTACTCACAAATAGCCGCCTTGGGTCAATTATTAACCCGATGTTTACCAGATTGTATCATTTGCCGTGCAGTTTTAAGAAAATCGAAGGAAATCGGGGGTGAAATCATAGCGTGCGTACATGGCGCCTCACTGGCTAGAGCGTTTGAAGAAAAACTGTAGTCGTTTGGAGCGAGGATTTTTGGGTTTTGGCGAGTGGTGCCGATCATTGGCCTTTGGCGAAGGAGCAGGTTCCAGCGAACCCTGTGACTGAGCCAAAACGAAGCCAAAACCCAAAAAGACTGCCCTCTCTCTGCTTCCACACCGAACGGCTACAGTTTTTCTGAAAATGCTCTAACTCCCCCGCAAGAGGGATTGCCAGAAAAGTCACTCTGTCGCACTCTTGCCGCTTCCATGCCAAGAAAAATGCTTTCAAACAATCGTCATCGATGGGTTATTATTTTTTGGATCCTCATCCTTTGCGCGTCAACGCCTGACCTTTTCGCCGCGTCCTATTATCCCGAAAAACTAAACGATCCCAATGCCCTCCAGCTTTCACCTTCCGGTGGCGACGACACCACCGCACTCCAAGCCGCCATCGATAAAGTTCAGGCAACCACGCGACAAGGAATCGTCCTGCTCGCGCCAGGATCGTATCGCATCACAAGCACAATTCACATCTGGCCCGGCATCCGCCTCATCGGCTGCGGTGCGGAACGGCCGGCGATCACGCTACCCGCCAACACTCCTGGTTTCGGCGATGCCGCGCATGAAAAGGTCCTGTTCTTTTTCGCCGGACGTCGTCCGCGCAATGACACCGACCCTGTCGAAGATGCCAGCCCGGGAACATTCTATTCCGCACTCGCGAACGTGGATGTGACGGTTGAAAACGGAAATTCCGGCGCGGTCGCCGTCCGCGCGCGTTACGCCCAGCATTGCTTTCTCGCACACATGGATTTTCAGCTCGGCGCCGCCCTCGCCGGTATTCACGAAGGCGGCAACGTCCTCGAAGATGTCCATTTCTTCGGCGGCAACCATGCGATTTGGACCTCCAAACCGTCACCCGGTTGGCAATTCACCTGTGTTGATTGCTCGTTTACCGGCCAGCGCGGCTCCGCCATTTTTGAACACGAAGCCGGCCTCACGCTCATCCGCCCGCAATTCCAAAACGTCCCGGCGGCGGTCGAGATCGAAACCAACTGGGCGGATGAACTGTGGGTCAAAGACGCCCGCCTCGAAGATATTTCCGGCCCGGCCTTCGCGTTCGGGCTGGAAAAAAGCCCGCGCCAGGAAATTAACCTGGAAGGCATCACCTGCCGCAACGTGCCGGTCTTTGCCATGTTGAAAGACAGCAGCAAGAGCTTTTCCGCGCCCTCAGAAATATATTCAGTAAAAACATTTTCCCACGGATTGGATTTTTCCGGCATCGGCGCCGTGCCGGAGATCAAAACTCATTTTAACGCCGTTCCGCTGGCAACTCTGTCGCCGCCCGTCGCCTCCGATCTGACTCCATTACCGTCCGGCGATTGGGCCAATGTCCACGACCTCGGTGCCAAGGGCGATGGCCAGACTGACGACACCACCGCACTCCAAAACGCCGTCGCACAGCACCGCACGCTTTATTTTCCGACCGGATTTTATCGCGTGCATGACACGTTGGCATTGCGAGCTGATACGGTATTGATCGGCCTGCATCCCGGCGCGACGCAAATCATTTTGCCCGATAACACGCCGGCATTCGCCGGCACCGGCGCGCCCAAAGCATTGCTCGCCGCACCCAAAGGCGGCAGCAACATCGTCATCGGCATCGGCCTGTACACCGGCGGAAATAATCCCCGCGCCGTCGCTGCCCTGTGGAAAGCCGGTGCCAATTCGCTGATGAACGACGTCCGTTTTCTCGGCGGTCATGGCACCCCGTTGCCCGGCGGCGGACGTGAAAATCCGTACAACCCCGGTCACACCGCCGATCCGGATCCCAATCGTCACTGGGACAGCCAGTATCCCAGCCTCTGGATCACCGATGGCGGCGGCGGAACCTTCTTTGATATTTGGACACCTTCGACCTTCGCCCGTGCGGGCATGCTGGTGTCCGATACGGAGACGCCCGGCCGCGCCTACCAGATTTCCAGCGAACATCATGTTCACAACGAAATCCAAGTGCACCACTCCGCGCACTGGAGTTTCTATGCCTTGCAGACCGAGGAAGAATGGGGCGAAAGCAGCGCCTGCCTGCCCATCGAAATCGATTCCTCCCGCGACATCACCTTTGCGAATTTTCACAGCTACCGCGTCATCCGCTCGTATCAACCTTTTCCCTGCGCGGTGAAAATTTCCGGCTCGCGTGATATTCACTTCCGAAATTTCCATGCTGATAGCAACAGCAAGGTCAGTTTTGACGCGTCCATCTACGACCAAAGCCACCAGGCCGGACTCCGCGACCATGAATTCGCCTCGCTCGACATTTCCGGCAAATCCTCTTCCGCCAAACCGTCAATGCCATCATCGGTGGTCGTGCGCGGTGCGAAAGTGGAAAAACTCGCCGGCGGCTTTTTCAACATCTCCGGCGGCGCGGTGGATTCGCACGGCAATTACTATTTCGCGGATTTACACCCGCGGCGGATTTATCGCTGGGATGCTGCTCGGCAACGGCTTTCCACCAACGAAGTTTCCTTCCCGCCCGTCAATGCCATCGTCGATCAGGCGGGAAATGTGATGGTCGTTTCCGATGCTGGTGATGGCACCGTCTACGCGCTAAATCCAGACGGCAAAATCACCGCGCTCAAATCTCAGCCGCTTTCCGGTTCAGCCGGTAAAAATATCTATCTGCCCGTCAGCGACTGGCATTTGAACCGTGATTCACTGTCGCATCCGACAGCAGAATTTATTTCGCCCGATGGCACAACTGTTATGCCCGTGGGCGAGAGTTTTCTCACCGGCGAAACCAGTTGGGGTGTGAAATCCAGCCCGCAAAACCGTTCCTTCGGCTTTGACCGCGCCGTGCCCGGCAAACCCTTCTATATCACCGATGAATCCAACCTGAGAACGTGGCAAGCCGATGTGAACGCGGACGGCAGCCTGACAAATTTCCAACTGTTCGCCGAGCAAGGCGGCGAAGCTGTCACCACGGATGCGCACGGCAACGTCTACCTCGCCGCCGGCCAGATATACGTCTACGACTCCACCGGCAAAATGATCGATACCCTCGAAGTCCCCGGCCGCCCCACGCAGCTATTGTTTGGCGGCCCGGACGGCAAAACGCTTTTCATCGCCGCCCGAACCGCACTTTACTCTGTGCTTATTAAATAAGAGAAATAGCCCCCAAAATTTCCAACTGCAAAGTTTGATGGTAGGGCGCGTTGCCAGTCCGGCTCGGACCTCCGTGCGCGCCGTCGTGTCTTGGAACCGAATCGCCCGCCCAGCCTGGCACGTCGTTTTTAAAAAACACTCAACATCCAATGTTCAAGGGGCTCGGCGCATATACTTCTTCGATGTTGGGCGTTGAATGTTGAGTGTTGAATGTTCTGTTTTTGAGAAACTCGGCAGCGACTTGGAGCTTTGCCTTGGTTCTCACCAAAACAAAAAAGGCCGCTCTTTTCAGAGCGGCCTTGAACAAAATTACATTTCCTTACTCCCGCGGCGCGCCATGTGCCTGCATATGATTGTCATGTGCTTCCTGCGCGTGTGAAACTTGTTCCGGCTTCGGCGCCTGATGCGGCGCTTTGGCGACCTCGATCTCAACCTTCGTGGGCTGCGCCTTGATGCCACCCTTGCCGTTAAATGCATGATTCGGTCCCGTGACCTCTTGCACCACCGTCCGGTCCACGTATGTGTTGTGCACGACATTATGATCCACCCGCGTCACAGCCGTGTTATGGCGGAACACATGGTCTTCCCAATGACCGCCGGTGAAGCCGCTGCCGAAATAGCCGTTGCCATAATTGACACCGCCGTAAAAGCCGACCTGCGCACCCCAATAACCTTCGTGCCAGTTATATTTGCCGTGCACGAATTCCCAGTAACCCGGCGTCCAAAGCATGTCTGGCGCGGGCGGCGTGACCCATTGGCCCGGCACCCAGTAATAACCATAATCGCCATATTGATAATATCCCGGCGTCCAGATGTAACCGTCACCGGGGCAAGCCGGCTGATCGAAGACCGCGATCGGCGGCGGTGCGATTTTAACGATAAGTTGAATTCCGGCGAATGCCTGGCCGCCAACCAGCAGGCCCGCCGCCACAACCAGCGCGAATTTCAGAATATTTTTCATAAGTATGTGTGTCCCAATGAGTCTATTGACGATGCGGTGACCCCAATGGTTTCGTCATACATGATTTATTTAAACATGCACTAAGCTGCCACCGGTGTCACGGCCACCACAGTCTGCGCCTCCGTCTTCTCATCCGCCAACCGCCGCACCAGCAATTGCGCCGTGAACGCCAACAGCCCGAGCGCGCAGAGGTTCAGATACAACGGTTGCCGGGCCGGATCCAATCCCGCCACGCACGGATACACCACGCCGAACAAAATGAACTGCCCCGCCAATCCCTTTCCGGCCGCCGGTGCGACCCGCAGCAGCAGTGCCGCACAAACCGTGAACAGCGGCACCAAGATGATCACAAACGTTCCCCAAAATCCGAACAGCAGGTCGCTGAAATTGGCCAGCAAGCCATACGCAAATGCCGTTCCCGTCACGAACAGGATCACCAACAGCACGGCATGGCGCACGCCGGCGATGGCCATGGACAACGCCAGCGCGGCAAAAACCATCAGCCACGCGTTCTCAGTTTGATTCAGCACTGCCCGCGTCGTTTCACCCGGTTGCGCCAGTTGCGGCAGCGCGATGCCCATGCCTTTGTCCGTCAACGCGTGGTCAAGATGATACGTCAGCACGCTGCCCAAGTTATTCTTCGTCGGCTGGATGTCATTGGGCGGCATGCAGCCGTCCGGATAATTGAGCCGCGCCTTGGCGAGATCGGGCAAGGTCAGCGTCAACGTGAAGTCCCGGATCTCCCGCGCTTCGCGCACCTGAAAATCCCAGCTCGAAAGACCGCGGCTTTTGAACGCGATCCGGAAATCCAACACCTCATCCGGCGCCACATCCCGTTCCAGTACGAGGCTCGCGTCCTTGATCTGCATGTCCGCCAGCACGTCTTTGCCGTTCAACGTCGCGCCCAGCGCGTCATACATCGCGCCTTGGGCAGGCAAGGGGAAGGTGAGCAAAATCTTTTGCGCCGTGTCGGATGGGTTCCGCAATTTCCACGCAAACGCGCAATCCGTTTCGTACCCGTCATAAAACGCCGAACCTTTCTTGCGCGGATTCTGTCGCAACGTCACCTGATGCCGCGCGCTGACAAACGGATTGCCCGTGACCGACTGATGGACCGTTTTCTTCTTCAGCAACGCCGGCTTGGACGTGTCTTCCGATTCGATGCGTTCCGTGATCTCCTCCGTGTGGTAGACGTCCACATTGAGTTCGCCCTGCGCCTGTTCCGCGCCCCAGATCGTTTGCACGGCGTTATAATTTGCCTCCGTGATACGTCCGTGCGTTTGCTGAAAATTTGCGAGGCTGTGCTGCAGATACGGGCGCAGCACGGACATCGCGGCGGTCAGCAGCGCCACCAGCAACAACGCCCACGTCAGCCGCATCATGTGGCGGTAAATCGTCCAGACGAGGCTCGGACTGCCGCCGGTTTCGGTGGCGGGCTGGGCCGCAAACAGCGCGGTGAGAAAAACGGCGAGCAACGCGGCGCCGATAAACAGCGCGATGGTGGGTTCTACTTCAATCAGGTTGGTGGCACGGCCAAGGATGCGGGAGACGATGAGGTTCATGACAGGCGGTTCGGATGGGCCCGCCAAGGGCATGAGTGAACGCGAAGACAGGGGCAGGGTGGAACGCCCACCGGACGGTCATTGCAGCAGCCATAATTCGTGTCGCTCCGCTCTGGGCGGGCGTGTTTGGTTGTTAGGTTGTGCCGCCGACGCGCCGAAAAATCAAACGGACTGGTTCAGGGGCGCATCATCACGGCATGGCAACGCACGCATACATAGCGGCGCAGGAAGGTTTGAGGAACCGTGTCAGGGCATTTCTGCCGTCAACGTTTTGATTAAAAGCCCGTTCCGAAAAATTGTCAACCAACTTCCCAAATTTTCCGAAAAATTCGTGTTCAGCGGGTGAGGTCTGCCGTCAGCGGGGAAAAAAGTTGGTGCGCATAGCAGGACTTGAACCTGCACACCTTGCGGCACTACCACCTCAAAGTAGCGTGTCTGCCAATTCCACCATATGCGCAACCGAGCCATTTAAAATGCCTGATACGCCGCCAGAAGCAAGTCAATTTACCGCGTCAAAACACGGTAGGGACAGCGCGCTGCGCTGTCCCCGTCGCCAAGCGCAGCGTCAGGCGACGGAAAACGAACGGGTACGGCGACTGTCTAAACACGTCTGCACGGTTTGAATGTCAAAGAGTTGCGCGCCCGCCCCAGCCTTTCGCCCTCAGCTTCGCCTTTCGGGCGGGGACGCCGCAGCGCGGCTTCCCTACCTGAGTTTACCGGCTGAAGATATGCTGCCACCCGTTCCACTGGCCGGGGTGCGCCACGCTGAAATCGTGGCCGACGATCTTCTCCAGATCGATCTGCAAGAGGAAGCTGATGCTGTTCGCGCCGCGCCCGTGATCGCGGATCGCGTCGATGCCGTATTCGTAGCTGACGATGACCTTATATTTGTCCGAAGGCGAGTGATACAGGATGCCTGCGCCCACGCCGCTCAGGGAATCGCCCGGTTGCTGCGTGCCCGGCAGATAATCGATCAACGCCGTCGCCGCGTTCACTTCCAGATTCCATCGCCGGTCCTTCGTGAGCGGCAACAGATAGCTCGCGTTGATCAGCGCGAACTGCCGCGCGCTGAATTCCTGGTAATAATAACCGGGCAACGACAGCGGATATTCCGCGATCAACGGCAGGAACCCGCCGAGCCGGTACGCGCTCATGCGGTCCGCATCGATGCTCGTCGCCGCGATCAGGCGCACGAAGATGTTCTGCTTGCTCTCCGGAAACGTGTACGACAGCGCCGCGGAACCCCAGAACAGATGCGAGGCGGATTCCAGGTGCCGCACGCCGGCCGGCCCGTGCGAACCGTCGATGTACCCATAATCGCCGCCGTCCGTGCGGAACTGGCCTTCGTACCACACCGCCAGTTCCATCGCGAGATCGGGGAAGAGCGTCGGCTCGATGCCGCCCCAGCGCAGGCCCGTGCGCACGCTGAAATTCACGCCGTCATCCGGCGCCTGAAAGTTCGCCGCCGTCTCATCCTCATGGCTGTACGTCGTGTAATGCGCCCCGGCATGGAACACATAGCTCAGCGGGATCCGTTGGCTGGGGTTGAAGAGATGATACACACTCGCGTTCAGTTCCCCGCCATCGCCCTCGAACGATTCTTCCTTGATGAAACTGCCGCCGCGCATCTCGTTATAGCTGTCGGCGAAACCGCCGCCCGCCGCGCCGATGGCGAAATCCGTCTGCGGCCCCAACCCGTTGATGAAGCCGAGTTCCGTGTCCAGGTACACCGGCGCGAGCGCCAGCCGCCACGTCATGTTCGTGCGGATGAAATCCGGCTCGTTATGATAATAGTACGCATAGCCCGCCACCGGCGCCTGCCCCTCGATCGGCTGGTTGTAGCCCATCTGGATAAGATCGCGCTTCACGGGATCGATCTGCGCCGAAGCGACCACCGGCAACAGGAACATCAGCCAGACAAAGGGATTTAAGAGTGCACGCACTGGCTTTTTGATAAAACAAAACGGCATTCAGAGCAAGGGGGAAGGGGAGGCGCGCTGCGTGATTCAGCAGGACGTATGGCTGTGATAGAACGGTCGGGTGCTTGTCCGGTGGTTCGCTTTGTCATACGTGAAGATGTAGACGATGATGTCATGCTGATCGTTTTCCACCTCCACCTTGACCGCGTGCTGGCCCGTTCCATCTTCGTAAAATAAAGGTGCGTCCACCGGATCGCAGCCGTGTTGTTTCAGATAATTTTGGTAATCGTTCTTGATCGTTTGGGCGAGCGGAGAGTGTTTCACCGGTTGGACGGCAACGCGCGACATCGCCGGATGCGCCGGATCTTCCTCGGTCCAACCCGTCCAGCCCTGCAACGGATCGACCGCCGGCGGCCATTTCGCCATGAACATGTGACTGCACGATGAGCCCAAGGCCAGTACGGCGATCAACAGGACGGTGCGTACGCGGCTTTGTACCATGAAAGAGATGTATTCCGTGTTAGGACAGTTGTCTAGGGAGAAGACGGCAGGCCCGGAACGCCGATCACCGGATCGGCGTGTTCCCTTTCGGCAATTCGCTGCGTCCCAGCGGGACGCCCGAAAATAGTCCGGCGTTTCAACGCCGGGAACAACCGGATAGGCAAAAGTCCCGGCGGGACGGCTGAAACGCCCCCGCCTTCCGGTTATGTGAATCATCATCTCCATAATTTTTTTAAAAAGTAGGTTTAAACTGGTTTAAATCTAATGCCTTTCGGGATTTCATGGTTAGAGGATTTTGAAATGGATGTGGCCATCCCAAGATTGATTACGTCGGAGGCGCGGCCAACTGCTGACGGGGCGGCGGACGGCGCGGGGACAACTGCGTGGTCGTTTGCGGCGCGG
>DASZCA010000117.1:0-3696 GCA_035943555.1 Verrucomicrobiia bacterium
CGTTGCCGGGCTGCGGCGGTCGCAAACGGCGTTCATCCAACTCGGAGACCGGGTTCTGACTGACACGACGAAGCGCCTATGCGTGCCAGCCCATCAACGCGGCATCGGATATGTTCCGCAGGACCTTGCGTTGTTCCCGCATTTGTCCGTCCGGCAGAACTTATTGTACGGTTGCAAACCTGGCGTGGCGGCTGATCCGCTTTTTGCTTTTGACCGCGTGATTGAAGTTTTGGAAATCGAGCCGCTGATCGACCGTGGGGTGACGGCGCTTTCGGGCGGTGAAAAACAGCGGGTGGCGCTCGCACGGGCACTGCTGGCCTCACCCCGTTTGTTGTTGTTGGATGAACCGCTTGCCAGCTTGGATGCGCCGCTTAAAGCAAAAATCATCCCGTATCTCGCCCGCATCCGTGATGAATTCCGCATTCCAATGCTCTGCGTCACGCATGACCGGCTGGAAGCATTGGCTTTTGCTGATGCTATCGTCGTGGTCGCCGAGGGCAAGGTGTTGCAAACCGGCGCGGTGCTTGAGGTTTTCAAACATCCTGCCAGTGCCAGCGTTGCCCAGCTCGTTGGAATGGAAACAATTCAGCCTGGCCGTATCACGGAAGTGAACGAGGGGCTCGCAACGGTGAAGATCGGGAAAGCCATGCTGACGGCGCTGGCGCCCGCAGGGAGGACGGGTGAAGTACTCGTCTGCATTCGTGGTGAGGATGTGATTTTACAACGCGACGATCCGGGCACTGCAAGCAGCGTGCGCAACCGGTTGGTCACGCGCATCATCGGCTTGCGCGAGGAAGGGCCGTTGGTGCGGGTTGAACTTGATGCCGGTTTTCCGTTGCATGCTTTCATCACCCGGCCGGCGTGCGTGGAACTTGCTTTGCGCGAAGGTGAAAATATCACGGCCTTGATCAAGGCGCCGGCGATACATTTGGTGCCGCGCTGAAATTGTTTGAGCAGCGCGTGGAGGCAAGCCAAGCGACTTGAGAAAAGAAAACACCTCCTCTCCCCCGCTGCGCGGCGGAGAGGGGGCCAGAGACGTCAGATTAAAGAATGGTTTTGCAGAGCGGCGTGGGCATCAGGTCGTTGCAATGCCCATTTTTTGGGCGGCGTTGAAAATACATGGCGCGCTTGCGTTTTGTGAGTAGAAGCGGCGTAAACGCCGCGCTCCGAGACTACGGAAGCGCGCGCCACGGTTATGCGAATTTCAATTGGCTTTCAGCTTCGGACGGAAACTGGAGATGTGGTCCAGGCACTCGAGAATTGCGGGCAAGAGCGGCGGCAGGCATTCGGCGATGGCGCGGGGATTTCCCGGCAGATTCACGATCAGTGTTTTTCCGCGCACACCGGCGGTGGCGCGGGACAAGATGGCGGTCGGCACTTTGGCAAATGACACCGAGCGCATGACTTCGCCAAAGCCGGGCAGTTCTTTTTCCAAGACGGCACGCGTTGCTTCGGGCGTCACATCGCGCGGCGTGGGTCCGGTGCCGCCGGTGGTGACAACCAAGACACAACCAATCGAGCAGAGGTGTTTTAGCGCCGTCTCGATCTGATCTTTCTCGTCAGGCAGGAGGACGCGTTCGAATTCAATGTCCTCGGCAAATTGTTCGCGCAACACGCGTTCAATCTCCGGGCCGCTGCGGTCTTCGTAAATGCCGCCGCTCGCGCGGTCGCTCAGGGTGACGCGTCCGATCTTCATTTTTTGACTTTGGAAACCAAGCGTATGCCTTCGATGATCATGGTTTTGTCCACGGCTTTGCACATGTCGTAGATCGTCAACGCGGCCACGCTTACGGCAGTGAGCGCCTCCATCTCCACCCCGGTCCTGGCCGTGGTGTGTGCCTCGGCGGTGATATGCACCAGGTTTTTCTTGATGGAAAAATTTAATTCTACCGCATCCAGCGGCAGTGAGTGACAGAGCGGAATCAATTCATCCGTGCGCTTGGCCGCCTGGATGGCGGCGATCTTGGCGACGGTGAAGACATCGCCTTTCGGCAATTTCTTGGCGCGCAAGGCGATGATGGTCTTGGGCTGGCAGCGGACAAAGCCCTCCGCCACGGCGATACGCTCCTGCGCGGGTTTGTGGCCAACATCCACCATGCGGGCGCGCCCGGCTTCATCGAGATGCGAAAATTGTTTCATGGGACTTCGAGCATTAAAACGGGCACAGTTTCGCCGGCTTTCGGCGGACTGACGTTGCCACCGAGTTGTAGCAAGGCGTTGGCGCCCGTCAATCCAGTCACGTCGCCCGAACTCTGCCAGCGGAGCGCCCGCACGACAAGTTCGCCGTTTTGGATTTCCAGGCGTGCGGGCCAGAACGTTTCCCGGGGATCCGGGCGATGATTGAAATTCTCCGCCAACCGGATGTTCACCAACGGCCAAGCGGCCTCGGCGCCCGCAAAACGCTGCAAGGCCAGCCGCACGGCGACCTGCATGGTCACGAAATGCGACACCGGATTGCCGGGGAGGATGAACGCGGCCTGATTTTCACGCGTGGCAAATACCAACGGCTTGCCGGGTCGCAGATTGATCTGTTCGAAATGAATTTGAAACCCGAGCGCACCCAGGAGCTTCTTTCCAAAATCATAATCTCCCACGCTGGCGCCGCCGGACATGAGCAGGAGGTCAAAGTTATCTCCGCCGGCACGGACCTGTTCCAGCAGCAGATTAAAATCATCGACCACATTTTCCTGCCGGGAAATCTCCCCGCCAAATTGCCGGATAAGCGCGGCGACCAAAGTGCTGTTAGAATCGCGGATCTGTCCCGGCCCCGGCGTGACCGAGGGTTCGACGAGTTCATTGCCCGTCACAAAATGCGCAACGCGCACGGGAACGGACACCTTCGGCTCCACGACCCCCAAACTCGCCAGCAACGACAGTTCTCCCGCCCCGAGCCGCGTGCCGCTGCGTAACAGCAAATCTCCCTTGCGAGCGTCTTCTCCGCGTTTTCGGATGTGCGGGATTTGGCCCGGCTTTGAGGGAATAATAATGCCATTCTCAACGCGGACATTTTCCTGCATCAACACCTGTGAAGCGCCTTCAGGAATATGGGCACCGGTAAAAATCCGCGCACATTCGCCACGGTTGACCTTAAATTGCGGGACAACTCCCGGCTGGATTTCACCGACGATGCGGAATTGTTTGGAATCATCACCCAGCCCAATGGCATAGCCATCCATGGCGGAGCGGTCAAAGGCAGGCATGTCGGCATCCGCGCAGATATCTTCGCGGAGTATGCGGCCATGCTCCATCCTGAGCGAGGCCGGCTGGGCGGGCAGCGGCGTAATCTTCTCCGCAATCAATGCGCGGGCTTGGGCCAAGGAGATCATGCGCAAAAATTCTATGCGTTATCCCGAAAAAATGCCATCTTACAGGCGAGGAAGGCGTTGCTTCCCTGTTCGTATGAACGAGTTAACCGATCCCAATGGCCGGCGGGTGGATTACCTGCGAATCTCAGTGACGGACCGCTGCAATGAGCGGTGCCTCTACTGCCTGCCGGAAAACTACTCGGACTGGCTGCCACGCGCGGAAATTTTGGATGACAATGAACTGCTCGCCGTCGCCCGCGCCGCCGTATCGCTTGGTTTTAAAAAATTTCGCGTCACCGGCGGTGAACCGCTGATCCGTCCGGGCGTGGTGGATTTTATCGGCAAACTCATCGCCACGCCGGGAGTGGAATCCGTACAGCTCACGACCAAC
>DASZCA010000118.1:0-10929 GCA_035943555.1 Verrucomicrobiia bacterium
ATCGACGCTCATTAGCGTTTCCTCAAAGGCATCCGTGTCGAAGGTAAGCGGGCATTGCAGAAACGCGCTGCCGGCAAAGGTCACAAGACCGACGCGGCCGTGACTCTGTTTTTGGACGAAATCGAGCATCGCAAATTTTGCTCGCTGCAGGCGGCTGGGAGTCACGTCCGTCGTGGTCATGCTAAGCGAACAATCAAGCACGAAAACCAAGTCTTCACCGACGAAGGCGTTGGCATTTTCCAGCATACCCCATTGGGGACGGGCCAGCGCGAGGCCAGCAAACAGAAAGGTTAGCAACAACAGGATATTTTTACCATGTCGGCGCGCCGGACTGTGGGAAGCCGTGAGTTGAGTGACGAATTGGGGCGAGGCCATGCGAGCGAGCTGATCACGGCGCGCACTCGCGGCACGGCGCTGCAACAGGGCCAGTAACACCGGTGCGACGACCGCCAGCCACAGCCAGCGAGGTTCGGCGAAATGGAAGCCGGTAAAGTTCATGGTGTGCGACGGAAGCGAGTTTCCGCCAAAATCAATTCCACCGCCAATAATCCGAGCGCCGCAAGCAACGGCCAGACAAACAAGGGTTCGTAGGTAGCAAAGCGGCGTTGCTTCACCTCGGATTTTTCCAGGTGGTTAATCTGGTCATAGATGCTCGCGAGTTCACGATGATTGGTGGCACGGTAGAAACGGCCGCCAGACAGGTTGGCCATTTTATCGAGCACCGAATAATTTGCCGGCTGCAACAGCAGCGTAGGAATAATATTGCCATTGGCATCAAGCTTGAACTGGCCGGTGTCCGGGTCGAAGGCGGGCATGTTGCAAGGTGCTTCGATACCGATGCCGATGGTGTAAATTTTCACGCCGAGGGCGGCAGCGAGTTGCGAGGCCGGGAGCGGATCAATCTTGCCCATGTTGTTATCACCATCCGTCAGCAAAATCATGATCCGACTTTTGCTGTTGGGAACGGCTTTGAGCCGCTTGGCGCCCACGATGACAGCATCGCCGATGGCGGTACCAAGATCGCCGATAATGCCGATGTGAAGGCGCTCAATATTCTCATCGAGCCACGCGTGATTCAGGGTCAGCGGGCTGACCAGATACGGCACGCCGGAGAAGGCAATCAGGCCGATACGGTCATTGGGGCGTTTGGCGATAAAATCTTTGAGCACGCCAGAGGCGCCAGCGAAACGTGACATCCGCTCCTCCGGCTTGCCCATGTCAATGGCCATCATGGACCAGGACAGATCCAGCACGAGCATGATGTCGATGCCGGGAGTTTCCGTTTCGACATGGTAATTGGCCAGGCGCGGACCGGCGAGCGCCACGATGCCCAAGGCGACAACAAGCAACCGAAGAAACGCGAGAAAGCGGCCGGGCGCCGAGCGGGCACGGGCGCCGGCTTGACGTGCGATATCGGCGCTGGAAAAGGTAAGCGCGGAGAATTTGCCGACTTTGCCGCGCAACAACGCATAGACCGGCAGCAGGCCGAGCAAGGCCAGCAACCACGGAAATTGAAATTCAAATTCGCCGGTCATTTTTTGGGGAGCGTAAAATGAATGCGGTTTAAAGTTCTACGGATGCTTTTCCCCTCACCCCTGCCCTCTCCGTCAGGGAAAGGGGGGAATGCTTCCAGCGTCTTGACGCAGTGGTGGTGAACTGTTGCCTGATTGTTTTTTGAATTGTTAAAAGCAATGGAGCTCATTGGGACGCCCCCTTCGGACGGACGTAGTGTTGCTCAACAGTTTCGATCATTTCAAGCGCACGTTTCACGGCGCTCAGCGGCGGCGCGATGACATTAGGCGAAAATTTATCTTTGTCACATGCGCGCAAAAAAATCGTGATTTTTTGGACAAATTCCAGGCTGATCACCCGGTTCGATGTCAGGGCGTTGCAAAATTCCGCAGTGGTCATTTCGGCGGACGATATGCCAAATACGGTGCAGAGATAGCGACGGAGAATTTGGGAAACTTCGCTCAGCATTTTTCCATCTTCCGGGCGGCTCTGTAATTTTTCCAAGGCTTGCCGGGCGATGGCTTCAGGTGTCAGGACAACCGGCGGTTTGGCGCGCAGCAAAAAAAACAACAGCAGCGCAATCACGGCCAAGAAAGCAATGACTGAAAGGATGATCGCAACGTGATGCCGTTCCCAAAAAGTCACGGGCAGTTCGCCGTAAGCGGGAACCAGCGCGGGCAAGGCGTTGGTATCAGCCGCAAGAATCGAGAACGGCAACAGGAAGAAAATGGAAACGACGCGTTTCATCCACGACGCCGGCCTCGGCGGATTTCGAAGAAGCGTTGCAAGGCCGGCGCGAACGGTTCGGTCGTGTTGAGGCGCAGAGTGTCCACGCCGGTGCGGTTCAGGGCACGGTCAAGTTCCGACAGACGTTCGGCATTGAGATTGGCGAAACGTTCACGCACACCACTGCGGGCGGAATCCAGTTCGAGCAATTCGCCGGTCTCGGCGTCCTCGATGGTCACGAGTCCGGCATCGGGCAGTTCGCTTTCGCGCGGGTCGTGCAAGTGCAGGCAGATGACGTCGTGACGCGTGTTGGTGAGGCCGAGTTCGGCGATGACATCGCGTGATTTTTGCAGAGCACCGTTTGGCGCGCCAAGGGACAAGCTAAAGCTTGAACTCCAACTGGAATGTAGGAAGTCCGTGAGCAAAAATACGATCGAACGGCGGTTGAGGACGTGATTCAGGAAAACGAGCGATTTCGTGATGTCCGTGGCGCGCTTGCGCGGTTTGAACATCAACAGTTCGCGCACCAGGCGGAGGATGTGACGGCGGCCTTTTCGTGGCGGAACGTACAGTTCCACTTCATCCGTGAACAGCAACAAGGCAACTTTATCGCCGTTCTTCGCAGCGGACATGGCGAGGGTGGCGGCGATCTCGGCGGCGAATTCGCGTTTGGTGCGATTGGCGGAGCCGAAGCTGGAGGAAGCAGAAACATCCACCGCAAGAACGGCGGTGAGTTCACGTTCTTCGCGAAAGCGTTTCACGAAGGGACGGCCGAGGCGATGCGTGACGTTCCAGTCGATGGAACGAACATCATCGCCGGGAATGTATTCGCGCAACTCTTCGAAGTCCATGCCGCGACCTTTGAAGTGGCTGAGATACGCGCCGACCATCGTGTCATTCACGAGGCGGTTGGTGCGCACTTCCACGCGGCGGACGGTTTCGAGAAGTTCGTTGATGGTCATCTCGGATTTACGATTTACGATTTACGATTTACGCGCGGATGGCGGGAGCCACTTCGAAAGACTGACGCCATGTTTTCCCTCACCCTTGGGGAGAGGTAACAGCCGTTGGATACGCTCCGGCCATTGGAGACAATCGAACAGAAGTCTGTGTCAGGTTTGTCGCGAAATGAGGACATCTCAATGAATTAGCGGTAGTGTACCAAGACTCGCAACCGCATGGCGCGATAACCGCCGGCGTTGGCAGCAAAGGTCCAATCCGGGTTTTCTTTGGGTTGATTGCCGATGCCCACATCGGCACGGGGACCCGCGCTCCAATGATTGATCGCAAACAACGTCTGCCGGGCGTCATGGTTATGCACCTGCATGGAACCATAGCCGTCTGCGGGTTCGGTGCGCTGATCACCAAAATCAAACACCTCGCCCGAAGCATTGGGAACGTTGGCCGCATTGGGCTTGTCGTAGTTGTTAGGCCAGAATTCGATATTGCCACCCGTCAACCCGGTGCCGGTCGTGATGTCTTTGAAATTGGAATAGACGTTCAAGTTGGTGACATTTTGCTGAAAATCCGCACCGGAACCAAATGCCGGCACGCCAATTTTGCCAGGATCGGCGGTGAAGGCATCCATGGAGACGTAGAGGCTTTTGGTGTTAAAATCGGCATCTTGAAGTTCGATGCAGTAGGCGATGCGGTCGAATGGTTGACTGATCTTCGCATGGTTATCTACGTCATAATTTACCGGGGAACCGAGTTTGGTCAGGTCTAAATCGTAAACGAGCCGGTAAGACTTGGCTTCGGGCACATTGGAGGTCATCCAATCACGTTTGGGCAGGTCGCCAGCGCGGAACGCACCAGCAGGAAGCCCGGCGGCATTCATTAAATTGGGGACGGCCAGACCGCTCCACGCGAAGCGCACGGCTACCGGATGCTTTACGGCAGGAGATGAGAGAACCACGCTGGCGCCATCGATCTGGGCATCAGCTTTCACGAAGCCGCCTGTATCGGAATCGATGATTTCGAACCAGTTTAAGGGCTGGCCATCGCGGTTGGTCAAACCACCATCGGCGTGGTCAAATTTTACCCGCAGACTGTCGCCGTCAATCGTCAGGCTTTTAAAGGTTGGACCGGAAGCGACAAGGTCTTTTTGAGCGTAGGTTCCGGCCAATGCCAGCAGCGCCAGACGGTGACCGACGGTTTGTTTATCACGAGGATGGATATCTGCGAGATTTCCAACATCGTTGATGACGGCCATGCCGGTGTTGGGGATGGTGTTCGCGGCGGTGGTTTGGGCCTCCCAAATCTCCGCCTCTTTTTGGCCATCGCCGCCATAATTGAACGGCGCGAGTTGCACGAAATAGAAAGGAAAATCGCCTTCGTTCCAAAGATTTCGCCAGCCGGTCACAAGGGCTTTCATGCGCTCGGTGTAACGCATGCCTTCGCCAACGTTGGCTTCACCCTGGTACCAAATGGCGCCACGGATGGGGAACGGTTTCACCGGATGAATCATGCCATTATAGAGGGCGGTTGCTTGCTGAAGGTCGTGCGGTGGCAGCAAATCATCGGGGTAACCTGGCTGGGGCGGAACGATCTCTTGCGCGGTGAGCGCTTTGCGGGCGGCCTGATCCCATTGCTCGATTTTATCGAGCGTCTCGGCCAGATGTTTCCGATGCGCCGGGCTGTGAGGATCACCCAACTGAACTTTTTCATATTCAGATTTCAGCACGGGTACGGCGGCAAAACCTTCCGGCGGCGTCCAAGATTCTATGCGCGTACCACCCCAATCTGCTTCCACCAACCCCACGGTGACGCCCAGTTTTTCATTCAATTCGCGACCGAAGAAATAGGCCGTGGCGGAGAACCCCTGCCAGCCGCCTTGAGCGACCGTTTCCGGCGTGCAGACTTTCCACGTGCCTTCCATGTCGCTTTGCGGCTGGGGCGTCCAGCGATTCTCCACCATCAGCAGGCGGAGGCCCGGATGGTTGGCGCCGGCAATTTCTTCTTTGGAATTGTTGGCAAGGCCAAGACCAAGCTCCATATTGGATTGGCCGGAACATAACCAGACTTCGCCGATCATGACATCGTCAAAGGCAACCGTGCTCGAACCGCTGATGGTGAACTGATAAGGGCCGCCGGCTTTCATCGCAGGTAATTCGGCTTTCCATTCGCCGCGATCATTGGCGCGGGTGGAGGCGGTCGCCGTGCCGAGTTGCACCTTGATCTCTTCACCGGGGTTGGCCCAGCCCCAGATGGTCAGCGATTTTTCCTGTTGAAAGACCATGTGACTGCCGAAAATGTGAGGGAGACGGATCTCGGCATGCGCGGTGGAAGAGTTTATCAGGCAGCCGAGCAGAAGCAGCAGGCCCAGAGAGGCGAAACGTCGGGCAAGTGATGATTTCATCATGGTGATTATGATTTACGGGCGAAATAAAAGTGCATATCGAAACTTCTTCAAGGCACCGGCACCGCATTAAACACTTTCTTGATGATCGCATCCGATGTCACCGCCTGCGCTTCCGCTTCGTAGGTGAGGATGATGCGGTGGCGAAGGACGTCGGGGCCAATGTTCTTCACGTCTTCGGGAATGACATAATCGCGGCCTTGGAGGAGCGCCCAGGCTTTCGCGGCGAGCGTGAGAAAAATGGTGGCGCGCGGTGAAGCGCCGAACTGGATGAAATGTTTCACGTCCAATTTGAAATCCTCCGGCTTCCGGGTGGCCATGACAATTTTCACGATGTAATCGCGAATCTTGTCGTCCACGTGGATCTGATCGACGAGCTTGCGGGTGGCGAGGATGTCATCGAGCGAGACGACGGGTTTGACCGGCTGCTCCGGGCTGGTGAAAGCCATGCGGTCGAGAATCTTTCGCTCATCGGCCTCGGTGGGGTAATCGAGGATGACCTTGAACATGAAGCGGTCGACTTGCGCCTCCGGGAGCGGATAGGTGCCTTCCTGATCGATGGGGTTTTCCGTGGCGAGCACAAGAAAGGGTGACGGCAACTTCATCGTTTCTCCACCGAGGGTGACTTGGCGCTCCTGCATGGCCTCGAGCAATGCGGACTGCACCTTGGCGGGCGCGCGGTTGATCTCATCGGCGAGGACGAAATTCGCGAAGATCGGGCCGCGCGTGACGTGGTATTTGCTGTCCTGCGGGTTGTAGATCAAGGTGCCCAAGATATCCGCCGGCAGCAGGTCGGGCGTGAACTGGATGCGGTTAAACTTGGCTTGCACAGCCGTGGCTAAAGTGCGGACGGAGAGGGTCTTGGCGAGACCGGGAACACCTTCGAGCAAGACGTGGCCGTTGGCGAGCAGGCCGACGAGGAGGCGTTCGACGAGGGCCTCCTGACCGACGATGACGTGGGCGATCTCTGTGCGCAGCTTGGCGATCCAAGCATTCGTGGCCGCGACTTGGTCTTTCAACGGTGAATTCATGCGGCGAGAATTTAGGCTGTGAATCCGGAGGACTCAAGTAATGGTTTCTTGGCAATGCCAGCAAACGGTAACCGCAGGGTGACGAAGAGGAAGATGGGTGGTTGGCCCCTCACCTGCCCCAAAGGGCAATTGTTAGCAGCCGGGCTTCCCTGATAGTGTTGCCGCTAATTCCCAAAACGCCAAAACCGTATGACGAACCTGCTTTTTCAAAGAATACAGTTTCCGGACATCACGTCGGTCAACCATCAGGAAAAAATGGCGCATCAGGGGTTGCCGCGATTTCTCGTCGCGCTCGGCGTCGTGGTGTTGATTCTTTTGGCGGTTGGAGCGGCGCTGTTGACGCACACCGGCCAGGACCGGCCAAGTGAAAGTCCAGCCAACCCAAGCCACACCCAACCCGCGCCGTTGGACTTATTTCCCTAGTTTCAGTTTTTCAAAGATCTCACAGCACTTGCGGATCGACCATTGCTGCGCCCGGGGACGGGCGCTCTCCGCATTCAATCCTCACGGCTGCCACTTCATCCGGTAAAAGGCCGAGCCCGGTGCGCCACCCAGATCCCTGAACGTATCGACGCTGGAAATGGTTCCGTTGCTGGCGGCGGTGTTGGTCGCGATGTCCACCCAGGTCAGCAAGTTCACCGAGCGCTGGATGATATAGGTGTAGCCGGGGATGCCGTGGTTGGTCAAAAAGTTTGTGCCGCCGGCGGGCGCCATGCTGGTGCTCTGCCCGATGAACGGCGCGAGCACGGAAATGACATTCACCTGCCCGGTGGACGAGCCGCCATGGTCATCCGCCACGACGTAGCTGAAACGGTCATTCACATAGTTCGTGTTGCGGAACAGGATCAAGGTTGAATTCGTGGGCGAAACCATGCCATTGGTGCTGACACCGACACCGGTCAACGTGACCGGATCGCCATCAGGATCCAGCACGGCCGTGAGCAGGTCGCTGATCTTCACCTTCAGCGAAACACCGTTCGTCACGGAGAACGTGAAGAAGCCGGTCAGCGGCGGGTGATTGGTGACCACTTGCGACAGCGAGTTGGTGATGCCGGCATAATTGCCATCGCCGCTGTAGACGGCGGTGATGATGTTCGTGCCGCGCACGAGATTGCTGATGCTGCCGCTGGTGAAAGCACCGCCAGCGAGCGGGCCGGTATTGAACGTCACGCCGTTCGTGAAATAGGTGACCGTGCCGGTCGCGTCCGACGGCAACGTTTCGGTGAAAGTGAGGTTGTCACGGAAACCCGAAGGATTTTGCGAGGAGGTCAAAGCGGCCACGGTGGCCACGGCGGTGATATTGGCCGTCGTGCTCGCCGTGGTGTTGCTGAGCGTGTAATTGCCAGAATCCGTGCCGGAGATAAAAATGTCCGCGACATTCACCGTCTTGCCATTGCCCACGGAACTGCTGGTGAAACTCGCGCTGCCGTAGCTGTCCGTCAATACATCGCCGGCGATGCGGTTGTCCGCGAGGTTGGCGGTGGCGGTGGTGGTGCCGTCGTACGTCTTGTTCACGCCCGTGGCGGTGACGACGAGCGGGCGCACCGTGATGGCGGCGGTGGTGCTGGTGTTGGTGCCGGCCAAGGTATAGTTCGACGCATTCGCGCCCGTGACCGTGATGCCGGTGACCGCGATCGTTTTGCCGCTGCCCACGCGCTTGTCACTGAAACTGGCCGCGGTATAACCAACCGTGATGGAATCGCCCGCGAGGCGGTTATCGGACAAGGTCACCGTGGCGTTCGTGGTACCGTCGTAAATTTTATCCTGGCCCGTGGCGGCCACATTCAACGTGCGGCCGGTGATGCTGGCCGTGGCGCTAGCGGTGACATTGTTGAGCGAATAATTCGCGGCGTCACTGCCCGTCACCTGGATGCCCATCACGTTGATGGTTTTGCCGGTGCCCGCGTTCTTATCGGTGAAACTCGCGCTGGTGTAAGTGGCGGTCAAGGAATCTCCCGAGACACGATCATCGTTCAAGGTGACCGAGGCATTCGTGGTGCCGTCGTAAGCCTTGCTCACTCCCGTGGCGGTGACGTTGAGGCTGCGGACCGTGATGTTCGCCGGGGTGGTGGCGCTGGTATTGCCCAAGGTATAGTTGACCGCGTCAGAGCCAGCGAGGGAGATGCCCGTCACCGTTACCGTCTTGCCGTTGCCGACGTTTTTGTTGTCGAAACTGGCGGCGGTATAAGTGTTCGTAAGGGTGTCACCCGTCAGACGGTTGTCAGACAAGGTGACCGTGGCATTGGTGGTGCCATCGTAAACCTTGTTCTGGCCCGTGGCCGAAACAGTCAACGTACGGCCGGTGATGGTGGCCGTGGCGGTGGCGGTGGTGTTACCCAGCGAGTAATTTGCGGCGTCGGTTCCGGTAAATTGAATGCCCATCACGTTGATGCTTTTGCCGGTGCCCGCGTTTTTGTCGGTGAAACTCGCAACGGTATAGGTATCGGTCAGGGAGTCTCCGGAGACACGGTCATCGTTCAAGGCCACCGAGGCGTTCGTGGTGCCATCATACGCTTTGCCAATACCGGTGGCCGTGACGTTGAGGGTGCGGACCGTGATGTTCGCCGGCGTGGTGGCGGTGGTATTACCCAAGCCGTAGTTGCCAGCATCGAGGCCCGCCAGGGAAATGCCCGTAACGGTAACGGTTTTGCCGTTGCCGACATTTTTATTGGCAAAACTGGCGCTCGTATAAACGTTCGTCAGCGTATCGCCAGTGAGGCGGTTGTCCGACAACGTGACCGAGGCGTTGGTGGTGCCGTCGTAAACCTTGCTCTGACCAGAAGCCACCACTGTCAAGGTGCGGCTGGAAATGTTCGCAGTCGTGGTCACCACCGGGCTCGCCGGCGTATAGCTGTCGGAATCCGGACCGGTGATGATGAGGCCGTACACGCTGACGGTCTTGTTGGTGCCGGCATTTTTATTGCTGAAACCGGCGCTGCTGAAGCTGACCGTGATATCATCGCCGCCCAACCGGTCGTCGCCGAGGGTGACGGTCGCGTTCGTGGTGCCGTCGTAAGGTTTGTTCTGGCCTGTGGCGGTGATGTTCAGCGCCCGCGCGGTGATGTTCGCCTGGGCGTGGGCAGTCGTGCCGCTCAAAGTGTAGTTCACCGCATCCGGGCCGCTGATGGCGATGCCGCTGACGCTGATGGTTTTTCCGTTGCCTACGTATTGATCGGCAAAGGTCGCGCTGGTGTAAGTGTCGGTGATGCTGTCGCCCGCCAGATGGTTGTCAGAAAAGGTGACCGTCGCCGTGACCGTGCCATCGTAAGGCTTGTTCTGGCCGGTGGCCGCGACGTGCAAGGTCTTTGTGGTGATGTTCGCGGTCGCGGTCGCCGTGGTGTTGGACTGGGTGTAATTGTTGGCGTCAGTGCCCGTGATGAAAATGTCATCCACGAAAACCGATTTGCCCGTGCCCACATTCTTATCCGCAAAGCTGGCGGTATCGTAAAAATCCGCGACGTCATCGCCCGCAATCTTGTTATCGCTCAAAGACACGCTCGCATTGGTGGTCGCATCATAGGTCTTGTTGACGCCGGCGGCGGTGATGACGAGGGTACGGGCGGTGATATTGCCGCTCAAAGTCGGCTGGGTCAGCGTGTAGCTGCTCGCCGCGCTGCCCGTGAGGGTCAGGCCGCTCACGGAGACGGCCTTGCCGTTACCGACATTTTTATCATTGAAATTGGCGCTGTAGCCGTTCGTGACCAAGGACACATTGCCGGTGTCGCTCGGGCTGACGCCATTAAGCACGGCGCTGCCGAAATTGACAGTTGCGGTATTGGTGCCGTCATAGGTCTTGCCGTTGACGGAAAGACCGGAGACCGTCAGCGTTGACGCGGATGCCGCAACCACGCCCAACCCTAAAAACACAGCCAAAACACAGAATATTTTACGCATAAGCCAATTTAGAACCCGAAATGTTAATGCCATGGCGCGGCCCACATAAACCGCGTCGGTTTAATTCATCGGCTGAATCTTTAAACACTTTAATGGCAAAAGGGGCACGTTTGGCCGCAGCCAGGAGGCTCGCCTGCCCGGAAAGGTGGACAATGTCGCGCTGCGACGTTGTTTGCCCGCGCAGCGGGCACTTTGATGCATGGTCACTGTTTTGATCCTCGCGCTACAGTTAGATCCATAAATCGTCATTTGCAAATCGTAAATACCCAGGGTTTAATTTGGTTTAATTTGGTTTAATTTTTTCGTTTTCATTGGCCTTTTCGCATATTTAAATTTCGACACAGCGCGGGTTCCTCCACCCGCACTCGCCCGGAGCCCGCACATTTTTTTTATTTTTCGACCGAAATT
>DASZCA010000119.1:0-3213 GCA_035943555.1 Verrucomicrobiia bacterium
GCGGATTTTTCTCATTGAATCATGAGCGTCCATTTCGTTAGCGGCAAACCGGGCGCCGGAAAAAGTCTTTATGGAGTTCGTCTCGTTATTGACGAACTGGTCCACGGAGACCGATGCATCGTCACAAATTTGCCTCTGCGCCTGGACCGCCTTAATGAGTACTTGCAGCAAGAATACCCGGAACGTTTCGCAAAAATGTTTACGGGTCCCGACGGGCAGATACTCCACATCACAGACCGTGTGGTCCTTTTCAATGAGGACGATTTGTCGAGGTTCTTCACCATTCGATCTAACGGAGTGCGCATTGAATCTATTTCGAACGAGGACTGGAAAAAGGGTGTTCGGCCTGACTACAGCGTGGTTAAAGACTGGGGCATTCTTTACGTTCTTGACGAGGTTCACATTGGCTTTAACGCACGCGCTTGGGCTGCTACAGGCTCGGAAGTCATTTACTACCTTTCCCAGCATCGTAAGGTCGGGGACGACGTGGTCGCCATTACGCAGCACATTGCCAATGTCGATAAACAGTTCCGTTCTGTAGCTCAAGATTTTACATACATAAAAAACCTCTCCAAGCAACGGGCCGGTTTTTTCCGTCTGCCGGGAATTTTTACGCGCAACACTTATGCCCAACCGGCGACAGATACCAGTAAGCCACAGGAAACGGGTACTTTCACTCTGGACATGTCCGGTCTGGCATCATGCTATGATACTGCCAAAGGCGTAGGCATCCATGGCCGTGCCGGTGCGGATACTGCTGCCCGCAAAAAGGGGTTTCATTGGGCTTGGGGCGTTGCAATTATCATCGGCCTTGTCCTTTTCTGGTATCAATTTGCTCCCAATATGTTGGCGAGTCTTTTTGATCATAAACCGAAAAAGCCAGTTCATCCGTTGCCCGTTCGGGTTTCACCTGTTGTCCCGCCTGTGACGCCAGTGACGGTCATCCCTTCGCGCGTTTACTCTCCTGCTCCTGCTGTTGAACCTCAGACAACCAGGTATACTGAGAAGCAAGCTTCTGAGTACGTCCCGCCTTATGTTCCACTTGGCTTTAAGTCCAATGCGGACCCTTTGGTCCAATGCACTGGTTACGTCTTCATCGATGGTAAGCCAACCGTGTTTTTTTCTGACGGTTCCAAAGCTGAGGGTGACGAGGTTCAAACCATCACGCGCCACGAGGTCGTCTGCTTTGGACGTACGTTTGCGATTAGTGCTCCGCGTGCTGCGATGGGTTTGCCGGTCGCATCTGCCCCTGTCGTGCTTAATGCTCAGACGGCGATCGTAGACCTTCCTGAGACGTATCATCCTGTCAATGACGCCATCGTTTTGCCGACGATTCATGGCCGTTCCTACGGCAACCCTCCTGCACCAAAACTAAATGGCTTGCAACGGATGCAAGGCCAGCAATCTTCGAGTGGTTCTCAGACACAAGCACAAAACACGGTCTACAACCAGTGACGGTTATACTTTGCAAGTGCTGGGATTTCCGCGATAGCGGTCCTTTGCCAATCCGCAGAGCGGCAACCCAGTTCATCAGAACCGATGAAATCGTATTAAAAGCGTGCCCTGCCCTTGCTTCTCATTCCGCCTGGATCCGCGGAGTCTGAGACGTAGCCGCTGGCTGAAACCGTCAACAACAAAATAAAAAATCTTAAAATCGCAAAAACTCAATGTTGGCAAGGGAAATCATCCAAACATTGTGCATCTATATTTAAACCCCGCAACGGCTATTGATTTTATCTTCATTCGGGTTTTAGTCCAAAGAGTTGTAATGCCCAACGAAGCGGCGGACGGCGCTCCGCGGCAAAAGTCTCGGGGCGACTGCCAAGACCTTGTTGCTGGCGCCGGGAATACTCAGATGTTTTGACTGCCGGTAATCGGCATGGCCAATCCGGGCGACTTCGGCGGCGGACATTTTCTTGGCCTGCGCTTTGCGGGTGCGATGACTGCGGGCGACTTGCGAAAAATTTGATTCCGTCGGGCCCGGGCAAAGGTTCGTGATCCGGACGCCGGTGCCGCGAAGTTCCTCGTGCAGCGCCTCGGAAAAGGACAGCACAAACGCCTTGCTCGCATAATAGACCGCCATGTGCGGTCCGGGCAAAAATCCCGCCACGGAACCGACGTTCAAGATGCCGCCGCGTTTGCTCCGGATCATCGCCGGCAGGAGCAGGCCGGTGAGCTCCACCAAGGCGGAAATATTGACCGTCACGATCTCCAATTGCTGCTTGAGGGGCAGGTCGGCGAAGGTGCCGTGCAGGCCGAAGCCGGCATTGTTGACCAGCACGTCCACGGCGATTCCCCTGCCCTTTAATTCCGTAAAAATCTTCTCCGGCGATTCCGGTTTGGCGAGGTCGGCGACCAGCACTTCGACTTTGATTCCATGCGCGCTCCTTAGTTCAGTGGCCAGCTTTTCGAGCGCGGCCGCGTTGCGCGCGACGATGACGAGATTCGATTTGTCCGCCGCGAAGCAGCGCGCCAGCTCCAGTCCGATTCCTGACGAAGCGCCGGTGATCAGAACAGTTTCTTGCATGGCAGTTTAGCGGTTGCCCCAGCCGAAGCGCGACGTCAGCGGCCAGTACACGAAGAACGATTTCCCGATGATGTTCTTCGCCGGGAATGTTCCCCAAGTCCGCGAGTCCGCGCTGTTGCACGTGTTGTCGCCAAACACCATGTAAGAATCCGCGCCGTTTTGATAGACCGTTTCCTCGTCGGGAAAATTCGGCGCGAGATTCGGCAACAAATTATATTGCCGCGCAACCGTTCCGTTCACGTGGCCGGAGAACTGGCTTTCGCGTGGCGGCACGTCCGGGTTGAAACCGTAGACATTCTCGAAATGCGGCGTCGAGGCATCGATGCGCCGGCCGTCGATGATCATGTGCCGGTCATTGCCGATCTGGACTTTTTCGCCGGGCAACACGCACAGGCGCTTGATATAAAATTGATCCTGCGCCTCGATCTGCGTGCCGACCGTGGCGAACACCACGATCTCGCCGCGGTCCGGCTTGCAGAAATTATACGTCACACGGTCCACGAACAGATGGTCGCCCGCGCTGACCTTGATTTTGATCACGTCCTCGCCCTTGTGATACGTCTTGCCGGCGAGCAGTCCGGCGCGATGGCGCAGATCCGATTCGCCCAGGTCCGGCGGAAACCACAGCGTGTGCTTCTCCCCGGCGAACACAAAGGTTTGAAATATATTGAAGATCAACAGTTTTT
>DASZCA010000120.1:0-15350 GCA_035943555.1 Verrucomicrobiia bacterium
CGGGTCGCTGGGCGGCAGCACCGTAAGACCCAAGGAAACCGCCGCAGAATTATCCACGTTGCTGTTGCCGTATTCCCACAGGATGTAGGTGCTCAAAATACTGGAAATCGGCGTCACATAATGATTGGTATCAATATCGCAATTGATCCACGACGCCAGGCCATTGACGCTGCCGTTGGCGCCTTCCAGCGTAACGGTGGCCACCGCCGGATCGGCCGCCAGGCGGCAGCCGACGTATGAAATGCCGTTCTTGGTGAACTGATTGACGCCGGAGGGCGCGGCCCAGTTGCCGCTGCTCGAACCGGTGCCCGTGTCCGTGCGGGAGGCGGTAAGGTTGTAATTGTTGGTGACGTAAATGTTCGGCACGGTGTAGATCAGGCAGTTCGTGAAGAAGAGATTGCCGCCGCCCCAGATGAAATCAAAGTTACCGCGCACGGTGCTGTTGTAGAAATAGCCTTGCGAGGAATTGACGTTCGCCAGGATGGTGTCCTGCAAACTGTTCACATCGGCATTGTTCAAGATGAACCGTGCCGCCGAGGTATTGACCATGATAGTTTCCGCCTGCGAACCGCCTTGCGGCGTGCGGTTCACCAGCGTCATGTTTTCGACTGCGATGTCATTCGCATTCACCTTGAAGGCCATGCGGTTGGCGGTGCTGGGGTTCAGGTTGTTGTTATTGCCGTAGCCGATCACGGTGCCAAGACGGCTCTGGCCGCGGAAGGTGATGTTGGTCTTGCCGGAGACATTCACGATCTCGACGTAATTGCCGTTACGAACATTGATCAACGTATGCGCGTAACCACCGACGGGGATGGAATCCACGGCGCCCTGAACGGTCACGAAATCGCCGCTGCCATCGGCGGCGACGACGATGTTGCTCACGTTGAGCGGGCCGGCCACCTTGGTGGTAAACCGCCATGCGTTCGTATCGCTGATGCCCGCGAAATAGGCGCCGCCGGGTTCGCCGACCACGCCGGGATCGAGCGTCACAATATAGGTTTGGTTGGAGGTCAACACACCCGCGTGCGGATAGATAGCCGCGATGTTATTGGTGATGATGACCGGGAAATAATTGAACGCCGTGGAATCACCCGAGAAGGTGCTGTGCGGCTGGATGTTGTTGGTCAGGAAAATTCCAAGGGTGGCGTTGAGCGTGCTGACGACCACGCTGTTCGAACTCATATCGATCGTATCCACCGGCGTGACCGTGTTGTTTGCATTATAGATACGCACCTTGCCGCTGTTGATGATGGAGAGCGGATTGTTGAAGGTGATGTACAGCGGCGTATCGTAGCCAACCCCGGTGGCACCACTGGCCGGGGTGAAAGCCGTCGTGGCGAGCGCGGTGGAGAGCACCGTGAGTTTGACGCTGGAACTGGTGGCCGTGCCGGCGGCATTCGTAGCAACGAGCTTGTAGCTGCCGACATCTGTTCCTTGGACATTGACCAAGGTCAGCGTGCTGCCAGTCTGGCCCGCAAGGCCGATATTATTCTTATACCACTGCAACCCGGGCGTGGGGAAGCCGGTGACACCGGTGGTGAACACCACGGTGCTGCCCGCATTAGTGGTGACCGCGACCGGCTGCGGAGAGATGGCCGGAGTGACGATCACGTTTAGGGTCGCACTATTGGTGACCGAGCCCGCTGCGTTGCTGGCGATCACGGAAACGATGGTGCCATCGAGCGCGAAGGGAACGTTATTCAAAGTCAATGAGGTGGTGGTGGCGCCGGCGACATTGACGCCATTGGTCTGCCATTGGAGAGTCGGCGGCGGGTTGGCCAGGACGATCGTGGTGTTAAAGCTGGCGTTGTTACCGGCGACGACGGTCAGATTCGCCGGTCCGGAAAGGACGGCGGCAACGTTACCAACGACCAGCAGCGCGAAGCGGCTGATAACGGAGTTAAAACTGTTACTGACCACGACCGCGTAATAGCCCGAGTTGGAGCTATCCGCGCTGCCGATCGAGTAGGAAGAACCGGTGGCACCCGTGAGGGCTGTCGGTGCAGAATTGGTGTTGCTGCCGTAATAATACCATTGGTAGTTGAGCGGAGCGCTGCCGGTGGCGCCGACCGAGAACGTCACCAAATCGTTAGTAGAAGCGATGACATTGGACGGCTGGCTAGTGATGGCCACCTGCGGAATGACCACAAGCCTGATCTGGCCGGGCGTGGTTTCGTCAATGGTCAACGAGCCGTTGAAAGAACCGCCATTGACGACAACCGTCGGATTAAAAGAACCGGTTTTGGTTCCGGCATAGGTGATCAACGTATTGGCGCCGACCTGCAAGGTAGAACCGGAAAGATTGATTGCGATCGTGCAGTTCGGCTGGATGGACAGGTTGCCCTGCACCGCCAACAAATCGCCGGCCACGCCATTGGTGACCGCGAAGAGATTTGTGCTGCCGCTCTCCAACGAAAGATTGGTCGCCAAGGTCAGCGTACCGAGGCTGCCATTGCCGGGCGAAATGGTGCCGCCAACTTTGGCAGTGACCGGACCAGTAATCACCCCGAGACCGCTCAACGTACCGCCGTAGACCGTGACTTTGCCGGCATCCCACACGGCAAAATTACAATTGTTAGTACCGTTGATCGTGAGGCCACCGCTGTTCAACACGGTTTCGCCGTTGTAGGAATTGCTGGCGGTGAGCACCAACGTACCGTTGCCGTTTTTGGTGAGGCCGCCGAAATCACCGAGGACATCACCCGACCCGATGATGGTGCCGGTTTGCGTGACCGTCGTTCCACCGGTGATATCAAGGATGGGGCCCAATCCGCGGGTCGTCAGCAAGCGTGCACTGCCGACGCTGGATCCGGTGTAATGCAACGTGCCGCCATTCATATCCAACGGACCGCTCGCCAGCTTGCTCAAATCAGAAACTTCCACCGTACCGCCGTTAAAATAGTTGGTTCCGGTCATATTATTTACGCCGGTGATGATCAGTTTGCCGGTGCCGTCCTTGGTGAGCGAGGTGGCGGTACCGTTATCGGCCAAGATGGAACTGACGGTCAGGTCAGCAGAAGCGTTTTGATGAACAATGAGGTCTTGGCCGCTGGCGCCCAATAGCGTGCCGCCGGTGATGGCCGTCGCACCGCTGCCGGTGACCAGCAAACCGCCGGAAGAAAGCGTCAACGAACCAGTCAGGGTAACGGTCGAGGCCGCCGTCAGGCGCAGAGAATTAATGACTTTCAAATCCGGCACGTTGGGCGAGTTATTCGCCGCCAGACTGACGTTATTGGCGGCGACCCACGTGGTCGGATCAACACTGACCGTGTAACTGCCCGCAGCCAGGGCGGCCCATGTGCCCGTGCCGGCCGACCAATCCGTGAGGTTGAAAGTATTCCAACCGCCCACGATGCCATTCACATTGGCGGTGCCAGAAGAACCGATATTGCCCGTGCCGACGTTCTTAACGAGATTGAACGTGGCCCCGGCTTTGCGCGTGAGCGTACCAAAGGCGACATTGCCGCCGGTCCCGGCATTGGTGACGAAAAGCGAGCTGGCGCCCGAATTGAAAACTGTGCTGCCCGGGCTGTTGGCCGAAGGGGCGAGCGCAGAACTGCCATTGCTGAAGACCAACAATCCGCCCTGAAACGTCAACTGAGAACCGGCCTTGATTTTGACGGCGGCATTCGCAGCGTAGGCATAGTCAAAAACAAGCGCCCCGGCGTTCAGGGTAGCGATGAAACCGTCCGTGCCGGATGAGTTGGGCCGGGAAGCGATAACCACCGCGCCAGCCGTGGATTTGGCGATGGTGTTGACGACACCGAATCCGTGCCGCGTCAGCCAGACGGCACCGCTGCGGGCATCGGTATTGGTGACCGCATACGTTCCCGAGGTCCCGCCGCCAGCATTGGTGATGACCGCGCCGTTCGCGAGCACAGCGGTGCTGGCGGTGATCCAAGCGCCAGAATTAACCCAGACATTGCTGCCACGCGGACTTTGTCCGTTAAGAACAAGCACGCCACCGCCAAAAACACCGCTGCCCGGGCCGCCAGAGACGGCAACGAAAGTTCCGTTCGAATTAACAACCAAATTGCCGGGAATATAAAACCGGCCGCCGGTGCTTCCCGGCTGCAAGATACCGTTGTTGATGATGGTATCACCCGTGTAGGTGTTGTTGGCGCTTTGGTTAAGAATCAATGTACCCGGGCCGTCTTTGATGAATCCGCTGCCAGCCAGTCCGTTGCCGATGGTTGTGGTGGTGCTGGCGCCGGTGACCAATACGGTTGGATTGTTGGTGAACGTGAGATTGTTTGAACTGAAAGCATAGTTGGTCGCGATGGTCAGGTTACCCACGACCACGCCGGAGCCGACCGCAACCGTCCCTCCGTTGCCACCGGAGCCAAAGATGGCGCTGTTGCCATTCGTCCAAGCCCCGTCGGTGGAACCGTTCGACCAATTGGCATTCACCGTAGTCCAGTTGCCCGAACCATCGGTGGGAGCGGCGGGCGTGGTGCCGCTGGCATCCCACGTCACGGTGGCGGCCGGGGCGGTCGCGGTCGCCAACAATAGACCAAGCAGCAGGGCTGTTTTCATAAAGGCAGGGGCGGACGGATGAAACGAGACAGGTTTGGACAGGCTCATATTTTGAGTTGATAGATTGGGTACGATTCCGACTTTAGCGGAGGAATAGGAATCGTCACCGGTGATTTACTGCAAATGAATTTGAAATTAGTGCCTGTCGAAGGTTGAAAAATACTGTTTTGAAAAGGCCGTACTGCATTAGAAAATTTGAATTCGTTGAAGGTACGACCCGGTTGAAGTTGGTCATCATTCGACCTCGCATATCGCAGCTTGCACCTGCGGCTATCCATGTTTTTGACCCTGCGGGTCAATCTGATTTCGCCAAAGAAAAACGCGCGGTGAAATTGTTTTCACCGCGCGTTCCACCCTGCCCTAAATCCGACTCACGGCAGCGGCGGTCCGGTGACGATGCGATAGAATTGCACCGGCTGCGCCGCCGCGTTCGTATCCGTCAGGCTAAATGGCACGGCGGACGGCGAATTCGTCGCCATCACCGTGGTCCAAGTGCCGCTGACCAGATTCGTCGTGGCCTGCAACGCGTAGTCCGGGCCCACCTGCCCACTGACGCTCACGCTGAATTGGCCGCCCACGTAAGCCGATGATGCCATGGCCGGGGCGCTCAACGCATTCACCGTCACGGTAAACAGGTTCGTCGCGCTCAAGTTCGGCGTTCCGTTATCGGTGGCCACCACCGCAATGTTGTTCACCGAGCCGGCCTGCGAAACGGTCGGCCGCCAGGTGAGCGTGCCGCTGCCAGAACCCACCGCCGCACCTGACGGGCCGGTCAGCAATGTGTAAGTCAACGTCTGCGCGGGCGTATCGGAATCCGTCGCCGTGCAGGCCACGGCCAGACTGACGCCGACATTGATGGTCAGGTTTGTGCCCGCGATCGGTGCCGTGAAGACCGGCGCGGTGTTCGACGGCGGATTCACCGTCAGCACCGCCGGGCTGCTGGTGACACTGCCCGCAGGAGTGGTGACTACCACGGAGTAGGAACCGCCATCGGTCAACGCCGCCGATGCGATATTGATTGTTGCGCTCGTGGCGCCCGTCAGATTCGTGCCGTCCTTGATCCATTGATACGTCGGGTTGGGAACACCGGTCGCCGCCACACTGAAGCTTGCCGGTGAAGCGTAGTTCACCGTCTGGCTCGCCGGGTTGGTCAGGATGTTCGGCGCGAGTTGCGGCACCCAACCATAGAGCCAGGTGGAGGCGCTTTGGATGGCGATGACAAACGGATCCGTGCTAGTCGAGTGCGTTGAAAAAGAGACATTCTTCACCGCGGTGGCGGTCAGGTTGCTGCAGGAATAATCAGCCATGTTGGTGCCGGCATCGCTCGCGTAACCCGCGACGACATCCGCCATGAGGCAGTTATAAAACAAGGCTTCCGAGGGCGAAGTGGGCGTACCGATGGTGCGGCCCAAATCAAACGCGCTGGAACCGGAATAACCCTGCGTGATGCGGCAGTTGATAAAGCCAAAGCCATTGGTCGTATAAGGGGAACGCGGTTGCGTGACATGGCCACCGGAAAGCAGGCAGCGGATTTCGCAGTTGGTGTAATAGACCGAGCCATAGCCCCAATTGAAATCTGTCTGACCTTGGATCAAACAATTCTGAAAATACACCAGCTTGCCGGCGGAATGAACGAGGAACGTGTCCTGATAGCTGTCGAGTTCCATGTTGCAGAAAATGGCGCGGGTGCCTTCAACATCCATGGCCTCCGCCTGCGAACCGCCAGACGGCGTGGTGTTGGTGATGGTCAGATTTTCAAATGAACAGTCATTGCCGTTGAGAATAAACATCGAGCGCCAAGGGGCGCCGCTGCCGTTGACCCAGTTGTTATCCGGATAACCGATAAAGGTGCCGGCACGGCTTTGGCCGCGAAAATCCAGGTTGTTCTTGGACTTCACATCAATCTCTTCGACGTAGAATCCGTTGCGGATGTTGATCACAGTAGGCGTCGTGTTGTTGGCCGGCACGGAGTCGATGGCGCCCTGCACCGTCAGAAAATCGCCGCTGCCATCGGCCGCAACCACGAGGTTGGTGGTGACAGACGGGCCGGTCAGCTTGGTGGTGAATTGCCAGGTGCCAGATGTGATGCCGGCAAAATAAGCGCCCGTGCTGTCGGCAAAGGTGCCATCGTCCATCGTGACATAGTACGTCTGGTTGGAAGTGAGCAAACCGTGATGCGGATAGATCGCCGCTTTCAGACCGGTGATGATCACCGGGAAGTTGGTGATGGTGTCGCCGCTAAAATTGTAAGGCTGGATGTTTGCCGCGTAGGTGGCGTTGGCCGTGCTGGACAAACTGAGATCAATCGTGTCCACCGGCGTCACGGCGTTAGTCACGTTATAAATCCGGATCTTGCCGGCGGTCCGCAAGGTCGGCGTCTGGCTGAAAGTGACATACAACGGCGTGTCGTAACAGACGCCGGTGGCACCGTTGGCGGGTGTGAATGCAGTTGTGCCGATAGTTGAATTTACGATGAGCGTGACTGTCGCACTATTGGTCGCGCCCGCCTGGTTGGTGATGGTCACCGAGTAATTGGCGGTGTCCGTGGGCGCAGTGCTGGCAATCATGTAGGTGGCACCGGTCGCGCCGGAGATCGGCGAGCCATTTTTATTCCACTGATATGCCACGGCCGGCACGCCGGTGGCGGTCACGGTGAAGGAGGCGGACTGCGTATTCGTCACGACCAAGCTGGCCGGTTGGGAAGTGATGGCGGGAGGAACGATGACGGTCAAGGTTGCACCGTTGGTAACGCTACCGGCGCTGTTGCTCGCCACGAGGGAATAAACAAAACCGTTCTGGGCATACAACACATTGCTCAACGTCAACGTGGCGTTGGTGGCGCCGGTGATGGGCGACAATGTTTGGTCCAGCCATTGCAGGGTCGGAACCGGCACACCGGACACCGAGGTGCTGAAGGTCACATTGCTGCCTTGGACGGCCGTGATGTTGGCGGGGCCGGTGATGGCCGGCAACAGACTGCCGGCAGCAACGGTCAGGCTCATGCTGTTCGTCACGCTGCCCGCGCTGTTACTGGCGACGAGTGAATACGTGACGCTGTCAGCAGCTTGAGCGTTGGTGATATATAACGTGCTGGTGGCGCTGCCGGCGATGATCGAACCATTCGCGTCCGTTCCATCGGCCAGATTTACCCCGTTGGTGCGCCATTGAAATACCGGCGCCGGCACACCGGAAACGGCGGGGCTGATGGTCACGGTGTCACCGACGTTGGCGGCCTGATTGTTCAAACCGGTGATGCTCGGCGGGACAATCACGGAGAGCGTCATGCTGCTGGCGTTGGTTCCCAAGGCATTGGCGGCGACGAGCGAATAGATATAGCTGTTTTGGGCGAATTGCACATTGGTCAGCGTGAGCGAGGCGGCGGTGGCATAGGAAAGCGCATTGGAAGTTGCACCGCCATTGGTGCTGACATACCACTGATACGCCGGGGTCGGCACACCCACAATCGTCGGATTCAAGACCGGGCTGTTGCCGGCGACGGCGGTTTGATTGGTCAGGTTGGAAATACCAGGTGCAACGGGCGTGACGAGCAAAACAGTGACTTTGTTGATCTGCAACGTTTCCCCGGTGGTGGGGCTGGAAGTCGGGCGGAAACCGATGCACAGGCCATCAAACGTGGTGGTGAGCAGATTCGCCCCGGTGACGGAAGCGGTATTCGCCGCCGTATATCCGCCGCTGGAATACACCGAACCGCCAACGCCCGCACCGACATAAAGAGAGTTGGTGATCGCCAGCGTGGTGGCATTCACATAGACGACTTTCAGATCAAGGGTGTATTGATTGCCGACGGTCAGCGCCGGTTGGCCGACGACACCGCTGAGCTGGCCCATGTTCACGCCGCTGGCGTAACCGGAGACGGGGCACAAACCCTGATTTCCATTGTTGACGATAGTTTGGGCCGGACGGGTATAAATCGCCGCAGGCTGGGCAGAGCCTTTGGAGTAGGCAAGCTCGCCGCAATAACCGATCCAGCCTTTGGTGCAACCGATGTCGGCTGAGGTGGAGCCGGTGGACAAATTTCCCGTCCAGAGCGCCGTGCCGTTCGTCGGCGCGACGCCACCGGAGTTATACAAACCAAGGGAGACCTGCTCATTGTCACTGGCATTGCCGTTGAACAAAGTCGTCGTAGCCGTGAAGGTGTAATAAAATTCAATGTATTGTCCCGGCGTAGCCAGCGTGACAGGCGAGGCGGTAAAGAGCGCCTGGCCTTCGCAATAACCGGAACCGGTGCTGAAATTGCCGAACGTCATGACGCCTGAAGCGACGGTCGAAGCGATCGCGCTTTTAGAGGCGGCGATTTCGTAAGCCGTGCGCGTAGAGGTAAGCGTGCCCGGGCTGGTGGCGGTGGGGTTGAGCGTGCTCAAAGCGCCGCTGGTAAAGCTGGCTTGAAACACGGTTGTTACCTGGGCCAGAGAAACCAGCGGGGCGCCGAGCAGCACTGCCAGTCCGGCCATTCTGAAAAGGCGGAAGGGAAACAAAGACACGCGTGGATGGGAAGTGGTCATAGTTTGGGTCAGTTGATTGGGTTCACTGACGACTTTAGACGAGGAATGAAAAACGTCACCGGTCAATTCCTGCAAAAATCATTGAATAAAATGCGGGTGACGGCAAAGGAGCGGAGAATTTAATTTCCAAGGGTACGCGGCTCACGTCCTTCTTCCATGTTGGGTGTTGAAGGTGTCTTGTAGAAACCTTGAGCCTGAAAAAATCAGATTTGGCAAGGGTGTGAAATTTCGGGCGCAACGGTTGCAGGTCACGCGCTGCGGCTGGTCCCTTTCTCCCTAACACAGCCGCCGCCCATTGAGTTGGCAGGTTTTAGAAAGGTTTCTTCAGAGCAGATTGGATGTTGAGCGTTGGATCCGAATGAGGTTGATTTACGTTTGTACCGTATAGCCAAAACCCCGTTGGGGTTTGGTGGATTCCGGGGCGTTTACCCAGAGTAGCTCCTACGTCGCAACCCTGGGCTGGAGACCGAAATCCCTTTGGGATTCAAAATTGGAGTCCCCAAAGGGTGTTACACCTTCGCCGGGTTATTCCTGCGGGTAGACGAGAATGCGGTCGTGAACGAGGACGATGAGGTCGTTCTTTTTATCGCCGGTCACATCGGCGATGACGGCTTCGCGCGGTTCGGGCATGGCGCTTTGGGCGCCGCGGAAAGTATGTTGCTCGAACACCTGCCAGCGGTCGCCGGGGACGAGCTTGCGATTGGCGTCAAACTGAACGAGGTCGAGATAGTTTTTGGCGGTCTCCATGAAAACGATCTGCTTGTGCCCATTGCCAAGGAGATCACCGGCGATGAGATCATTCAAGTAGCCGTCCTTGATGGTCGTATCGTAGTCGTCAAGTTTGGTAAGACCCCACACATCACCGGCCAGCGACTGCCACGCGACGGAATTTTGACCGACGAAGGCCACGCTGGCAGTGCCGCCAAGTTGCACAGTGCCGAGCGAGGGGAAGCTGGCGACGGGCAATTCAATATTCTTCACAACCTGCCAGACGCCGTTCGTGTCCCGCTCGCACAGCGTGAGCTGTTTGTGTTCTTCATCCAGCAAGAACAGCGAAGGCACGGCTTTCTTGCCATTCGGCACCACGGTGGCACCGGTGATGCGCGAGTCGCTGGCCGCGCCATTGATCTGGTCTTTCACGCGAAATGTCCAGTCTGGGGCATTGGTCGTGGTGGTGTCTTTCGGCTTCTGTTCGAGCACCACGGCGCGCACGAAATTTTTTTGCGGCAGGAGCAGTTCCGGTTTGCCATCGCCATCGACATCCAGCGAGGAGAACCACGGCTGTTCCATCGCACCGCCGGGAGGGTCGACATCTTTTTCGTCAAATGTGCCGTCCGCTTTTTGCAGCAGCACTTTGATTTTCTCGTAAGGGATCAGGGCGATCAAATCCGCCAGGCCGTCCTGATTGACATCCAACACGGCGAGCTTGGCCGGGTTGGATTTGAAGCTGTCGCTCAACTTTTGGGATTTTGATTTACCGTCGGCGGTGCGGGTGACGAGCGAGCGGGCGCCATCCTTGTCCACGATGACCGCAAGCACGGGCTTGGCACCGGATTTCAGCACGCCCACCGCCATGGCGATCGGCTTGCCATCGAGCGGCAGCAAGGTGGGAAACGGGAGATGGCCGGACTTGTCGAAGTGCGTGGTGCCGATGGCATTTTCATCTTTGCTCAGCAACAGAATTTCCGCGCGGCCGTCGGCGTTCCAATCCGCCACGGCGATCTGGGAGACGCCGGCGAGGCTGGGGAATTTTTTCGGCGCAGCGAGCGTGCCGTCCGCTTGCTGGAGATAAACAGAAAGCTGGCCGGTCTCCGGTTCAGCCACGAGGAGGTCAGCGCGGCCGTCGCCGTCAACATCCGCCCACAGAATGCCACGGGTGCCGGCATCCGTTTTGTTCAAAGGCATGATCTGAAACTGGCCCTTGTGAAAAGCGCCGGAAAGGACTTCGCCCGGCTTGCGGGTAAATTCGGAAACTTCCGCGCGGCCAGTGGCGGCAACGATGGAGACCAGATAATTTGTCGCGTCGCCGGCCAACGTATCGGCGGTGAAGGAGCGGATAGGTTGTGATTTGAAAAAGATTTCCGGCCCTAACTGACCGCCGGCAATCTGCAGGCGGAAGCGATACGGCGTGGCGCTGTCAAAATCCACCAGCAGCAAGTCATTCTTGCCGTCGCCATCGACATCCACGATCTGGATGGCCTTGGGCGTGCCAGAGTAAGCAATCTTCACCGGTTCGGCAAAAGTGTGATCCGGCTGCTGGGCGAGAAAATAAACCGCGCCGTTGTCGCCAAGAAAAGCGATGTCGGCAAGGCCATCGCCATTGAGATCGCCGACGGCCAGGGCATTGGCGTCGAGCCGGCCATCATCAAGGTGCCAGCGTTTGGGTTCGGTCCAGCCGTTGGTTCCGAGGTTATAGCGGACGATCAGGTCCTTCGTTTCGCCAAAATAAAGGAGGTCTGGCTTGCCATCGCCGTTCAGGTCAACCGTGGCGAGCGCGGAGATGCGTTCTTCCGAGGGCAGCGAGTCGATACGGAACCGGGAATCGGGCGGGAGATCATTCAATTCCAACTTGGTGGCGGGAGTAACATCCGCGGTGTTGGTTTTGCCGGTCAGGTTATAGAGCAGATTGATTTTGGCGCGGAGATTGTTGACGACGACGATGTCGTTCAGGCCATCGCCATCCAGATCGACGACGTGCAACTGAGAAATGCCCTGGTCGACGGGATAAACTTCCTTGCCGCTGAAACCGAAGAGGTTCGTGGTCGCGGCGAGCGATGAAACGCCGGAGAAAACCGCAACCGCCGCGAGCGCGCCGGAGAAAAATTTAACGAACTGTTGCATGGCAGCAACGTGCCACCACGGGCTGAAATTGACCAGATTATTCGCCTTGGCCGGAAAAATTTATCCGGTCGAACGGCAAAGTTATTTTGAACGCAAATGGAACCGCACTTTATGCCGGCAGCCCCTTACGGCGGGCGGCGAGATCGGCCTGGACCTGCGGTTCCAGCATCTCAAAGCGTTTGTAAAAAAACACCGGCACCGCCGCCAGAAAAAGGCAGATCGCCGGCAACCAGACGAAACAGAATCCGATGGCCTTAAGGGAGCCTGACGATTGCACGGCGTTGGCGACGTAGCCGTGCGAGCCCATGATCCAGAGCGGAATGGCGCCGCCGAGGCCCGCGCCAGCCTTGAGGCAGAAGGCCGCGCCCACCGCCGTCAGCAAACCGACGGCGCGGACACCGGTTTTCCATTCGCCGTAATCCACGCTATCAGAGAGCACTGAAAAAGGCATGGCCATGGCCATGCCGCTGAACAAGAAACCCACGAACCAACCGGCAAAAAGAATGGCGGGCAAGGAGACGCTTTTGCCGAACCAATAGGAAACAACGACCTCCTGCGGTGAGGCCGAGTCCACGCCCCACGCGAGAATCAACTGCCCCAGCACCATGCCTAACAGTCCCACCACCCAGACATTGCGTTTGGAGGTCCATTTACAAAACCAGGGCATGCCGAAAGCGGTGGCCAAGGAGACGAAATCCAAGGTGTAGGCAAGCGTGGTCAATTCTTCGCGGTGCAGGACATATTGGAAGTAATATGACACCATGCTGATCCGCGAGATGAAGCCAATCCAAAAAAGAAAGCTGCTGATGAAAATGATCAGCCACGGCCAGTTGCCTCTCAGTGCGCGAAAGGTGCCCAGAATGGGTTCATACTTTTTTTTTACCGGGACGACTTCTTTCAGGTTCCAAAACGCGATCAGAAAAAACACCACAGATATCGCCGCGTAGATGGGAACTGTGAGCATGTAGCCGCGGCGATCATCGCCCTGCCCCAACCTTTTGACCATATATAACGCGGTGCTGTTAATCGCCAGCGCGCCCAGCTTGGAACCGAACATGCGGAAACAGGTAAGCGTCACCCGTTCTTGAGGATCGTCGGTGAGGGTGGACAGGATCGAGGTCACGGGCGTGTTGATGCCGGTGTAAAGCACGCTACAACCGATATAGGTGATGGCGGCGTACCAGAGTTTGGCGGTGTAGCCGAGATCGGGCGTGTAGTAGGTGAGCACGCCAAAGGTGGCGAACGGCAGACACAACCATAAAAACCACGGACGGCTTTTGCCAAAACGGCTGTTCGTTTTGTCGAAGATGATTCCCCATACGGGCGCATCGATGGCATCGATCCACCGGGCGAGCATCAGGATGTTGGCGCAGGCGATGGCGGACAGGCCGTAGACATCGGTAAAAAATTTGCTGAGATAGCCGCTGATGATGAATTGAAAGACCAACTGGCCGCCGATATCCGGCGCCGCATAACTGAACCGCGTCCGGTATGACGTTTTATTCATGCAGCGATGGGCAGCTTACGTCCGTTCTTGAGATAAAGCGGAATGCAATCCAGCGGCGAGGCGGCGGTGATGGTCTGGCCACCTTTGATTTTTTTGCCGGTCCAGGCATCGGTCCACATTGCACCAGCGGGCAGACAGACTTTTCGTTTCGTGATACCGGGATTTAGAACGGGGGCGACGAGCAGGTCAGCGCCGAACAGGAATTGGTCATCGACGACGGCGCATTTTTTATCGCCAGGAAAATCGAAAAAGAGCGGGCGCATGGGCGGCGTGCCTTTGGTGCTGGCGAGTTTCATCTGCTCCATGATGTAGGGGCGCAGACGTTCGCGGAGGGCGAGCAGTTCCTTGATGATGTCATAGGCGCGATCGCCAAAAGACCAGACTTCGTTTGGGCCGCCACGGGTCGGGTCGCTGGATTCGGGATGAGCGAGCGAACTGTTGCGCCAACCGTGGAGGCGGAAGAGCGGGCAGAACGCGCCGTATTGAAACCAGCGCACGATGAGTTCCTGAAAATACGGCGTGGCAACTTCACCACCGAAAAAGCCGCCGATGTCCGTGGTCCACCAAGGGATGCCGCTGAGGCCGATGTTCAGACCGGCGCGAACTTGCTGCTGCAAATCTTCCCATGTGGAATGGATGTCGCCCGACCAGATGGCCGCGCCGTAGCGTTGACTGCCCGCGAAACCGGCGCGACCGAGCGTTATGATGTCTTTTTCGCCAGCCGACTTCATACCCTCGTAGAAAGCCTGTTGCTGCATCATGGGATAGATGCAACCGACTTCGAGGCCATTACCGGCGTAGTAACGGACGTTGTCATGATCGTAGGCGACCATCTCGGGTTCGATGGCGTCGAGCCACCAGACTTTGATGCCATGGCGGAAATAATTTTCCCGCACCTTGCTCCAGAGAAATTTGCGCGCGTCGGGATGCGTGGTATCAAGCAGGCCGGAGATGACGGTGTGGCTGGCGTTCGAATCGGTGAAATTGATGAAACTGTTCAAGCCGCGTTCGGTGCGGATGAGGAGATTGCGACGCTCGAGTTCGGCAAAATTTTCACTGTCGGGGTTCACCGTGGGCCAGATGGAGACCATGACCTTGATGCCGAGCGCTTCAAGTTCGCGCACCATCGCAGCAGGATCGGGCCAGCAGGCGGGATCGAATTTCCAATCACCCATCTTGGACCAGTTGAAATAATCGATGACGATGACGGACATCGGGAGGCCGCGTTTTTTATGTTCGCGAGCGACGGCGAGCAATTCAT
Source organism: Verrucomicrobiia bacterium (assembly GCA_035943555.1). Lineage (GTDB taxonomy): Bacteria > Verrucomicrobiota > Verrucomicrobiia > Limisphaerales > UBA11358 > UBA11358. Next base: position 14,669 of record DASZCA010000120.1, read on the forward strand.
CCTGCGTCTTGTAGCGCAGCTTGCATTGCCAAAAACCGGCGGTCCACTTGGGCAATACGGGCGCGTGGCCGGTGAGATCGGCATAGCGTTCCATGATGCCGACATAACCATCGCCAGTGGTAACGACGTAATCGATCAGGCGCGAGGCATCAGCCACCCAGCGAGTCTGCGTGCGGCCGAGTTCGACGCGGCCCATGCCGGGGTTGTGCCAGAGCAGGCCGTAGCCGCGGCTGGAGACGAGGAACGGGATGGAGATTTGGGAATTACGATGCGTGAGTTCAAGGATGCAGCCTTTTTGATCGAGGAGCCCGTGACGACGTTGGCCAAGGCCGTAGATGCGTTCGTCATCGAAGGCGGTAAAGCTGGCTTCGCAGCGGAACAGATCACCGCCGCCGACGGATTTGAAGGTGCGTGAAGACGGGTAATTGGTGCGGGCGAAGATTTCTTCGCAGAGCGGCTCCTTGCTGCCGGATTTGAAAAAACGGACGCGGCCTTTGGCATCCACCGTGGCGGTGAGTTTGCCGTTGGTGAGGCGGGCGGAGTTTTTTTCGATGGCAATTTTGACAGGTGCTTTTTTAGGTGTGAGGAGGCTCCAATCGCGCAGCGGCATTTCGCCGAGGGTGGTGGCGCGGACGCGGATGGAATCCCTGCCCCACGGTTCGACCCAGAGGGTTTGGTCTTT
>DASZCA010000121.1:0-19412 GCA_035943555.1 Verrucomicrobiia bacterium
CTCAAGGTCGGCCCGGCGCATTCGTGTGCTTAAGCGTGAGCGATGATGGTTGCGGCATTCCAGCGGAAAACCGTGCGCGCATTTTTGAGCCCTATTTTACTACGAAAGCTGCTGGCAAAGGTACCGGCCTTGGTTTGGCTACAGTTTTTGGAATCGTTCAACAGCATAAAGGATGGGTTGACGTGGAAAGCGAAGTCGGTCGGGGCACCACGTTCCGGATTTACTTTCCGCGTTTGGCCAAGATTGCGCTCGCACCTCAAAAAACTGAACAACCGAAACTCAGCAACCTGTTCGGGGGCAACGAATTTATTCTGCTGGTGGAAGATGATGATTTCCTCCGCACTTCAAGCTGCAACACTCTGTCGCGCCTGGGATATCATGTGATACCCGTGAACAATGGGATCAAGGCGATGGAAATTTGGCAGACGCGCCAGGACGATATCCAAATGCTGGTCACCGACCTGGTCCTGCCCGGGGGAATGACTGGGAACAAATTGGGCGAACTGCTTTTGAAGCAGAAGCCGGAATTGAAAGTGGTCTATGTTAGTGGCTATAGCTCCGAATCTGCGGGCACCCCTGTCACCTTGAAGGAGGGCGTTAATTTTCTTAGCAAGCCATATCATGCGCACAAACTGGCCGAAACCATTCGCAAAAGCTTGGACCGGCCTGGTTAGTAAGACGCGGCGAACGACTTGGATTTGGAATGATGGAATTTCGTCAGTGTTAGATGCTATTTAATCGATAACGGTGCGAAAGCCTATGCTGTTGCATTGAGGACAAACGGAATGCGAAACCAAAGGAAGAACGGATTTCTCAAATAGTTTCAACTTCTGCGCCGCGTGTTCGGGCTCAAGCCAGCGGGTCAATTTCACCCTGTCACACCCCAGACACATCAAAAGCATCTTGTGCTCCAATTCGTCAGTTAGGAGCGAAGCAGGTCTTTTACGACATTCTTCGCGAACCAAAACATTTTTGAATTCCAAGGCATCATTGTCCAGTTTGGTGATTTTCATCTCCATAAATCTGAGAAGGTGGGGAGAATCACAACGGAAAGGCACAGCAACGCATTTTCCAGTCTTGCGGACTTTACCCATGAGAACCTTGTAAAAATGGCGGACGGTAAGGTCAGAAATATGTTTCCATAGCCGTGTCCCTACCATGCTCTTGGATACGTCCGGAGACATTCCATTTGCGGCTGCGAACTGCAGCCAGGCGGAATTTATAAAAATAATCCTGTCGTCCGAATCAACGCGATAGATGACTTTGGTCATATATTCATTGGTGCAAAAAGCGTTCCACCAAAGGAATCCCAAGTCAAGTGAGACAAGCCAAAAAAGAATTCCAAATGCTATGGGCTTCAAAAGCAAAACCGTTTCATGCAAAATGCAATAAAGGGCACGCTTAAATCTCTTCCATTTCAACGGCCATCCAAACTATTTTTGGTCTCAACTACGCCGCCAACACAACGTCATGCTCAAACGGTTCAACGAAAACAACGAGCGGTGCATAATCACCACACCACTTCCTGACCGTGGCTTGTGCTTCAGTCTCGCCACCAACCAGTTCATGTTTTCCAGCCGCTTTCCAGCCCCATCGAACTTGACCAAAATGTCCAATGATTTGATTTGGTGCTGAATGAACTTCGCATGATTTTTTTATTCTCATGCCAAAAGTCTGGCATGATGGGTTGGACTCAGGGTTGCCTAACTTAAAAATGAATCACCGTGAAAATCAAGATCTGCCCCCTTCCATTCACCTTTGCCAATAGATTTTCCAAAAACGACAAGTTGGGCATAGCGAATGAGAAGCCGTGACGCTTGAGTGCGAGCCGAATAGGTAAAAAAGTGGAACGAAAAGTAGCTGATGTGGGCGCATCTACTAACTGACTGTCTAAGGGACGATCGGTCAACTGAACTGCTACTGCAACTGACTATTCTATCTCGGAAACGATCAACTATCACTCACGCCCACATCAGCTGAGGAAAATCTAGCAAAAGTTTCCCGGTCGTCAAGCGGGTTGGTGAAGATTTTTCAAAATAAAGAATTGAAAATAATGCACCTCATTCCGCCTATATGGTTCTGTGGTGGTCAACCTGTGGATGATGGCTGATGCGCTCAAAACCCCGCCGCAGAACGCCATGCAATGCGCATTGGCTTTTCGCAAGAAGCACTAATTGCGCAGCAAAAAAGCGGGCCCCATGCTTAAAGTTGCTGGCTTGCTTTTTGCTAACATTGAAGCCGAACTGAAGAATTTTTTGTTGTCGAATTAAAAACGGGAGGCATGCTGACATATCAACCTTTAAAGCCCCCCAAAGCTATGAAAGAACAGTCTAATAAAGAGCGTTCTGACGAAATGCATGTGGCAGCCGGCGTGCCCTCCAACGGACTTGAGGCAACTGAGGCGATAAAGAGACGTGCGTATGAATTGTGGCAACAATCTGGGGCGAGACACGGAAGTGATCGCGAAGATTGGCTGCAGGCAGAGAAAGAATTTTATATGACAGACGAGTAGACCGTCGGTGTTTTGAAAGTTTAACACCGATTTGTATGACGAAAAAATTCGTAGGTGGTTAAACGTCAACGGAAGTCTGTACAGGGGAGCAACAAAGTTAAGACCTTAAATATTTTAATGGTGCCTATTGACGTCATTACCGAAAAAACGGTTGCCAGATCAGGTGCGAGAATGCTTCTGGAGTTCGAGCCAATTCGCCGCCGGCGTGTGCTCTGTGCGTTTCCCAAATACGGTTACAGTTTCGGAACATTTAACCATGCCTTTGCATTGGTAGGTGTCCGGGGCTTTATGCCGCCGCAAGGCATTTTGCTGGTGATTGAACTGATCCCGAAGACGTGGGAAGTCCGGTTCATTGATGAAAACATCCGTGGCATTACAACCGAAGATTTTGCCTGGGCGGACGTGGTGTTCGTTTCTGGCATGCACATTCAGCGCGCCAGCATTCATGACCTGACTCGTCGGACCCATCTGGCGGGCAAGGTGGTGGTGCTCGGAGGACCTTCGGTTTCTTCCGCTCCCGAATATTATCCCGAGGTGGACATTCTCCACTGCGGAGAGGTTGGTGATGGCACTTTGAAGCTTTTCCAGTATCTGGATGAATCGGTGGAACGCCCGCCGGCTCAATTGTCCTTTCATACGGTTGAGCGTCTGCCCATGGCAGATTTCCCCACCCCGGCTTATGAACGCATCGACCTGCGCATGTATCTGCTGGGTTCGGTTCAATTTTCCAGCGGTTGCCCTTTCACCTGCGAGTTCTGCGACATTCCGGCGCTGTACGGCCGAAACCCGCGCCTGAAGACGCCCGCGCAGATCATCCGAGAACTGGATCAACTGGCCGATGGCGGGTGCAATGCCATTTACTTCGTGGACGATAACTTCATCGGCAATCCCAAGGCAACGCAAGAGCTTTTACCTCATCTCATCGAATGGCAGAAAAAACGGGATCACTCCGTGCATCTCTCCTGTGAGGCAACGCTGAACATGGTAACGCACACCAGAATACTGGAGCAGATGCGGGAAGCCGGTTTTACCAATGTTTTTTTTGGCATCGAAACGCCGGAACACATGGCGCTGAAGGCGATGAAAAAAGGGCAGAATCTGCGGACGCCAATTGTGGAGGCCGTGCAAGTGTTCAACCGTTACGGCATCGAAGCCGCTTCCGGCATCATCATGGGGCTGGATACCGATACCCCGGAGACACCGGAGGCGATCATGGATTTTGCCTCTGTTTCTAACATCCCCATCATGACGGTGAACATTCTCTACGCGCTGCCAAAAACGGCCTTGTTTGATCGCTTGCAAAAGGCAAACCGGCTGCTGCCTGACGCCGGGAACCGTGATTCCAACATTGTATTTTTGGAGCCTTATGAAATAGTGCTGGGCAACTGGAAGCGGGTTATTGGAACCATCTACAATCCGGAAAAACTTTACGCCCGGTATCATCATAACGCGATTCACACTTTTCCCAACCGTGTCCGGCCCCAACATCCATTGAAACTGGCGACGGGGAGAAATCTCCTTCGCGCGGTGAAAATCTTTTCCCGTCTTGCCTGGCACGTGGGTATTTGTGGCGATTACCGCCGTCTGTTTTGGAGCATGGCTTGGCGCGAATTGAAGCAGGGCAACGTGGAAAATGTTTTTGCGGTGGGCATCGTGGCACATCATCTGATTACCTATGCCCGTGAATGTACGCAGGGAAAGATGCAATCTTCGAATTATTCAATGCGGCAGGTGGAAGCGGGACGTTTCAAAAAAGCTGTGTGAGGTTTTCCATGCTGTCCACCAAGAGGCCAAGGAAACCGCCGCTCAAACCCAGGCCGAGGCGGCCGAGGGTGATTAGCAAGCCGTGCGGAAACTGGCCGCCCAGCAAGCCGCCCAAGCCGCCCAGAGGGTGCAGAACGCCATCGTCGTGGACAGCGACAACGGCAATCTCCTGCGCCGGCTCGGAAAACGAAAGTATCAGTCAGAGACCGTGGAGAAAAACTGGGGATCCAAAGCCAAAGAACTGGAAGCATTGTCAGAACTGATTCGCAAGTTGCTAAAAACCTACCAGCAGGATTGAAATTTATCCTCAGGATTTGTCTCTGCGATCTCAAACCTCATATGCCCTGTCCGACTTGGCTTGCGACTTATTTTTTATCTTCCCCCGCAGCTTTGCCCGAGTTTACTGGAAGATGCTGATACGTGATTAGTAGGGACGAAGCATGACCTTTCACCCCGAAATCAACATATTTGCCGTCATTGAATTGTATGTTAGGTTTGCGATAACCGACGAATGCGAAATTGTTTTATGACAGACGAACAAAATTTGACCCCGGCGGAGGTAACGGAAGATGCCTCTTGGAAGCAGATTGTAATGCAATATCAGCAGCCTTCGCGGATCCGGGCAGCCTGGCAGATAACCAACACGATCATCCCTTATGCCGCGATCTGGTATCTGATGTACCTCTGCCTGGCCATCTCCTGGTGGCTGGTTCTGCCGCTGGCCATCTTGGCCGGGATGTTTTTGGTGCGGGTGTTTATCATTTTTCATGATTGCGGACACGGTTCTTATTTTAAAAGCCGCGTCGCCAATGATGTGACCGGGTTCGTGACGGGCTTGCTCACCTTCACTCCTTTTTACCAATGGCGCTGGGATCATGCGATACACCATGCCACGTCGGGGCACCTGGACAAGCGGGGCACGGGTGATTTGTGGACCCTGACGGTGGAAGAATATTTGGCATCATCGCGCGCACGGCGGTTTGCCTACCGGCTGGCGCGCAACCCATTAGTGCTCTTTGTGATTGCGCCACTTTTCGTGCTTTTGGTAAAACAAAGATTTTCATCCCGCAATGACAGCAAGCGGGAACGCAATTCTGTGCACTGGATGAACCTGGCCATTCTTGGAATGGCCGCTGGCATCAGCTTTTTCTTTGGCGTGCTGCCTTATGTGTTGATCCAATTGATCATTCTGGCGGTGGCGGGATCGGTGGGGTTCTGGCTCTTTTACATCCAACATCAATTCGAGGGAGTCTATTGGGAACGGACCGAGCAATGGGATTACGCCACGGCGGCTTTGAAAGGCAGTTCGTTCTATAAACTGCCGAAAATCCTGCAATGGTTCTCCGGTAACATCGGCTATCATCACATCCATCATTTGAGCGCCAGAATCCCCAACTACAATCTGGAGCGCTGTCACAAGGCCCACCTCATGTTCCAACAAGTTCCGCCGCTGAAACTTTTTGCCAGCCTGCAAACGCTCAAATTGCGACTTTGGGACGAGCAGCGCAAAAAACTCATCAGCTTCCGCCAACTCAGAAAGATGCGCAATTCGGCTGCCGATCCTTTCAATCATGGCCCAACCGGCGGAAAAGCCTCCTAATGGTGGAAAGCCTGACCCTTTTCCCTTAATCCACCGGGTTTTGTTCTGGTGGCAATTCGTCTGCGGCCCTGACAACTCACTACTTGACCGCTTTTAAACGGCGCTTTGGACGAGCCACCGTTTTGCGTAATTTTTCTTTGGTTGTAGCCTGTTTAACTTTTTTAGACGGTTTGGCCAGAGATCCGACGCTTGCTTTAGGCGCGCGCTGCTTAGGTTTGGCTTTGGTCTTTTCGGCGGTTTTTTTGCCTGCTACATCTGATAACGCCTCAACAATTGGTTGTTTGCTTTGATCAACTGCTGGCCCCTCCAATGGATCGACAGCCAGACCTGCGCCCTGTTCATAATTTTCATCCGGCTTGGTTGGTGGTTTAGGGATGGTTTGGGTCTCTCCTTTAATTTTACCAAGAGCCGAGTCTTCGTTATCCAACGGCTTCTGTTCTGGCGTCAATTCGTCTGTAGCTTTGATCATCTCATCCAGCAGCTTCATGAATTCGTGCAGCCCAGTTGCAGGGATGATGATGGAGTTGTACCGGCCACCAACATCTTCGGTGATACGGAGCAGTCGGCCACGGGGATTTTCTTTGAGCGAGAAGATGAAGTTTTTACGCTCAATCTGGACCTGGCCAGATCTCAGCGCATTCTCAATGACGTGCGGTTTGGGTGGACCAGGTGACCATTCAGGTGCTTGGCTGTATGGTCGTGGCGTCGGTCTGCTTGGAGGCTGAGACCAACGGACATATGGTGCGGGCTGTTCGTTTGAATTCATAGTTCCTTTTGATTGCTGGAGTAAATAGCTGAGCTCTCCCTATCGCAATATCAAAGTGTGAACCTGAAGAATCATGATGCCAATTCTGGCACGTGAGACAGCTTGGGTTGAGTGGTTAATTTTCTAGACGGAATGAAATGTGGGTGTCATTTCTGAAACATGGATATTCAAACAAACCAATATTCATGCCATTCTGAGCTTCATCTGCCGTAAACTCTAACGACTCCCCGATGCCATAACTCATGAATCCCGGCACATATCACACTCTGGCCGACCTGGTGCTGATCGTACATGTCCTTTACGTGGCCTTTGTTGTTTTTGGCCTGGTGCTCATCTGGTGGGGTGGATTCCGTGGCTGGAGCTGGATATCCGTTGATTCTTGTCCGTCAAGTTTCGTTAAGAGCTGGCAGATTTTTCTCGGAAAATTCGGCAGATATGCAAAAGCTCTTTCAGAGCACCCTCATATAGGGGTGCTTTACGAGGGTTCTGACGTCACGAACTGGCGTAGCGACATTGCCAATGCCAAGGCGGGGTATGAAGGGGAGATCAGAAAATTATACAGTTTTGGTACTGACAAATGAAAGCCGACAAGCATTTCATTCAAAATCAAGTTTTTGTAACATCCGGCAGCTTGCTGATGGATTGCACGGTGTCCTTCGCGCTCAAGTGCGTGTAGTGGGCGTTCACAGCAACCGAATCATGGCCGACGATCATCTGGGCCAAACCATGCCGCGCCAGTCCGTCTTCCCGCACACCTTCAATACGTTCTGGATTTCTGCCAGTTTCATTTCACGGCGTTTGCTCTCAGCGCGTTCTTTGAGGGATTTCACCAGGGTTGCAGGATTGCTCCCGATCAAGCTCTGTTGCCGTGCTGAATTCAAACAAGCACGGATGATGCGTAGATTGGTGTTCGTTGAACCGACGGAGACTTTGTTGGCGCAATCGTCCCTGAATTTTAACAATGAATCGGCCGTCAGAGTTTCGAGGTTTTTATCTGCCGAGGATCCCAAGTATTCCAGCCAAACGCGGATAGCCTGTTCGTAGCGGGTGTGAGTCGTCCGCTCATTTTCGATCTCTTTGACCTCAAGCCATCGCGTGCACCATTCACGGATTGTTGCGCTCGGGAGGGTGTCACCTGAAGCAGCCATAACATCGGCAACACCGGACGCGATGATTTCACGGGCTTTATCCGCGTTCAGCCTCTCCCCATGAAGGGAAGCTTTTGCCCAGGCTCGACAGACTTGCTCAGCTTGTTTCTTGTCCGTCGTTCCCGTACTCTTGAAATGTCGTGTCCCATCTGATGTTGTGAATGCACAGAACCAGTTTGGCTTGTTCTTTTGTTTATGGAGGCTTGCCATATTCTGGCATACGGTGGCATAACAAACAAAACAGTCAAGGCAGTTATATTTGTCAAAAAGCCAATAATTACGCTATATGCCAATGAATAAACGTTATACAGGTTCAAGTCCTGTCGTGGGCACCATCTTCAAAATGAAACGGGCGCAAACTCCACTTCCAGCCTTGGCAAACAGTTTTTTATGCCGTTTTTTTCTCCCGATGTAATCTACTCATGATCAACTCTGTCCAGCACGCCGCCCAGGCGATTCAAAACGCTGACGCGCTGCTCATTTGCGCGGGAGCCGGCATGGGAGTGGATTCAGGGTTGCCGGATTTCCGGGGTAATGATGGTTTTTGGAAGGCGTACCCGGTAGTGGCCAAACTGGGCCTGAGCTTTTCGGAAATTGCTAATCCTTTGTGGTTCAAACGGGATCCGTATCTGGCCTGGGCATTTTATGGGCATCGCTTGCAACTGTACCGGCAGACCAAACCGCATGCCGGTTTTGCCACGTTGTTAAACTGGGCAAAGGCCAAGCCGGACGGATGTTTTGTGTTCACCTCAAATGTTGACGGCCATTTTCAGAAGGCCGGCTTTGACGCGGATGTGGTGGTGGAATGTCACGGTTCCATCCATCACTTCCAGTGCGCAGAGGAGTGCACTGATAAAATTTGGCCCGCGCCGGATGAGGCGGTTTTGGTAGATGCATCCACGTTTCGGGCGGCTGACCCGTTGCCGCGTTGCCCGCACTGCGGCGGGCTGGCGCGTCCCAATATTTTGATGTTCAATGATTACGACTGGCGACCCGAACGCAGTTCGCAACAGGAGCAGGCATTTGAACAATGGCAGCGGAAGCTGGCAGTGAACAAATCCAAGGTGGTGGTGATTGAAATGGGTGCGGGCACGGCCATCCCCACGGTCCGGCATACGTCACAATGCGTGGTCAAACAGTCGGGCGGAGCGCTCATCCGCATTAATCCCCGGGAACCGCAAGTGCCAGCCGGCCAGTTCGGCCTGGCCATGGGGGCTTTGGCCGGCATCCAGGAACTGGAAAACCACCGGGCTGAACACCGGTTAAAAACGGCATAAATAGCCCCTTTAATGCCGGTTGCGGCCCGTGGTGGCCCAAAATGTTAATAAAATTTGATTTTCTTTCCCCGTGGTTTTTCTATCATGCACGCCCGTTGGACAATCCAATGGTGCTGCATCCGGACAAAGCTAATTATAATTTATGCCACTGACACATACCAAAGACCTGTTCGCGAAGGCGCTCAAGGGCAAATATGCCCTCGGTGCCTTCAACGTGAATAACATGGAACTCATCCAGGCGATCGTTGAAGCCTGTGAAGAGGAAAAAGCCCCCCTGATCCTCCAGATCTCCAAGGGCGCCCGCCAATATGCCAACCCGGTCTACCTCAAAAAACTCATCGAGGCCGCCGTCAGCCTCTCCAACGTCCCCATCGCCGTCCATCTGGACCACGGTGACACGTTCGACCTGTGCAAGCAGTGCATCGATGAAGGTTTCACCAGCGTCATGATCGACGCGAGCCACGAAGAATTCGACAAAAACGTCGAAATCACCAAAAAGGTCGTGGAATACGCGCACAAACATAATTGCTCCGTCGAATCCGAGCTCGGCCATTTGGTCGGCGCGCAGTTCGATGAAGGTGAAGAAGGCGGCGCCCACTCCATGAGCGGCCACTACACGGTGCCGGAAGAGGCCGTCAAATTCGTCAAGGAATCGGGCTGCGATTCTCTGGCCATCGCCATCGGCAATTCCCACGGCGCTTACAAGTTCAAAGGCGAACAGCACCTGGACCTCGAACGCCTCAAGCTCATCAAGAAGGCGCTCATGGATGCGAACCTCGGCGATTACCCGCTCGTGTTGCACGGTGCGTCCAGCGTGCCGAAGTATCTCGCGGACGACATCAACAAGTACGGCGGTAACATGCCGGATTCTCAAGGTGTGCCGGAAAGCGACATCGAAGTGGCGCGCCGTGTGGGTTGCACGAAGGTGAACATCGACACCGACCTGCGCATGGCCATGACCGCGGGCATCCGCAAGGTGTTCTCGGAAAAGCCGGGTGAATTCGACCCGCGCAAGTACATGGGCCCGGCCCGCCAGATGGTCAAAGACCTTGTCCGGCACAAGGTCAAAAACGTGCTTTGCAGCGCCGGTCACGCGTTTGACTGAGATCAGTTTTTAATTCAAAGCCCCAAGCTGGAAACGGCTTGGGGCTTTTTTGTGGGCTCTTTTCCAAAACATTCAACGCCCAACGTTTAACATTCAATTCTCAAGGGCGCTCAGCGCGTGCCTTTCTTCGATGTTGGGCGTTGAATGTTTTCGTTTTGCCACGCTGGTCAAGTGTGCCATCGTGCCAAAAATATTTCGGCAATGGCACAGTTGGTTGTGCCAAAATTTTCCAGCCTTTGATTTCAATCCCGCTAAAACCCTTTGAAACCGCCATTTTGCCTGGCATTTAGCCGTTCCGAGAGTTGGCATCCGTGAAGCTATGAGGGAGTTGTTCTTTGTTGAAACCATTAACCAACCGTAATTGAAAGGAACTATTATGAGACTCGTAAATTATCAACGCAGCGGATTGACCTGGCCCACTTTTGAACGGCTGTTGGATGCGGCGTTGCCCACATGGGCACCGGCGCTGGACGTCCATGAGGACAAGGACAAATTCACCGTGAACCTCGAACTGGCCGGCCTCAAGCGCGAGGATATCAACGTCCATCTCGAGGATGGCAATCTAAACATCTCCGGCGAACGCAAGACTGTCCCGGTCGGCGAAGACACCGAAGTGCACCGTCAGGAACGTCACTACGGGAAATTTTCCCGCACGTTGACGCTGCCGGTGACCATCGTGGCCGACCAGGTCAAAGCCTCCTTCAAAGACGGCGTCCTCAGTGTGACGCTGCCCAAAGCCGAGGAAGCCAAGCCGAAGCAGATTGACGTAACGGTCAATTAAGCGGCCAAAACTTACAGAAGCAAAACCGCCCAGGGCGGGGACCTCGCAAGGGGTTCCCGTCCGCTTTTTTTAGGGCGGTCAGGCGGGGTTTTGAATTTTAATTTGCCCGTACGCGCTTTTGGCCGATAATCAATGGAGTGACTATCGGCGATTGTTGAAATGGCCAGGCTTGTCGTCATCTCCAAAGACGTAACCGCACCGCCGCTCGAATTGAGCGGTGGCTGGATGACCATAGGCCGGGCGGACGGCAATACGCTGCAAATCGTGGAGACTTCCGTGTCCGGGCGACATTGCGAGGTGCGGTTGCAGGGCGAGGAACTGGCCGTGCGCGACCTGCTCTCGACGAACGGGACGTTCGTGGACGGCAAAAAAATTTCCGAGGCGACCATCAAGCCGGGTCAAATGTTGCGGGTGGGTGATGTGGATCTCTGCTTCGAAGCCGCCCCCGCCAACACCGAACTGCCGGGCACTTCGTTCATCAGCAAGATGCTGATCATGAATTCAGCCGCGCGCGACGCGGCCAAGGCGGCACCGGCGAAAGAGCCGGTGGCCGAACCGGCCGCCGCAGAGCCGGCGGATGATTCCAAAAAATTTCACGTCCTCTTCGTGGATGACAGCATGGCGTTTCTCGAAATGTTCGGCGGGCTGTGCAATGAATACGCGAACAAAACCTGGGCGGTCCACACCGCGACCAGTGCCGACCGGGCGCTGGCCTTGTTGAAGGAAAAACCGGTGGACCTCGTAGTTCTGGATATCGGCATGCCGATGCTGGACGGGTTGCAACTGCTGGGCTTGATCACCCGGCGCTATCCCGGCCTCAAGACCGTGGTGATGACCGGCAAGGCGACCGAGGCCAAGCGGGCGGATGCGCTCACCAACGGCGCGGATTTGTTTTTGGAAAAACAACTGACCGCCGAGGGCATGAAATCCACGTTCAACATGTTGAACGACCTGGTTTCGTGGGCGCACCTCGAAGGTTTTACCGGCGCGCTGCGGCATGTCGGTTTGCAGGAGGTCATCCAGATGGAATGCAACAGCCGCCATTCTTCCATTTTGGAGATCCGCAATGCGGAGTTGCGCGGGCAGATTTATATCGAGGCGGGGGCCATCACGCACGCGGCCGTCGGGTCGCTCACCGGCGAACAGGCGTTTTACCGGCTGATGTCGTTGCGGGGCGGGGAATTTCAGTTGAAGCCGTTCAAGGCCCCGGCGCAGCGGACGATCGAAAGCCGCTGGGAATTTCTCGTGATGGATGCCGCCCGCGCCACGGATGAGGAAACGGTGCTGCTCAAAAAAACGCCGGAGCCGCCGGCACCCGGACCAGAGCCGGAAAAATCCGAACATGTCGCCATCGGCGAGGAACTGATCGAGGTGGCCACCTACGATGGCAAATGGAAGCCGGCCGCATCCGGAGCATCCGGCGGGGTGAAGCCCGGCCCTGACGCGGCGCCCGGCGGGTCAAAGTGATTTAAACCATGTTAACGAAAATCAAGTCCAAGAAGATCAAGGGCAAGGGCGCACGTTTTGCCATCATTGCTTCAAAATATAATGCCCGCTATGTGGACGCCATGTTGCGCGCGGCGAAGGCGGAAATTTTGCGCGCGGGCGGTACGGTGGAGGTGGTCCGCGTACCGGGCGCTTATGAGATTCCGGTGGTGGCCGCGCGGCTGGCGCATGCATCGCGCATCGGGTATCCGGCCGCACCGCTGGCGGGCATCATCTGCCTCGGGGTGATCTTGCGCGGAGCGACGACGCACGCGCAGCACATCGGCGAAGCCGTGAGCAATGCGCTGGCGGACATCCAGATCACGCATGAAGTGCCGGTGATCCATGAGGTGTTGCTGCTGGAAAATGAACAGCAGGCCAAGGAACGGTGCTTGAGCAAAACGCACAACCGCGGCATGGAAGCGGCGCAGACGGCGCTGGAGATGGCGCGGGTCATGGCGAGTCTGCCGGCGGCGGAGGATGTGCCGTTCTGAGTTTTTAGGGCACCGCTGATGCTGGGGACTGCCGTGGAATTGACAGGCTTATTTCAAAAACATTTAACAATCAACATTCAATACCCAGCATCGATGAAAGGTGTGAACTCGGCACCCTTGGAAATTGAAGGTTGAATGTTGGGCGTTGAATGTTTTCGCCTTTTTATGATCGCAACTTTTTATTTGTCCTGAAAAATGCTGACGGTTCAGACAGAACCGTCCGCATTTGGTTTCCCTGCAACCGTCAAAGCCATGCGCCCTCGTCGCCGTGCTCGTTCCCGAATTTAATTCGGGGACGAGGACGACGACGAGAACGAGGAGGATTCTGTCAGTCGCGTTTTCATGCGGCGATGATTTCACGGGTTACGGTGAAGATCAGCGCCTGCCGGCGGGCGTGGCGCAGCGCCGCCGCGGTCTTTTCCTCGAACAACGCCGGGAACACAAGCAACGGGAACAGGGTGTTCCAGGCCAGGGCCGCCGCTTCGTTGGCCGCGCGCCGGAGCGGGACGTTCAGGTCGGTCGGCGCTTGCGCGAGTTGCCGGGCGAGCAGCGTCTTTTTGAGCCGTTCGAACTCGGTTTCGAGGGTGGCGCGGAACGGAGCTGTCGGCCGGGGCCGCAGCTCGAACCGCGTTTCGGGCGCGAATTGCGCCCGCACTTGATTTGTTTTCAGTTTCATATGTCTTGTCTTTCTTTGTTTGCGTTTTGGGTGGAAAAGCCAAAAACCCGCGACTGCCTGGGCAATCGCGGGTTTTTGTAAAATTTGTTCTCTATCAGAATTTCACTCCCACGACGCCCAATGTACGGGAATAGCACAGGCAGATGGCCATCCAGCCATTTACCGGCGTATGCTTCGTCATTGATGTTGCGAACGTGGTTTTCATTGCCAACAAGCGGGAAGTTAAGCGGATTTGGGCCGGTTTGTCAAAGCTAATTTTGACCGGGATGAATCGGATGAAAAATGCGTTGTCGGATTCGGTCATGGTGCTACATTGAAATTAAAGAACATGCCATGAGCGAAGCCAGCAAACCTCTCAAGATGGTGACCTGTCCGGGGTGTGACGCCAAGACCTTCATCCCCGGCGACCTGCCACCGCTCGCTTCCGAACCCTGCAAAAAGTGCGGCCATGCCATCATGATGCCCCTGCAGCTCAGGCAGTTCGAGCTGCGCAGCAAGATCGCCTCCGGCGGCATGGGCGTTGTCTATCGCGCGTGGGACCAGACGTTGGAACGCATGGTGGCGGTGAAGCTGATGAAGAAGGAGCTGATGGATGACCCAGCGATGTTGGAAAGCTTTGCCGTGGAGGCCCGGGCCTGTGCGAAGCTGAACAACACCTATATCATCCACATCTACACCTTTGATGAATGGCAGGGCGAACGCTATCTGGTGATGGAGATTGCCGATCAGGGCAGCCTCGATGCGCGCATTGAAAAGCTGCATCTGTTGCCCGAGTTGCAGGTTCTGAATATCGGCATCCATATGTGCGAGGCGCTGAACACGGCATTGAAGTACGACTTGTTGCACTGTGACATCAAGCCGGGGAACATCCTGTTCAATGCCGATCACGAGCCCAAGCTGGTGGATTTTGGCCTGGCCCGCAAAACGGACGCGGAACAAGAATCAGCGGAGTTCACGCGGGGCACCCCCTATTATGTCGCGCCGGAAAAAATCAAGCGCGAGCCGGAGACTTTCCTGTCGGACATGTACAGCCTTGGGGCGACGCTCTATCACGCCATCACCGGCCATGTGCCGTTCGATGCACCGACGCCCGACGAAGTTGTGCAGGCGCATGTATATACGCCGCTGACACCGCCCAACCAGGTGGTCCCCGAAATCTCCCAAGCCACCAGCGATGCACTGGTCCGGTCCTTGGCGAAAAATCCGGCCGACCGCTTCATGAGCTATGACGAATTTCAAATGGCGCTGGTCGATGCGCGTGGCTACCTGGTCGCCGCCATGCATTCCCAGCCGGAAGCCGGGCAGCAGCCCAAACGGATGACGAGCTGGTGGCGGAAGAAATAAAAAAAGGCGGATGTTGCCATCCGCCTTTTGAAATCTGCCGGTTGGTTATTCTTAGTTTCCGGGAGCCGGGGCCGGGGTCGCAGCCGGGGCGGCCATGGTGTCCGCCGTCTTCTTCTTTTTCTTGGTCGGCTTTTCACCCGCAGTGATGGTGGAGGCATCCATTTTGCCGGCATCATCTTTCTTGTAGGCGCCTTTGACCATGTCACCCACGACGATATCCGACAGCACCGCAGGCTTGCCCGCCTTGGTGATGATCGTGGCAGAGGTCACGTCGATCGTCTCCGCATTGACGGTCAACGTCATGGCGGCGGCGTCCACGGCGGTGACGCTGCCGTGAAACTGGCCGTGCTTTTTCTTGGCGACCGGGGCGGCCGCGGCGGTGGAATTGGTTTTGGAAGCGTCATCGGCGCGGCCGGTGGCAGGAACGGCGACCAGACCGGCGGCCACAAGGCTGAACAGAGCGATACGGGCAATGTGCTTTTTCATGATTTCGATTTTGATTTTTGAGTTTGGACAGGAAGCGGTATCGAAGACAGGACGGCGGTCAAACGGCCATCACCATGAACCTTCGGCGAGATTCTCCGTGATGACGCGCGCCAATTCTTCGGAAATCAACGGCAGGGCTTGACGCTCCGCAGTGGCCAAGTCAGTGCCGATATGGACGAGCGTCTGGCCCTTCACATCGCGGTCCAACAAGGCCTTGCCGGTGCTGCGTTCGCGGGCGACGACATGGACGATGACCTCGACCCGGTAATTTTCCGGCGTGATCGAGTCGCTGCTGGAATAACCCAAACCGATGCGGCGATATTGACGGATGACGCCGGAGACCACGATGTCGCCGTCGCCATGGGTATCAAGATGATAAGTGGCATCGACCTGAAGCCGTTCACGCAAGGCCTGCGTCAGCGCATCGCCGAGGCGCGGTTCCAGCGTCTGGTTGTTGAAGGGCAAAACCTCGACGGACTTGTCCCCGGCTTTTTCATCCATGACCGGCCCCAAGTGATAACTGGCGCAACCCGCCAAAGCCAGGGCGGCCAGGGCCGGCAGAAAAAGTTTCAACGCGCGCATGGTCGGGTGTTACTGGGTTTGCAACCGCGGCTTCAGCACATCGATGCGTTGCCGCGCTTCCACCGCGAGCGGCGAGTTGGCGTCCAGTTGCAGCACGTCGTTGTAATACACCACCGCGCCCGCCCACTTGTGGTTGCTCTCGTAATATTTGGCGATCTCGAAACTGCCGCGCACCTGCTCGGCCTTGAGCTTGATCATCGCCTGCTGCGCTTCGGCCACGCGTTTGTCATCGGGATAAAACGTCACGAAATCCGTGTAGGCGGCGATCGCCTTGGCGGCCGCGCTCTGGTCATATTCCGCCGTGTCCGCCTGCTTCTGCCAGGCAACCCCGGCGCGATACATCGCGTCCGCGGCGATATCCGGCTGGTCATGATAACGGTCCGCCGCCAGCTCATACGCCAGCACGGCATCCGCGTAAGTCTTCCCCTTCTCGTTCGCCGCACCGATCCGCAATTGCGCATGCGGGGCCACCGCGCTGTAAGGGCCGTTGTTGACGATCTTCTCGTACAGCTTGACCGTCTCCGGCATCGAGGAATACAGCGGGATCAAATTCCAGAGGCGGAAAAACTGGCCGCCGAGGTAACGGTTGGCGATCTCATACTGGCGCAGGAGCACTTCATTGTACTCGCCGCTCTTGGGATATTTTTCGATGATGTTCTGGTAGGCGTTGAACGCCGCCTCATCCTTGTGCTGATGCTCAAGACAGCGGCCCACGAGATATTCCGCGCGCGGCGCGTAGTCGGACAACGGCCAGAGACGCAGGATGCGGTGCGCCGCATGCATCGTGATGGAAAAATCGTTGGCCTTGAAGGCGTCCTCCGCGACTTGCAACTGCTCCTTGGCGCGGGCGCGCTGCCAGTTGGCGTTCTCGCCGTAATTCTCGTAGTACCAGCCTTCGCCCGGGATGAACACCAGCGGTGCGGGTGAACGCAGCGGCGTCAACGCCAGAAGCGTGACGGCCAAAGTCCAAAATGCCAGACGTCTTGCCATATGCAAACGGTATCGGCCGGTGACGGCCAAGTCAAAGCGATTCAACCCCGGATCAGCCCCGGTAGACGATCAACACGCCGTAATCCGTCATCACCTTTTGGGTGCCGACATCGAACTGTTCGTAACTGATCACGTGGATGCCGTTGATGTTGCTTTCGCCCACTTCATTCAAAAATTTGGAGACCACCTCATCAAACTTGTCGTGGCCGGACTCCACGCACTGCGCGCGGCGGATGGTGTGGATGCGGATCTTCTTTTCACCCTTCGCGGCCACTTCCAGCGGCGGACGGGGTTTTTCGATCAGCGAAGCGCCCGGCTTGTCGCTCACCGGCACCTTCAAGTGCAGCGCCATCTTGGCGGCGGGTGTGGATGAGATCGTATTGGGCATCGGCGGCGGCGGCTCCACCGGCGGCAACGATCCGGTCGTCACCTTGCCCGTGACCGGGATGGTGATGGGCTGGTTGCAAGAGGGGCACTCGATCTGCGAGCCGGCGCCGGATTGGTCCACGGCCAGTTCCTGTTCACAGTTCGGGCAATTAAATACGATGTCCATAGTTCGGAAAAATGATCTGGGCAGAGGCTAAGGCGGAGAATGGGGGCAGGCCAGTAAATAATTGTACTGGCGTACGGCCACCGGGGGATGGGGGATGGGGCGCGAGGGCTTCTGACACTGGCATGTCAAGATTGCGGCATCTGGTCTTGATGGGCAAAAAGCGGGATCGCAAAAGCGAAAATACTGCGATTTCACGGACTGAAATCTTTAAGAAGTGCTGCTTCCTTGATACTTTCGTTGCTGGATTTAGGTTGAGTGGCGGGCTTGTTCGCCTCAAAATTACTAAAATAGGAAAACATGATGGCAAATAACTTTAATAAATCAGCTAACAAAGGCTTTGCCGAATTTTTTGCCGGCATTGGTTTGATGCGAATGGGCTTGGAGCGGGCGGGCTGGCGCGTCGCATTTGCCAACGATATTGACGTAGATAAGCAGAGCATGTATCGCGACCACTTTGGAGTTAGTCCGGAATTTGTTTTGGGTGATGTTCATAAACTGGATGCAGGTGAAATTCCCGATATTGGTTTGGCCACCGCTTCATTTCCCTGCAACGACCTCTCACTTGCTGGTGGTCGACGCGGTTTGGCCGGCGACCACTCGTCTGCTTTTTGGGGCTTCATCGAAGCATTGACCAAGATGCAAGAACGTCGTCCACCGCTAGTCTTATTGGAAAACGTCACCGGCTTTCTCAGTTCACATGACGGGAATGATTTTAGGGATGCCCTATTGGCACTCAATCGCTTGGGCTATGCGGTAGATGCCTTGATTATTGATGCCAGGCGTTTTGTCCCACAGAGCCGGCAACGTCTCTTCGTAGTTGGGACGAGAACGCCAACCATATCCGCACTAAATGATACGCCAAAATTTTACGAAAGCGATTGTCGCCCACCCGCTTTGGCTGATTTCATAATGTGGAACGCGGACATCAACTGGCGTATTCGCCAACTTCCGCCGCTGCCGATGCCAACAAGTCTTCTCACAGACATTTTAGAAGATTTATCGCCCAACTCAAAAATCTGGTGGAGTCGTGAACGTGCTGATTATTTGCTAAACCAGATGAGCCCCAAGCACCGGGCTCAAGCCGATTCGATGATCCAAGGCAACCGCATCACATATGGCACCGTCTTCCGGAGGGTTCGTAAAGACCGTTCTATGGCCGAACTCCGCACAGACGGAATTGCTGGCTGCCTGCGAACTCCGCGCGGAGGGAGCGGAAGGCAGATTCTGTTTGCAGCAGGTAAAGGCCGTTTTGCTGTACGGTTACTCACCCCTCGTGAATGCGCACGCTTAATGGGGGCAGATGACTTTGCCATCAATGTGCCATTAAACCAGGCATTTTTTGGCTTTGGCGATGCCGTTTGTGTTCCGGTCATTGAGTGGATTGCACGGAACTATTTAAATCCCGTGTGGGAAGAAAAGTTTGCCCTTCAAATATCGAAGCAACTTTCAACAGAGCCAGTAACATATCGGAAGATTTCCAAAAAATAGCAGGGTTAACATGAGCATTACGACCAAACGACTTGATGACTTATGCAAGCAGCATCCAAAATTTTTGGATAAAGGCGGCCTTTGCGTCGCGCTCGTCGTAACTCAAACAGTCCAGGAAAAAGGACTGCCGCTTGATCCCGAGACTCTGCGAACCGAGGAAGGCGGTCAAGTCGCCGGCTTGGGCAAGGCACCGGTGCAAAAAATTCTGGAAACTCATGGCATCTCAAAAGTTTTGGCGAAGGAAGGCGGGAGGACAAGCCGAGGCAGTCTAGGATTAATGAAGGCGTATGTCGGAATATTGAACGAACTAGCGAGGGAAAAGGTGCTCGTCTTGGAAGAAGCCATGACTTGGTGGATTCAG
>DASZCA010000122.1:0-8309 GCA_035943555.1 Verrucomicrobiia bacterium
ATCTGGGCGGGCATGGGCCGAGTTCAGACGGCATCGATATCGATTCTTCGCGCGATGTGTTGGTGGAGAATTGCGACATCGATTGCAATGACGACGATATCTGTCTGAAGGCGGGGCGGGATGCAGACGGATTGCGCGTGAACCGGCCGACGGAAAAGATCGTGATCCGCAATTGCATCACGCGCGGCGGTCAGGGGATGTTCACGATCGGCAGCGAGACTTCGGGCGGCATCCACGACGTAGAAGTCAGCGGCATTCAAGCCATCGGCACGACTTCCGGCGTGCGTTTTAAATCGTCGGGGCAGCGCGGCGGGGTGGTTTCAAACATCCGCATCCATGATGTGCAGATGACGAATGTGGCAAATCCGTTTGAGTTCAATCTGGACTGGTATCGCGCGTACAGCGTGCCGACGTTGCCGCCGGAATATGTGGCGGACAAGGTGCCGGCGCATTGGAAGGCGTTGATGGAGCCCGTGCCACCGGAGCGGGGGGTGCCGCAATTCACAGACATACATTTTTGCAATATCACGGTGACGGGTGCCAAGACGGCGATCACGGCGAACGCCTTCAAGACGAAGCCGCTGCAGGGATTTACTTGGACAAACGTGGTGATCGAGGCCGGGACGGCGGGGAAGATCAGCAATGCGACGGATTGGAACATGGACCGGCTGGTCATCCGCGCGACGGATCACAAGCCGATGAAGCTGTCGGGCGTGGTGAATGTGCCGATGCCGGATTAGGCTGGGAAGGAATGAATTTGCAACAAGGGTGCGGAAGTGAGAGTGTCGCGTTCCCCCTCATCCTGAACTTCTCCCTTAGAGAGAAGAAACGGCTGTTGGACCGTTTCTTAAAGTTTTTTGAGTCGCCGAGCAGAAGACTGCTTTGGGTTTACGTAGTGGGGCGAAATCAGGGCAATTTAAGTTATTGTGCGAAGAGGCGGAAACATTCAACGCTCAACATTCAATTCCCAACATCAAAGAAAAGCCTGAAACAAGCGCGCTTGGGAGTTGAAAGTTGAATGTTGGGCGTTGAATGTTTCAAAGCAAGGCCGCCGTTTTATTTAAACCGCTCTAATTTCCCAGCGGTTTTTCGGTGGAGGCGGTGGGGCTGGCGGGCATTTGGAAGGTGGTGACGGCGTCGGGCTTGGCGGGGTTGAAATCGCCGAAATCGTCAACGATGGATTTAGCCAGCGGCAACTTGGCTTGTTGAATGCCGAGGATGACGCACTTGGCGAGTTCGTAGCTGCCGTAGTTATTGTGGTGCGTTCCGTCTTGGAACGCCTTGCCGATATCATCGCCCAATGCTTGGTAGAAGACGCGGCTCATGGCGTTGAGATCGATGAGCGCGACGTTTTCCTCCTTCGCGATGTCGCGGACGGTTTGCGGGTAGCCGGCGAGCGTATCGTGTTCCACGCCAGTTTTGCGTTCCATGGAGGTGACGAGAACCGGCGTGCCGCCGAGTGAGCGCGTGCGGGCGACGATTTTTTTCAGATCGGATTTGTAGATTTCCAGCGCGTTGGTGGCGCGACTTTTCTGGTCGTTATGGCCGAACTGGATGAACAGGTAATCATTTGTCTTCATTAGACTAAAGATTTTCTCGAAACGTTGTGCGTGGAGCGAATCGGCGACGGTCTCGCCGGATTCGGCGTGATTGGCGACGGCGACATCCGGTTTGAGAAGACGCGGGAGCATCTGGCCCCAACTGTTCCATGGCTCGGCGGGCTGGTCGCACATCGTTGAATCGCCAATCAAAAAGACGGTGGGGACGTCGATTTTTTCAATCCGCAAAAAGGCGACGCTCGGGCGGGTGCCGTTGAATTCCAGCGTGAGTTTATCATCCCAGTCCCAAATTTCGGTGGAGGTCTCGCGCGGTTTCAGGTGGACGTGGTTGGAATCAGAAATTTTTGGCGTGCGAAGATTTACGATGAAAATGCGGTCTTCGAGTTTGGATGGCGTGGCATGGACTTTTTCCAGCATCAGGCGGCGGAGTTCGGCCTTCACCGTGGTGGTGGAATCGACGCCTTTTTCACCGAGGGTCACGATGACCTTGTAGTTGCCTTCGGGCAGCTTGACGGAGAAATAAAATGGATTGGTGCTGGTGATTGAGCCGTGTTCGCAAACGAGCGTGGCGCCGGGCTCAAAACCATAACCAGTTGTAGAGGAGTAGAGGTTGGTTGGTGAGATGGGAAGATCGTTGCCGGTGTCGGGAAACCCGCCGAAGTTGCCGCCGAAGAGGGTACGGTCGTTGATGAAGCCGAAGGCGGTCAGGGAGGTGCAGCATAAAGCAACGGCCAAGGTGAAAATCTTTTTCATGTCAGATCAATTTGCCGGCGTGTTGGTGGAAACGGTTTGAGCGGAAGGTTGATACGGCGCGATGGCCGCGCCTTTCTCCGAGAAGAATTTGTCAAGCGGATCGGGAGTCAGGCTTTTCAAGCCGGCGACGACGCGGGCGGCATTGAACTGTGCGCCGGTGTCGGTGGTATGCGTGCCTTTGTCGGCGAAATAGGTGGCGACTTTTTCCGCACCTTCCTTTTTGTAGGCATCGGTGATGACCATGGTAAGATCGAAATAAAGTGCGCCGTTGTTTTTGGCGACTTGCTGGTCCCAGCCGGCGATGGTGGTGAAGTCGCGGCCGGTTTCCCAACGTTGCTTGTGCGGGATGGGGGAGCAGAGGATGACGGTGGCGCCTTTGGCTCTGGCGTCTTTCACAAATGTGGCCATGTACCAGCCGAAGGTGTGGACGAGTTCCTTGGTGCCATCCGGCTTGGTGTCCTCGACGGTTTCATCGCCAATGCCTTTGCCATCGGCGCGGCCTTTCATAGCGGGATCGCCGATACGGCCCTGGTCGTTGTGACCGAACTGGATGATGACGACATCGCCAGGTTTGATGGTATCCACGACTTTTTGCCAGCGGCCTTCGTTGTAGAAGGTGCGGGCGCTACGTCCACCGATGGCGTGGTTGATGACGTTGATCTTATTAGTATCGAAGAAGGGCGTGATGCGTTCGCCCCAGCCCCAGAGACCCACGCCGGCGCCACCGCTGCGGACGGTGGAATCACCGACGATATGAAAGGTGGGGAGGGCGGTGTTGTTAATTCTTTCGGCGGCGATTTTAGAGGCGTCGACGATGGGGCGTTCGTCTTCGGTGGCGGAGAGGAGAGTGAGGGAGGAAAGGAGAAGGAGGGCGGTGAAGCACGAACTCTTAAAAAAGGAGAGATGCTTTGAGGTAGTCATGCGCGCTTTCCCCTCACCCTTGGGGAGGGGGAGAAACGTTCCCAACGTCTTTGAAAAGACACGCGTCAGGTTGGAGGAGTAGCGCGACGAAAGTGTCCACATTAGATTTTTCATAAATCATTCGGGCACGGTTTTATCGGCGGCGGGAACTTTAGGGGCGGGGGCGGGTTGCGTTAGGTCAACGGGGGTGATGCCGGTGGCGGAGTCGGAGAGGAATTGGGCGAGCGGATTTTCTTTCAGGCTTTTCAAGCCGGAGATGACGCAGATGGCGTTGGTTTGGGCGCCGGCGAGGCTGGTGTGCGGACCCTGGCCGGGGACGAAGAGAGTGTTCACTTTTTCCTGGCCAAGCTGGTCGTAGAGCCGGCCGATGATCTCGTTGTTATCGAGGAACGGGGCGTTGACAGATTTCGCGGCATCGGCGGCCCACGCGGCGGCGGTGTCCGGGCCGCTGCGGGCGGCATGGCCGTTCTTCCAGTTGTTGCGCGGAATGAGGGAGCAGACGAGCGGCGTGGCGCCTTTGCTGCGCGCATCGGCGATCATCTGTTTTTCATACCAGCCGAAGGTGTGGACGACTTCGAATTTTTTGGTGACGAGGTTGGTGATCGCCTGCGTGTCATCGCCGATGCCATGGATCTCGCCGCGGGCACGGCTGGCATCGTTGACGGCGCCGCCGTTGGTGCCGAATTGCATGATAACGAAATCGCCGGGCTTGATCATGGCCAGCACGCGCGGCCAGAGGTCGCGATAAAACGTGCGGCTGGTAGTGCCGCCGAGGGCGCGGTTGACGACGTTGATCTTGCTGGTGTCGAAGAAGATCGCAATCTGATCGCCCCAACCCCATTGACCACCGTCGCCACGGCCAGAACCGTTGCGGACGGTGGAATCACCGATGAGGAATAACGAGGGTAGATTGGGATTGGCGGGGAGATTCTCCGGACGACGCGCGTGTGTGGGGGCATTCGTCGCGGGCTCGCTGGTCTGCGCCAAGGCGTTGCCGGTCAAGGCCGTAAACATAAATGCGGCGGCGAGGCCGGCAAGGAGGCGTGAGGATTTGGTGATTTTCATTTCAAGTTCGTGAGATCAATGGCTGTCGATGCGCGGCGTGGGCCGGGTGTATTTATCAAAGACGTTGAGGGCGGGGAGCGAGTTTCCATCTTCGTCAAAGAAACTGCGCGAAACGAGGCTGCCGCGATTGCCAACAGCGGGTTCCCACCAGAAGATGCCTTTGCACCGTTGGTCGGGTGTTTGGAGGGCGATGCGAGTGAGTTCATCGAGGAAATCCCGCTGGCCTTCCGGGGTTTCGGGGAAGGGACCGATGCGGTCGGCGGTTTCGTGCGCGGGGCGCCAATTGTAGGCGGTCTCGACGATAATGATGTCCTTGTGATAGGTGCGGGCGGTGAAGGCGAGGTTATCGCGCAGGTCCATCAACGTTCCGTGCCACCATGGATAATAGGAGAAGCCGATGACGTCATAGGGGATGTGGCAGCTGTTCAGCTTGTTGAAAAACCAGCGGGTCTTGGCGATGCTACCGCCTTGATCGATGTGGATCATTATCTTTGGGTGCGGAGCTTTGCCGCTGCCGGCAGCGACGCCTTTTACACCGGCGCGGATGTAATCTGCAAAATTATCCCAGTGCTCGGGCAGTTCACCATCGGGCCATAACATGCCGTGCGTGACTTCGTTGCCGACTTGAACCATGTCCGGCATGACACCGGCATCGCGGAAGGCGGCGATGGTGTCGCGCGTGTAGGTGGAGACGGCTTTGGTGCGTTCTTTGTGTGTAAGATTCAGCCAAGTGCCGGGCGTGGGTTGTTTGCCGGGATCGGCCCAAGAATTGGCATAGTGCAGATCGAGAAGGAATTTGTAGCCAAGCTTTTTTGCGTCCTGCGCCATGCTTAGCGTGTACTTGAGATCATTCGGCAGGTTGTTGCTGACGGGTTCGACGAAGACGCGCAGGCGAATCCAGCTGTAGCCGTGATTTTTAAAGATCTGCAAGCCGGGCAGCGCATTGGTGCCGTCTTTGAAGACTTTGCCGCGATCCTCGGCCTGCTTCAGAAAGGAGAGATCGGCACCAAAGGCAAAGTCGGCAGCGCGGGAAGTAAAATTACAGCATCCAAGTTCCAATATCCAGAGAAGCACCAAAGACCAAGCGGCGGTGGCGCGCAATGGGCGGCTTGGGTGGCGGAGATTTGGCATGTTTGGATCCGGGTGACGATCAATCATGCCAGAAACCGGCGCAAACTCATCTCGACAGTTCTGGTGATGCCGCGAGGGTGAGCGGCCACGCGGAAAGGCCATCGGCAGTCGCGGTCACGGTGATGATCTTGCTGGCCTTGGCGGTGGTGACGGCGGCGGCGCGCAGGAAGGCGGTGCAGGTGCCTTGAAAGGCACAGCGTGAATTGGTCTGAAAGAGTTCCTGACTGGCGTTATCGGCATTGTCCACGGCGGCGATGACGCCGGGGCCGAAGACCTTGAATGTGATCAAATTGTTCGCGCGAGGAATGGTGACGCCCTTTTTATCTACGATGGTAGCGCGGATGATGGCGACGTTGTCGAAGCCGGGTGTAAGGTCTTTGGTTTCGGTGGCCAAAATGATTTTGGCCGGTTTGCCGGCGGTGTGGAGTTCATCGGTGGCGACGACTTTGCCGTCGTTGCGGGCGATGGCTTTCAAGGCTCCGGATTTGAAGGGCACGTTCCAGAGGCGCGGCGCGGCGTCTGCATTGATGGTTTGTGAACCGAGTGATTTATTGTTCAGGAACAATTCCACTTCCTTGCAGTTGGAATAGACTTCCACGTTTTCGGTGTGCGGTTTGAGATTGGACGGGGTCCAATCAGAGAACAGCACCTGAGTGTGACGCTCTTCCTGGCCGTAGCCGGGGTCGGTAGGCATCAGGTCCGTGGAGGCGACGCGGCGGGTGAGGGCGACCATGGGCCGGCCGCTCCACCAGCTTTCGCGTTCCCGAGCGAGCGGACGGATGGCACCGGTGCGGTCGAGCAGGCCGGAACCATGGCCGATCATGGGCCAACGGCGTGACTCGCCGAGATAATCGATGCCGGTCCACAGAAACTGGCCGGCGTAGGGTGCGTGGTCGCGCATGGCGATCCATTGCTTGCGGTCGTGAGTATTTTCGGTGCCAACAATCTTGCGCGCGGGCTTTTGTTCGTGGGCGGCGAGGATTTCCTGCTCGCGATAATTTTGGCCGACGACATCCAGCAAGTCGGCGAGCCCATCGTCATAATCATGGCTGACGTTCGGGCGGAACAGGGCTTGCGTGACGGGGCGCGTCGGATCGGCGGCGTGGGCAACGGCGACGAGGCCGCCGAGGATGCGCTTGGCTTTTTCAGCCTGCGGCGTGTCATGAATCTCATTGCCGACACTGTAGAGAATGATGCTGGGATGGTTGCGATCGCGCAGGATAGAATCGTGTTCATCAAGCCGGGACCATTCGTCAAAGTAGAGGTGATAGTCGTAGGGATTTTTGGCGACGGTCCAACAATCGAACATCTCATCCATGACGAGGAAGCCGAGGCGGTCGCAGAGGTCGAGAAACTCGGGCGCGGGCGGATTGTGCGCGGTGCGGATGGCGTTGACGCCGAGCGATTTCAAGGTTTTCAACCGTGCTTCCCAGATTGAGATGGGAACGGCCGCGCCGAATGCACCGCCATCAACGTGCAGGCAGACACCATAGAGCTTGAAATTTTTGCTGTTCAGCCAAAAGCCGGTGTCGGGAATGAATTTGGCATCGCGGATACCGAAAGTGGCGGTCTGGCTATCGAAGGGTTGCTGGGCATCGCTCACGCGGACGTTTGCTTGATAGAGATTGGGGTCATCAAGACTCCACAGAGCGGGTTGGGTGACGGTGAATTCTTTGACGAAGGTTTTGCCTGCTTGTGACTCCAGGCTGACGTCATCGAATGTGCCGCTGAGGATTTTTCCATCAGGCGTGTGCAGGGAGGCTTGCAGATTTCCGAGGCCGAGCGTGGCCGCTTCGTTGGTGAGGGTGATTTCCACACGGACGAGCGCCTGCGTGGCGGAGACTTGGGGCGTCGTCACGAAGACGCCATGTTCCGTGATGTGCAATGGATTGGAAGTGACCAGCCGGACGTGACGGTAGATACCCGCGCCGGAGTACCAGCGGGAGGCGGGCTGTTCTGAGGTGTCGCAACGGACGGACAAGACGTTGTCACCGTTGAAATTAATATGGCCGGTCAGGTCATCACTGAAGCTGACGTAGCCGTAGGGGCGGTGGCCGAGATGGAACCCGTTGATCCAGACATCGCTGTTCTGCATGACGCCATCAAATTCCACGCTAATGAGCCGGTTGGAGAAGATTTTTGGCAGCGTAAAATGTTTGCGATACCAGCCGATGCCGCTGGGCAGGAAGGCGCCGGCACCGCCAGTTTTATTGGTTTCGGCGAATGGGCCTTCGATGCTCCAATCGTGCGGGAGATCGAGTTTGCGCCATGTAGAATCGGTGAAAGAAGTTTGTTCAGCACCGGGAGCATCAGCTTTGAGGAAGAGCCAGTTGGCGTCGAAATTGGCCGCCGTTTGCGCGGGGGCGAGGAAACTTGGCAGGCAGGATAGTACGAGAACGATGGCGCGGAGGGCGTGCATGTGGATTAGGACGCCAGCATCGGGAAAAGGTGACGGGAAGGCAATCACCCAAACTGTTGATGGAGGTGCTTTCGAGCGTGCCATGATCTAAATTATTCGAATCCATATCGTTCGTACGAAAGCGGCGTGGCGCTGCGCTTCCCGCCGCAGTCCAAACCACGCTGGCGCGATGGAGAGAGTGCCGTGGGGCATGAACAGTTACGAATGACAGGATGATCTGGTTGTGAACAAATACTTTTTGTGATTCGCGGGGCAGACGTTAGGATGCGGGCATGTCTGCGGAGTACAATCAACTGCTTGATGCCACCATCCAACATCTGGAAGGGCTGAAAGCGCGCGGGGTGCGGCATGTGGCGGTGACGCCGGATGCGTTGCGGGCGCTGTCGCAGCCGGTGCGACCGGGTTTGGCGGCGAGTTTCCGGCAGCAAATGTCTGCAGCGGTAGCGGCACCGGCAGTGTTG
>DASZCA010000123.1:0-5504 GCA_035943555.1 Verrucomicrobiia bacterium
GGTCATCAGCACCAGGCCGTTCTTCTTGGCGATCGCCACCAGCTCTTCGCAATGTTCCACCGAGGCCGCCATCGGCTTCTCGATGAACGTGTGCTTCCCCGCCAGCAACGCCGCCTTGGCCAGCGGAAAATGCGTCTTCACGTTCGTCGCGATCACCACCGCGTCCAGGTTGATCCCGTTGAGCATGTGCTTGTAATCCGTCGCCGCTTCCACCTCGGGGTACAGCGACTTCAAATGTTTGAGACGTGTCGTGCTCAGGTCGCACATCATCTTCAGGTTACAATCAGCGAGCGACCGAAAGTTACGAATCAGGTTCGGTCCCCAATAGCCGCACCCCGCCACACCGACTTTGATTTTCTTTGACATAAATTTAGATTTTTATTTCGTTCAGTTCTTCCTGCCGCTTCTTTAGCAATACGGGTGCCGACTTAAGGATATCTTTAAATCTTGGCGTATCAATTGTGCGTCACGCGCACAGTCATCACCGCTGGCGGAGGTACTGCGCAATTTTGGGCCTTTTTCTTCTGGCGAGAGTCCCAAATCTGTACTAGCAACGCCGGGACTGTCATAAAAATGATCTTCAGATCCAGCCAAAAAGTTTTTTTCCGGGTGTAGTCGATATCCAGCTCCATCATCCGCGTAAATGTTGTCCTGTTTTTACCGCTGACCTGCCATAAACCCGTCAAACCGGGGGCCGCGTTGAAACGCTCTTTCTGCCATGCGAGATATTTCTCCGCTTCGTAAGGCACACAGGGGCGCGGGCCGACGAGGCTCATTTCCCCCTTTAGCACATTGATCAACTGGGGCAGTTCATCCAAGCCGGAGGAGCGCAAGATTTTCCCGAACGGGATGATCCGCGAATCGCCGCTGTTATCCAGCTTGGTCATCGGCGCATCGGAAGTGATCAGCTGCTGCAAATGGCCCTGATGGGAAACCGTCTCCGCCCCGCAATGCATGCTGCGAAATTTCAAGCACATGAACGGCTGCTGTTGGAAACCGAGGCGCTTTTGCTGGAACAACACCGGGCCGGGTGATTTGCGTTTGATGATAAAAACGATTAACAGGACCAGCGGTACCAAAAAGGGAAAGGAAATCAGGATCAGCGTGCAATCAAGCAGGCGTTTCCAGCGCGGAAGCGCTATGGTTTGAGGGACGTTCATTTACGCGTACACGGCTCCGCACTTGCACGTTTGGAACCTTTCCCAAACGAACTTATCTGTTCTGCCGACGGCAGAACGCGATCCGATATGTTAGATCCGCTTTTCAAGCAGACAGCGTCTCCCGGCGGGGCGGCGCGGCCAAGGCCGGCGCCATATCCGCCAATGAATTCCTGTTCAACATAACGGCCTCACGCTCAACTTCCACCGTGGTGGGCCGTCCGAGTATCTCTAGCAGGATTTGAACCCTTTTCTTGGCCGGAAGGTTTTTTAGCACATACGCGCTCATTCCGGCAAAGGCCCCGCCTGCCACCGTCACTTCATCTCCGGGCATCAAATTGCTTTCAATTTGGATGATTTCCTCGTTTTCAAAGCAATCCTGCAGTTCGGTGATGATTTCATCCGCCACCACCGGGATTTTACCGCCAAAATGGACCAGCCGATTCACGCCCACTGAATGTTGGATGTCATTCAGATGGTCTTCCAACACGCAGCGAACAAAGATATAGCAAGGAAATAAGGGTTCGGTGACGGAAACCATGCCGCGACGGGTGAGCTTTTCCAGCCGGAGACGGGGGGAAAACACATCCAAGCCGAGATGTTTGCGCAGGTTCGCCGCCGCAATGTGTTCATGCTTCGGCTTGGTTCGGGCACTGTACCAGGCTTGGGTTATGGTTTGCATTTGTGAGTTCAACAGTCGCCCAATGGGCATTGGCTAAAACTCAATTCTGCCAGAAATTGTTTCCCGAAAACCACGAGCCGTCCAGACTGCACCGCTCATCAGCTCTCGTCGAATCAATCTCCATGTCCTTAAATTATACAATCGCCGGGTATTTGTCCATCTCAATCTGAAATCACCGCTATTCCTACCATAAGCCCATGTTTTAAAAATCCGATCCAGTTGGGCCACCCAAACGGTGTTTAGCCGGCGCTTATCGAAATGGACGGTCAATGCGATTGCCCGGTTTCACAGACGCGCGGAAATACTTTCAAAACTTGGGAAAACTCTAAAAAAACCGTGAGAGGAAAAGAAGCCAACGAAAAACCACCCCTGCGAAAAATTGCCGATACCGATAAATTTTTTACCTACACCGCTTGTCGATCACCCCTTTTGCTGTCCATTGCGTGGGCACTAAATGGACACTGTCTCAGGACAGATTCAGCACACTGACGGCCACTTGGCATCCTTATCGGCCGTTTTAACGCCGGTATGGAAGCCAGTTTCGTCTTGGTAACCCACTGGCACTTCGAATTTTACCATGTTTTTCAGCTTGGCGATGAGGCCAGCGGGCGAAAAACCAAAGTTACCGGTGTGAGACCAGGGTTTGTGAGTCAGGATGGCTTGTTTGTATGTCATACTTCAAATAAAGCATCGGCAATGCCAACGCATGTTTAAGTTTTATTTTTAAGGCAAATAATGGGCCCGGTAATAACGCTGACCGTAGTTGGCGGCGTTGGCCTCAGTGTATGTGAACGGCGCAGTGTTGGTCTGCACCGGGGTCCAGGTCCGGAAATCCGTGGTGGCTTCCACCACATAGGTCAATCCCACCTCGCCGGGAACCTGAAGGCTGAACTGCCCGGCGACCGGACTCGCTACGGTCGTGATTGTCGGCATCGTATTCGTGAAGACCGTCAGGGACGCCACGGCGCTGTTTGTCACCCCCGCGCTGTTCGAAACTTGCACCATGTAGGCTCCTGCGCTGGAAAGCTTGGCGGCCGGGATCGACAACGTGGCAGCCGTCTGCCCCGCTATGTTTGTTCCGTTGAGCTTCCATTGATATTTGAAGGGCACCTGACCTGTCACCGCCACGCCCGCACCCAAAATGACCGGCTTGTTCTTGAGTACGCGTACGCCCGTTAATTGCGTAATAAATTTCGGCATGGCTGCCAGTAGTTTCAGATCCACCACGGTCACCGTAAAGGTGCGGGTAATGGAATGGTGGGCAAAGTTTAGG
The DNA here is from genome assembly GCA_035943555.1 of Verrucomicrobiia bacterium. Taxonomy (GTDB): domain Bacteria; phylum Verrucomicrobiota; class Verrucomicrobiia; order Limisphaerales; family UBA11358; genus UBA11358. The sequence goes on from DASZCA010000123.1 coordinate 3,113, forward strand.
GCGCCATCATCCACTTTCACCGTGATGACCGCCGTGCCGGTCTTGCCGGTGGTCGGTTTGAATGTCAGGGTGCCCGCAGTCTTGGGACTGGTGTAAGTCACTTTCGGAGTCGGGATCAAGCCCGGATTGCTCGAGCTCGCAGTGATGGTGATCGCCTGATTTTCGTAAGCGGCCCCACAGGTGATACCGCTCAAGCTCACGGTCTGCTGCGCCGCGCTGACGTCGAAATTCAGGTTGCTCAGGGCATTCAAGGTCGGCGGCACGTTCGTTTTCGCCGCGACTACCCAACGGATTTCCGATATGCCGCCCATGTTCGTGGTCGCATTATGCTCCTGGATCGCGAAGAAGTTGGTCGAGGCATAGACCAGGCCCGTGACCACCAGGCTGCTGACCAGGCCGACGTTCCGGGTGACCGTATAATGGCCGGTAGTGGGCCCGCTAAACACTTTGTAACCGGTCACACCCGCATCCGTGCTGGCGTTCCAAGTCAGCACCACACTGCGGGGATCGGCCGGAGATATGGTCGCGGCGAAACCGCTGACACCGTTAATTGTCGGCGTTACATTGACCACAGGCGAGGAGGGCGGAGTCGGTGGGGTCGAGACGGTGACCACCGGGTTCGTCGGAATCGGCGGGGTTGAGTTGGTCAGAGTGGAGACGACCACAACGGGATTCGTCGGGGTCACCACCGGGTCGGTCGGAGTTGAATTGGTTGCGGGCGGAACCACCACCACTGGATCGGTTGGAGCAGAATTGGTCGGCGGCGAAACAACCACCACCGGGTTCGTCGGGGCCGGTGTGGGCGGATAGGGTATCAGCAAGTGGATATCGGCGGGTAACGGGGCCACGTTCCACGCCGAGTCAAACTCACGCACGGCAAAATAATACGTCGTTCCCGAGGTCAGTCCGGTGACCACCAAACTGCTCGTCGGGGCGATGTTCCAGGACAGGGAGTAATTTCCCGCCGCTTTCCCAAGGAAAACTTGATAACCCGCCACTCCCGTGTCCGCGGTGGGATCCCAGGAGAGAATCGCGCCGTTGCTATCCGCCGGGTTCGTCGTGACCGTAAAGTTGCTGACTGCTTGCAAACCCGCTGTCTTGCCCGAGGTGTTTGGAGGCGTGCTCGTGGTGTTCTGGTTGACCGGTTGCGCCGGCTGATTGGCGGCCTGGGGCGCCACGAAGATCACCTCGTCCGCAAAGGCGCTTTCATTGCCGGAAGTGTCGAAAGAGGTCGCTGAAAAATAGTTCGTCGAGCCGTCTACCAAACCCGAGATGGTGATGTTCGTCGCGCCGCCCGCGTTGATCACGGAGGAATAATTCCCGCTGGCTTGGCCAGAGTAGATTTTGTAGCCCACCGCGCCCGGCGCGGTGTCCGGGTTCCAAGTGAGGACCACGTTTTGAAAAGCCATCGCCGGCTGCTGGGCCAGCAGCGCCAGCGCGCCCGCCAGGAGAAACCGGGGAAGACTTTTTACCGCCTTAAATCTATTTGCGACACACGACATTTCCCCGTGCTATCGCAACTGCCCTGCCAACGATTTTTCAAAAACCGGATGTTTTCACAAAAAAATCCGCGCTATTTTTGAGACACTTTTTCGCGGATTAAAAAGCTTAAAAATCCCCTTGTATAAAGGGTTTTTTACGCCGGCTTTAAAAGCTTTTTATGCCCTGAAATTATTTTTTGAGGCAGTCATATGGACAGATGTTTTTGAAGCCCTTCAAGACAGCGCTGTCTTTCACTGTCTTGAAAAGAAGCAGGAAAATGACGGTCGCATTGGCGTGACACGCGCCAAAACGCGCCGGATAAAAGTGGCGCCAAACATTGCCCCAAGGCGGCACTCCCCGCGGAGTTTCGACCGGATTTCCCGACCAGAACAAAATACCCCGCGCCAAAATCAGCCTACTGTTTCAACCGGAAAAATTGCTTTTGGCCCGCATTCGGCACCAGCGCATTGTCCGAGCATGCGCTTACTGTCGTCCACAGTGTCGATGTCAGGTTGGTGGCCGATTGCAAAGTCCACGCGGAGAACTTGTCCGGCCAGATGACCGAAACTCCCCCGAACGTGTTGCCGAGGAACAATTGCGGCTTGGTAGCGCTCACATTGTAGGCCGTCGCCACCAAGGACAAGGTGGTCGCGGTGAATTGCGGCTGAAACAGGATTCCATTCTCCAAATCCAATCCGTTCAGGCAACTGACCCAGTTCGTCGCCGCCGGGAACGACATCAGCCGGAAACTTTGCCCGGAGGCAAACTGAAAACCGTTGCGCGTCGTCAGGCTCAGGTTTAAAGAACCGTTGAAGACCGGTTTGGTATAGAAGCTGATCAGGCCGAAGTTCGTGCCGGTCAGCCCCGCAGGCGAGAGCACCAGCTTGCCCGTGCCGTCATCCTGATAACC
>DASZCA010000124.1:0-10921 GCA_035943555.1 Verrucomicrobiia bacterium
TTAACGCAAATCAGGTAAAAAAGTGGGAACTGGCTTTAACCGGCTGTCCTTTTTTGCCGACGCCATCAACACAATCGCCCGTTTTCAAAAAAAATCGTTTTAACAGACATCTCCAATTTGCGTTATCTACCTACTCCCGAACATTTCTTGCCCTTTGGCAGCCGACGTAAGTCGGCTCCAACTTCCCAGTCTGCTCTCGTCTGCCTCCATTCATAATTTTTTTAAAAAACGGGCGAAATTGAACGAAATTCACCGAATTTCGCCGAAAATTGCCGAATGTCTCCGGCCAGGAAGGAACGCGGCTGTGTCCCGCTCGGAGCGGGATCAGCCGCAGCACATGACTTGCAACCGATGCTGAGGTCATCTCCGCGACGCCCATCCCGTCGATTCGTCATTCGAACTCCGTCATTTTCATGTTCCATCCCCTCATTAAATCATAGGTCCCCAAAACCTGAATTCGTGTGGGGAATGTAACTGGCAGATTTATGCCATTTATTTTCATAAAACCGGAGTGGGAAGGGGGTCCGACCAAAAAAATTCCTAAAAAATAACAATTGCAGCGTGATTATTGGCGATAATTGATATATGGTAAAATAAGCCGGAGGCAAAAACTGCGCATTTGCTGAGGAACTCAAAGATTTTTGAAAATCAAAAATCCAACGAATCCAATTCCGCTCGCACGGCTCGCCGTCGTCCAGTCTTCAGTTTACTTGCTCGCGGATGTTCTGTGGCAACCAGCTAATTTTTCAAGTGGCCATAATTTCATTTAAACACGTTTGCTTGGACACAGCCTGTCCACCAAAAATCCTCCAACGCCTAAATAAGGGAAAAACGGCGCGGGCTGGCTATCCCTCGAACCTAATGGGATGGATATGGGCAGGTCTCGTCATAGTCGACCTCCGTCTAAACAGACTAGACGTCAATTCCCGCAACGGCAACGAACACGCATTGGAAGTTTGTGGCAGAAGACAACGAAAACGGCAAGGAGTTGATAAGGTGAGGAATTGATAGATTTGTAAGATTTGGCGACGGTGAGTCGGAAACCAAGTTTACCGCCGGACTCCACGCATCTGGCTTCTCATTAGATTGTTAGGAAACTTGAGATTCCTTTTGCCTGTCTTCTTGCTCAATAGTTTTCAAAATAAGCATCGAAAAAAACTTAGATGCCTTACCGAATCACAGCTTCCAAGCGCTAATTAAAATAATGGCCAGTGCAAACAGAGCCATTACTGCGGCCATTACGAACCATTCCTTGGCGGGAGATATTTTTGTTTTCATAGCTTCCTCCTTTCAAAAACTTATCGCCATACGGAAACCTCAATTGCACAAAAAAAATATATTTCAATGTTTTTGATTTTTTTTGGGCACAACGGCCGAAGTCGTGACAGATTGTATTTGATGTCTGAGCCAAACATGAATCATTGCGTCCTTCTTTGAGGGGCAATACTTAACCGAGCGGTCTTCGAGTACGCCCTGGTTGCTTAATGACTTTTTTGCTCGGCCTCGAAAGGTCCCTCTATTAGCAACAAACTTGAAATATATGAATAACGAATTAGAGACGACGAAAATTGACAATTATGGTAAATTTATGGTCGCGGAGACCACCTACGAGCGAGTCGATGGTTTAATTGCGCAGCATTTAAACAGTTCCGACAAAAAAGAGCGCCAGTTTGGATTTGAATCACTGTATTGCAAATACTACGAGGTCTTTTCGTCATATATTCAGGGAAAATATACCCATATTTCAACATATGGCCGCGACGTTATTACTGATGGAACTTTCGATCGGATAAAGCGTTATGTAGATGCTGGTAAAAATATCTATTTAACGAACGGCTCCCTGAGCCATTTTATAAACTTTTTGTCCAAATACGAGGCGGTGAGCGTGGCCCGCGCCGAAAGCAGAAGACAAACACTGCTGACTAAAAGATTTCAGGAGATCTGGTGTGTCCAACAGGAAGAAAAGGGACGATGTACCAACATTACGGCGCAAGACACCGCCGAACTGATCGAACTCTTGCATCGGGAACTTAAAGCCAGAAACTATCCGAAAACATCTCGTGTATTAAAGGCAATGGCAATGGTTTATGTTACAAGCGGAGGCTTGCAGTTGGAGGGCGCGCCAAGAAACCCAAGCCACGCCGCCGTCAAAAAATATCTCGAAGAGACCGGAACGCGTATGAGCGATGCCAACATTTACAAGGCGCGAAAAGCATTGAGAAACGTCGCCCGAAAGGTGATGGCCGCGTCTGGCTATCTTGATGGCGCCTCAATACCAAAACCTGCATGAATCTTACTTTACATATAATTTCCGGCATGAGTGTGCCGGATTTCAACGCGGAAAAAATATTCACGTTGAAATACAACAAAACAGCTAAACCACCACATCGGAGGACCAAAATGAAGCCTATTCCATCCAAAGCCATCCTCGCACTAAACCAAATGACAAAAACAGATCTTATTAGGCAAAATGCCAGACGGCGTCCAGAAAACCTCAAAAAGATGATCTCAGGCCTTTTGAAATTTTGGGCTCTTTTTTCGGCCTTTTTCAAAGTTCGAAAGGTAGAAGACTTCAACTCGCAATCCGTCCGTTTTACTGGCATAACAGAAAAATTTCCCGAATTGGACCAGGTCTTTGCATTTGAACTCAATTCAAGAAAAATCTCTAATCCAGATTTAAGGAGCCATTCCGGCAAAATACAACAGAGCCCCGTTTCTCACCATCACAACTCTTTCAAGCATATGCCATATAATCATAAATTTCGCCACCCCACCAATTTGCAAGTGCGTTTCAGTTCGACTCCTGTTTTACATCCGATTCGCCGCGCCGTTTCAACCAAGTGCAATGCCATTGTCTCAAAGGGGCGGCTATTTTTGCCCAGACAATCTGCTTCCTTTGAAAGATCAACGCCATGGCAAAGGTTTGATATGCTAAACCGCGCGATTGTTATCGGATGCCAGACATTCTAGGCCGCACATTTTGAACTTTGAACCAGGAAAACAATTCCTGTAATTTTGTTATTTTCTCATGAATTATATAGATCCAAAAGCGAAGACGCACAAAATTCCGCGCAAGGCGCTAATCAATAGGGCCAACGCGTTGGACATTCTGTTGGCTTGCGCCTTTTTTGGTGCCGACGCTGTCACCTATCGTGAGCGAAAGTCATTCGAGGACTTTATTATGAAAAGTCCTGAAAGTGAAAACAGCCTAGAAGTCAAACAGGCCTTAGCTGCGTTGACTGAAGAAGAGAAGGATTTTCTCTTTAGTTAATCGACCGGCTATCCCCACCCCTTGGTCGATGCATCTATCGACCAAGGGTTTTTAGATCAATTTCTCTACGTCATCTCAAGATTTTGGCCAATTGATTTTAAACCGCTCTAATCAGAGCGGCCAAGCTACGCCTCTCGGATGACCGGTGAAGTTCACCCCCTACTCAATCCCCAACAATTGCACCTCAAAAACCAGCGTGCTGTTCGGCGGGATCGCCGGGCTCGGGCTGTTCGCGCCGTAAGCCAAGTTCGCCGGAATCTCAAATTTAAATTTGTCGCCCACTTTCATCAGTTGCAGTCCTTCCGTCCAGCCGGGGATGACCCGGTTCAATGGAAAACTGATCGGCTGGCCGCGCGCGATGGAACTGTCAAACACGGTGCCATCCAGCAATTTGCCCTCGTAATGCACCTTCACCGTGTCCGTGGCCTTGGGCGACACCGTGCCGGTGCCATGTTCCAAGACCTGATACTTCAAGCCGCTGGCGGTCGTAGTCCATTCGCCAGTGGGTGCCGCGGTGGCGGTAGTACTGGTGCCGTTCGTGCCAGCACTGGCGGTATCGGCGGGAGCGTTGGCTTTGACGCAACCGGACAAGCACAGGGTTGCCGCCATCAGGATCGAGAATCGTAAAATCATAATAATAATGGGTTGCGATGAATTACAGCGCAGTCAGCTTCAGCCAAGTGACGTCCCCGGTCAAGCTCGCAACGCCGCATTGGATCGCTCGAGGTTTGGAGTTCCGTCCCGCCCATGCGGGACGGCTCGGGTCGGCAAACTCACCCAGTTGCCCAAAAGTGGAACGATAAACACAAAAAGCGCCGCTGTGGCTATGCTGTAAGGCAGGCTTTCCAGCGGCTCTGTAGAAACCTTTTTGCGCTTAAGCCGGCCACAAGCACCGTTGCGTCCGAATGTAAAAAACGCAGCTATATATGTCCTCTCCTGGGGGAGAGGAAACAGGTGAGGGCGGGCAACGTCTCTTCCCAGCTCGCTGGCTAATATGGTTTCCTACAGAGCAACTTTCCAGTCGCCAGTTCCTTCCCCGGTCAATCAGACAAGTATGGGCGTGGCCATTTCATGCCCTAGACCGAAAATGACGTTCTGCTACCGTGGCGTGATACACATGAAAACCGTTCGCTTTTTATTTCTGCTGATAGTGTGCGCGGCGTTGGCGGCTTCGGCCCGGCCGGCGGACACGTTTTCCAATCCGTTACGGCAGGGGGAAGACCCGTGGGTGATTTTTAAAGACGGAAATTATTACGTCTGCAATTCCGGACCGGAAAATCCCACGGCGGTATGCGTCTCGAAATCGCCTTCGTTATTGGACCGGGGTGAGGTCGTGAAAGTATGGGAAGACGGGGATAATTATCGCCGCGTGTTCGCGCCGGAACTGCATTTTATCGATGGCAAATGGTACATCTATTTTTGTGCGGATGTACGGTCAGAGAACTGGCGGCACATGGCCGTGGTGCTCGTCGCCAAGACGGATAACCCGCTGGATGGTTTCACGTGCAAAGGTGTTTTATTTACCGGCGATGAACACGGCAACGGCCAGGCCAATGATTTTACCGTCGTGACGTTCAATGGTCAGTTATACGCGTGCTGGGGTTCGCTCTCGGACAAATTCGTGGATGGCGCGGTGATCGCACCGATGGACAATCCCACAACGATCACGGCGTATCGCAAAGAGATCGGCCTGTATGCGGAAGGTCCGCGGGCGATCGTGCGTAACGGCAAACTCATCATGACCGGCGCTGCGGGCGGGTTTGCGTCCAAAAGCTACCGGTTGATCGCGCAGATGTATGTGCCGGCAGCGGGGCCCATCGACAGCAAGTCATCGTGGAAATCGCTCGGCGTGCTGCTGCACACGACGTCGGACGTCTGGGGGCCGTCGCGGGCCAGCTTTACCGTATCGGCGGATGGCACGGAAAACTGGGTGATGTTCCATTCCAAAATTTTTCCGGCGGATGACAACGGCATCCGGGAGGTAAATATCCAGAAGTTCAACTTCGACAGCAACGATGTCCCGGTGTTCGCCGCCCCGGCCGGGCCGGGCGTGGTACAGGCGATTCCATCTGGCGATCCGGGCATGGGTGACATTTATCCGGCGGAAAAAGCTGCACGATCAGGCGGCGCGGCGAAGTCGGCGGAACATAAAAATTTTACCGGCAGCGGCTATGTGACCGGTTTTACCAACGCCGGTGCCAAGGTGGAGTTCACGGTGAAAGTGCCGGCGGCAGGTGAGTATCGGGCCACGCTGCGGTATGCCAACGGAGTGTATGTGGAGGGCGAGCAGAAATCAGCTCCGACGATCCGCCCGCCCGGCCGCGGATCGCTTTCGCTCTATGTGAACGGGGCGCACCTCAAGCGCACCTATTTTCACCGGACCACGGACTGGGATGTGTGGATGTTGCAGGGAGAAACGGTGTCGTTGAAGGCGGGAAAAAATAAAATCGCGTATCAAATGGATGCGGGTGATGCCGGAAATGTTGAATTGGATTTTGTGGCGGTGACGAAGATCCCTTCGCCAGTTTTGATGGCGAAGTGATTTTTCACTTTTCCGTTATCCGCCTGGCCCGCATCAATGATGCGTCCACCAATCGTTGATGCCTTCTTTGGCATCGTGAAACACCGCCGGGATGTTGCGGACGGCTTCCTGTACTTGCGGCAAATGATGCAGCGCCAGCCACAAGAGCACGCACACGAAGGCGATCCAGACAAACGTATCCCAGAGTGACACGAACACCCTTGGCCCGGGACGCGCCCCGCAAATGCCGTGGCGATAGAAAACGTGCCGCGCCGCCTTGATCGGCCAGACAATGAAGTTGTATGCGAGCAACAAGAGCACCAAGGTCAGCCAAACCGGCATGCCGGCCGGCGGTGTCTGGCCGATCAAGGTGCCGTTGGTGAGCAGGGAGATGACCGCGATAATAAAACCGATGGCCAAAACTGCGTTGAAGAGGGTTAAGAAGGGCAATGCGATGCCCCAACCGGTTTCCATGAAGGGATGTTCTGCCCAATAGCTGTGCCAGTGGCTTTGCCCCGCACAGCCACCCCAGCGCGTTTGCCATCGGAAAGATCGGCGCCAGTCACGCATGTCTTCCCGGAACTTTCGCTTCCAGGCCCGCTGCGCTTCCCGGTCCGGAAATCCTTTCATCCCCTCGTAATACCCCGCGCGGGCGCGCCGGATAAATTCCTGCGCCGTCCAGTTCGTGGCACCCCGCGCCGCTTCCTTTTCCGCCGCCGTGCCGGCGGCCGGCACCACCACCGCCATGATGATGTAGGCCACAAGGCCGATGCCGCCCGTGAGCATGCCGGCGATCACAAACACGAGCCGGATAATCGTGGGGTCGAGATTGAAGTAGGCGGCGATGCCATTGCAGACGCCGCAGATCATCGCGCCGTCGTACAAACGATACAACCGTTTTGCCGCTTCTGGCGGAACGGTGCTTTGGGCGTTTCCCGTCGCGCCCGCCCCGCCCGCTCCCCCGGCTTTTTCCCGGGGCGGCGGTTCGTTGGGCGGCATTTCCGCGCCCGCCTCCACCGGACCCATTTCGGCGATGATGGCCTGCACCTGGGCGGTGGCGGCAACATTTTTATAAGGCCCGAGCAAAGTGCGCAGCTTGTCGGCGACCGCCTGTTCGATGTCGGACATGATTTCATCGCGGTCCGGGTTGCCGGCCAGTTTTGCCGCGGCTTCGTCCAAGTAGGCCCGGAGTGCGTCATATCCGCTTTCCTCAAGCTGATAGGCGGTGCCGTTCAAATTCACGGTGACAACTTTGTTCATAGGTGATGGCGGGTTATTTTTGACTGAACTGCTTGACCGTTTCGTTGATCTTTTGCCAGTACTCGGAAGTTTCCTTCAACTGCGCGCGGCCCTTGGCGGTGAGTTCGTAATATTTGCGCGGCGGCCCGGCTTCGGATTCCTTCCAATCGTAATCCAGCAGTTCCTCCCGCCGCATTTTGCTGAGGAGGGGATACAACGTGCCTTCCTGGGTGGCAAACTCGGTGGAACTGAGCTGCTTCAAGATGTCGGCGGCATAGACCTTTTCGACGGCAATGATCTTGAGGAGGATAAACTCCAGCAAACCCTTGCGGATCGGTGCGAATTTGTCGTCCAAGATCATTTTATTATTTCATTCAAAGCTACCTTTATTAAAAAAGGTAGCTAGTTCAGAAAAATGTTTCAAGGGTGAAGATGAGGTTTTTTTGGCGGTCGGCTTGATCCTTGAGAAACGGCCGATCCGGAGGCGGAGAGCTTCAAGCTGAAACACTGCGCGTGGTTGGGCGGACGCTGAAACGGTTCCGCATCTCGGGACCGCCCCCGTCCATCGGAGCGCGGCGTTCACGCCGCTTCAACGTTCAAAGCAACGGGCGCATAGTCACAGCTAAGCGCAATGCCTTTCGGAGATTCCAATCTTGAATCCCATCGGGATTCCGGCCTCCAGCCCAGGGTTGTGCCATTGTTGTACAAGCACCAACTAATCCCAGATGGCATTACAGTCGCGTGTGCACATACAGCCGCCAATTTCCCCCGGTAATAATTAGCTCATTAACCCATCAACCAAGGAAGCAGATCGCGCAGGCTTGATATTTCCCGCGTGATGCGGAGTTCCGATGGCCGGGGCTTTTTGGCGGGATTGTGCCAGCAAGTATCAATGCCATAATTGACACCCCCGAGAATGTCAGCGGCCCAGCCATCGCCGATCATGAGGGTTTCGTGTTTCGGGGGATTGCCGAGCTGGGCGAAGGCGGCATCAAAATATTCTTTGGCCGGCTTGGAAACACCGATTTCATCCGAAACCACGATTTGGGTGATGTGATCACGAATTGCCGAGCGTGCGAAACGGGGACGTTGAACGGCTTGCAGACCGTTGGTCAGGATGGCCAGCTTGTATTTGCCCGCCAAAGCATGCACGACTTCCGCGGCATCAGTGATGAGTTCGGGGCGGGCGGCAAGGCTTTCGATATAGCTGGCGCTGAAGTCGGCGGGCGCGTGGGTGAGGCCGAGCGTTTCGAGCAGCAGTTCAAAGCGGCGTACTTTGAGTTGGCTGGGCGTGGTTTCGCCGCGCTCAACGGCGTCCCATAACGTCCGGCTGATGCGGCGGTAAATCGGCAAATAGGCCGGGTCGAACGGGACGCCTTGCAGCCGGAAAGTTTCCTGAAGCGCGAGGCCTTCGGCGCGGTCAAAATCAAACAGGGTGCCGTCGGCATCGAACAGGAGCCACTGGTAACGTTGCATCGGAGGACTGATAAGGGTTTGGGCCGGGGATGGAAAGCTTCAAGCGTTCACCCACCGGCAATTGTCATGGCGCCGAAAGGGCGGTGGCGAATTTCTCCAGCGCGGCGGCGAATTGGGCCGGATCAAAATCGGGCACGGATTGCGCGAGCTTGAACAATTGATTCAATTCGGCATCGGCTTTGTGGTTGTTTTGCGCAGCAAGCAGGCGGTCCAAGGCAAGGACGAGGCGTTCGGCGCGGCGGGCTTGAACGGGTTGAGGAATCTTGGAGTCGGGAAAACTGGCGGATGTATTTGCGAGCCGGGTCAGGCAATCCTGTGTTAACTGGTCGGACCAGGCGGCGGCCTTTTCCGAGGCCAGCGTGTCCGCCCATTGTTGCAGGGCGGCAAAGTCATCAGAATGCTTCGCCACATCGGCATTGTCCGCGGTGGCCGCATGCAAAAGCCACGCTACGGCATAGCAGCCTGCAACCAGATTTGTACCGGAAAAGGAGGCGCCTGCTTCGAAGGCATGGGCTTGATCCAATTGCCAGCTCATCTCGCGCAAGGCGACGGCCTGCCCCACAAACCACGCCTGCGCGCCATTGCCGTTCTTCTCCGCACTCCAGTGCTTGGGCTCGGCGACGCTCTGGCCATCCAATTCAAAGATCAACTCAGGATGACCGGCTTTCGAAAGCGGTTGCGAGACGACTTGATGGCAGGCAACGCAAGTGTTGGCGCGGACGTAAAGGTTTTGGAGATCACGCATCCCGGCGGCGGTCCGATCGGCACGGGTGTAATCGTGGCGGGTGTGGGCGCGGAGCCAGTTTTCGGACGGGCCATGGCAACTTTCGCACGAGACGCCTTCGCCGACCTTGAAATTGTCGCCGCGCAGATCGGCCGACACGTCTTGGAGTGGGGCGTGGCAGGTGGTGCAGCGGGCATCCGCCGTGGGATCTTTGATGCCCAAGGCTTCACCGATTTGTTTGGAACGGGCAGTCGTCAGCGTCGCGACCGGCCGTTGCGAATGAAAATCCTTGAGCGACCAGGCAAGAAACTGGTTTTGATGTTCCCCGCCGCCGCCGTGGCAGCCGGAACTGGCGCAGGAAGCGGCGCCGAGAAATTTCGCCGGAACGTCCGCGCCGCGGGCGGCCATACCCCCGCACAGGAGCGCCACGATGAGGAAGTGACAAAGTGTTTTACTCACGGCGACAAATTGGTTAATGGAGTGGAGCCGTGAATGCAACCCTAATTGAATCCTGGCATGACCCGAGCGGGTCCGGGTTAAGCTATCTCATCGGACTGGCGTTGCTGGCGGGATTGCTGGCTTGGTTGATGGTGGAGGTCTTCCGGGCGCTGCTCCGCCTGAACGGTGAACGTGTCCGGCAAAAGCTCGCCACCGAAAACCTGCGGGCCCAGCTTCACGAAACCCGGCTGCGCTGCCGCGAGGCGGAACAGGCGGAGGCGGGTTGGAACGGCATCCGCAAATTTTCCGTCTTTAAAAAAATTTCCCAGTGCGACGACGTCAACGCGTTCTATCTCAAGCCGCACGACGGCCGGTCGTTGCCCGCCTTCAAACCCGGACAATACTTGACCTTCCAACTGGATCTGCCGGGGCGCGACAAGCCTTTGGTGCGCTGCTACTCGCTTTCCGACAGCCCGCATCAAAAAGACTATTACCGCGTCACGATCAAAAAGGAGAAGTCGCCGCCGGACAAGCCGGATGTCCCGCCGGGCGCCGGCTCGAGCTATTTCACCGATGTCTTGAAGGAGGGCGACATCCTCAATGTGAAGTCGCCGTCAGGCCATTTCTTTTTGGACATGACGAAGTCGAACCCGGTGGTGTTGCTGGCGGGCGGCGTGGGCATCACCCCGATGCTATGCATGGCGAACGCCATCGCAGCGAGCGGGTCAAAACGCGAGGCGTATTTTTTCTTCGGCGTGCGCAACCGGCGCGAACATATTCACAAGGAAGAGTTGGAGAAGCTGGCGGCGGAAAATGAAAACATCCATCTGCACATCGCCTACAGCAAGCCCGGCGAGAAGGATGTGAAGGGAAAAGATTTTCATTCCGAAGGCCGTGTCGGGATCGAACTGCTGAAGGAAGTGCTGCCCTCGAACAATTTTGAATATTATCTGTGCGGCAGCGGCGCGTTCATGAAGAGCCTGACGGACGGCCTCGAGGCGTGGGGCGTGCCGGACAGCGTGGTCCATTTCGAAGCCTTCGGCCCGGCAACCGTGAAGAAAAAAGCCGCCGCCCCGACGCCGGCGGAGACGTCGCACCTGCAAAAGGTGATGATCACTTTCGCGCGTTCGAACAAAGTCGTGCGCTGGGAGCCGGGACTGGAGAACCTGCTGGAATTCGCGAAATCGCAGGGCGTGAAGATCGATTCCGGCTGTTGCGCGGGCGGTTGCGGCTCGTGCGAAGTGGCGATCAA
>DASZCA010000125.1:0-2138 GCA_035943555.1 Verrucomicrobiia bacterium
GGCGCGGCGCAAGCGGGCTGGACCTCCTACTCGCCGCTGGCGACAACGATTCCGACGAACGGCCAGGCGTTCTGGCTGGTGGGCATGGTGTTGCTCATCACGTCCTCGCTGTTGGGCGCAGTTAATTTTATCGCGACCATCATCCAACTTCGCGCACCGGGCATGACGTGGATGCGGTTGCCGTGGTTTGTGTGGGCGCAGTTCGTGACGGCGTTCATCTTGCTGCTGGCGTTCCCGCCGCTCGAAGCCGCCGGTGTGCTGCAATTGATGGACAACGCGCTCGGCACGAGCTTCTTCCTGCCAACCGGTCTCGCGGTCGCGGGCAAAGTGGGTGAAGCGAGCGGTGGCGGCAGCCCGTTGCTGTGGCAGCACTTGTTCTGGTTCCTCGGCCATCCGGAAGTGTATGTGTTGATTTTGCCGGCGATGGGCGTGGTGATCGAAATCATCGCGAACAACACGCGCAAGCCGATCTGGGGTTACAAATCGCTGGTGTACTCGGTGCTGGCGGTGGGCTTCCTCTCCTTCATCGTCTGGGCGCATCACATGTACATGACGGGCATGGGCCAGCGGATCGCGACGTTCTTCCAGATCACGACGATGGTCATCTCAATTCCGTCGGTCATCATTTTGACGTGCATGTTCCTTTCGCTGTGGGGCGGGTCCATCCGCATCAATACCCCGATGCTGTTCGCGCTGGCGTTCCTGCCGATGTTCGGCATCGGCGGTCTGACCGGCCTGCCGCTCGGTCTCGCGGCGGCGGATCTGTACCTGCATGACACGTACTACATCATCGCCCACTTCCATTACGTCGTGGCGCCGGGGACGTTGTTCGCATTGTTTGCGGGCGTGTATTTTTGGTATCCCAAAATGACCGGACGCAAGATGAATGAATTTTGGGGCCGCGTGCATTTTTGGGGTTCGTTCACGTTCATGAATCTGGTGTTCATGCCGATGTTCGCGCAAGGCATCAAAGGCATGATCCGCCGCATGAGCGATGGCGGCGTGAATTACTCCGCGGCCCGCGTGCCGGGAGCTATCGATACGCTGCCCGGTTCCGTGATGGAATTGAACACCTGGATCCTGTGGGCGGCGGTGGGCCTGGGTCTCTCGCAGATTCCTTTCATCATCAATCTTTTCTGGAGCATCAGCCACGGTGAAAAAGTGGGCAACAATCCGTGGGAGGCCACGACGCTGGACTGGCACACGCCCACCCCGCCGCCGCATGGCAATTTCCCGCAGGCACCGCGCATCGTCCGCGGACCGTACGAATACAACGCGCCCGGTTTTGAGGGCAGTTATGCGCCGCAGGCGGAATTCCCCGCCGCCGCCGGTCATGACCACGGTCACGGCCACGACCAACCCGCTCATCATTGATATTTTTCCATGGAAATCCCTTATACAGTCCAAAACCGGCCGGATACCGGCCTCTATAACGCGAAGCTCGGCATCTGGCTTTTCCTCGCGTCGGAAGTGATGCTCTTTGGCGGGTTGTTCTCCGCCTACGTTTTGCTGCGCGCGGGTGCGGAGCCGGGCATGTGGCCGCACGGCTGGCTCGACGTCCGGCTGGGCACGGTGAACACGGCGTTGCTGGCGCTCTCCGCCATCACCACGCTGCTGGCCTGGGCGGCGTGCAAAGTGCGTGATTTCGGAAAGTTCAAGTTCTTCCACGCCTGCACCATCCTGCTGGCCGTCGCGTTTTTGGGCATCAAGTCCTACGAGTATCACGACAAGTTCATCCATTACGAGATCGCGCTGAATGACGGCACGTTTGTGGACGGCCATCTCGTGGAAAAATCCGCCGACTTTGACCTGAAGAAAAAAACCGGCACAGTCACGCTGCACGGCAAGGTGGTCTCGGATCGCAAGCTGTTGATGGATCTGCGGACGCCGGAAGCGAAGGCGATTCCCTTGGAAGAGCATGTCGTGGCCGCTGCTGACATCAAGAAAATGCAGAACTACGGCCCGTGGCATAATACCTTTACGGCGATTTATTTTACGATGACCGGTCTGCACGCATTGCACATCATCGGCGGTACGCTGGTGATTTTCTATCTGTGGGGCCCGGGCAGCCGGATGTGGAAGACGGACCCGGAACGTTTCACCAACCGGATCGAAGTTTCCGGCCTGTTCTGGCACTT
>DASZCA010000126.1:0-24870 GCA_035943555.1 Verrucomicrobiia bacterium
CGAGATCGAAGTCACCAAAGCCATTCCGCAAGTCATCCTGTCCGAGCACGCCGAGGAAGTCCTGCCCCCGCGCAGCGCGCCTCTTCCCGAACCCGACGAAACCGAAGAATCTGACGAAACGGATTTAGTCCCATTAGTCCCATCCGCCCCATCCGCCGAAACCACTGAAGTTGCCGACGCCGCCGAAGCCACCGAGTCCGAGGACGAAGACTCGGATGATGATGATGACGATGACGACGACGATGACGACGATGACGACGATGATGACGATGATGACGATGATGACGATGATGAGTCGGACGAAGACAGCGACGAAGTAGTAGAAGATGATAAGGACGTCACCGACGCCACCGACGCTGATGAGCCGGAAAATCCAGAAGCGCCCGGCACCGCCCCAAAAACATAAAACCCGCTTTCAAGATGGAAATTAAATTCATACTCGAATCGCTCCTCTTCTCCGCTCAAAAACCCATGAGCGAAAAAGAACTGCGCGACCTCCTCATCAGCGCCGCCACCACTGAGGATGCCGATGACTCCGCCAAACCCTTCAAGAAGGTCAAAGACAGCGATGTCACCGCCGCCCTCGAAGCCCTCGCCCGCGATCACGAAACCGCCGCCCGCAGCTACCGCCTCGCCTGCGTCGCCGGCGCCTGGCAATTCGTCACCCAGCCCGAATTTTCCCCGTGGCTCCGCGCCCTCGTCGGTGTCAAGAACCGCCCCACGCGCCTCTCCCAGGCCGCGCTCGAAACCCTCGCCATCATCGCCTACCGCCAGCCCGTCACCCGTGCGGAAGTCGAATCCGTCCGCGGCGTTAATGTCGATGGCACCATGCAGACCATCCTCGAACGCGGCCTCGTCGAGCAGAGCGGCCGCGCCGAAGTCGTCGGCCGCCCCGCGCTCTACAGCACCACCCCCTTCTTTCTGGAATACTTCGGCCTGCCCGGTCTCGAAGAATTGCCCGCCGCCGATGAACTCCGCCGCATTCAGGTCGTGCATCCGCCCGCCCCCATCACCGCCGACCCCGGCCTGGCCACCGCCGCACCCGAACAACTTGTCCTCGGGCAGACTCCGGAAAAAATCGAAGAGCCGCCCGTCGCTGGGCCCGCCGCCGAAGCCGCTTCGGAATCCGTCGAGCCTGCCTCTTCCAGCGACCCCGAACAACCCGTGTGAATGGAGCGGGGACGGCGCGTCCCCGCAAACTTCCGTGGGGCGCTGGTCTCTGGCACCGCGTTGAATTTGCACCCGCCTCTTCCCCCCATCCGTATCAATCTGTATTTAATTCGCATCTGCCCATCAGAAAGTTTCAATCAACCGCGCTCACCGGCTGAACGAAAAAAGTGCGGCGTCCGGATTCCGTCGCCCCAAGAAATGATCCCGGATGATCTCAGCCGCAATCAGGCTGTAGGTGATGCCATTCCCGCCGTACCCCATCGCAAAATAGGCGTGGGGCAGGGAACGATGGCCGCCAATGTACGCCAGTCCGTCCTTGGTGGAACTGAACGTTCCCGCCCAACTGAATGCCACCTCCAGTTTGATTTCCGGAAACAGTTCCTTGAATTTACGCTGCAAGATTCGCGTCTTCGCGGGAATCAGCCGGTCACGTTGTGCGGGATTGACGATCTCCACATCCTCGCCACCAACGATGATCCGGTTTTCCCCGGTGGTCCGCAGATAGAGATACGGCGAGCCGGTCTCCCAGATAAGGCTGCGCCGGTACCAGTCGCGTAAATTCGGAACCGGCTCGCTGATCAACGCATAGGTGCTTTTTAACTGCCCAAACGATTTGCTCAAATATTTCTGCGATTCAAAGCCCGCCGCGATCACCACGCGCCGCGCTTTGACGGTGTGACCGGTTTCCGTCGTGAGTTCCATCCCTTGGCGGGTCGGTGAAAATTTCGTCACCTGCGTGCGATCAAAAATGCGCAGCCCTTTTTCAACGGCCACTGAAAGCAATCCTTGCGTAAAACGGTGCGGATCCACCTCCGCGCCATCCTCGGAAAATAACGCCGCCGGCCGGGAAAAAGGATAATGCTTTTCAATCTGCTGCCGGTCCCAGAAATCAACCTTGATGCCGAGACGCTTGCGAAGTTGGTGTTCTTCCCGCAAGTCAGCGATTTCAGTTTCGTGACGGGCGAGGAAAAGGCTCGGGTGGGTTCGCAGTTCGCAGCGCAGATCAAACTTATGGACGAGCGCACAAATTTTTCGCAGTGCATCGAGACAGAGCAGATAGCTCCGGCCTGCACGCCGAAAGCCGATCTGTTTTACCAGTTGGCGCAACGGAACATCCACCTCGTACTGCAACAAGCCCGTGCTGCCACAAGTGCTGCCGGTACCGATATCCCGTTTATCGAGCAAGACGGCGGAGACGCCGGCCTGCACCAGATGAAAGGCCACCAACGCCCCCGTGATGCCGCCGCCGACCACCGCCACATCACACGTCAGGTCACCGTCCAGCGGCGGATAAGTCGCCAGCAGTCCGTTACGTACGCTCCAAAAAGGATCACCACCTGTCAGTTTCATTTCAGTCCTGTTCTTGCAATATGCCCGCCGCTGCGGGGCAAAGATGCACGTTGCAACCAACCCGCACCGTTTTACCCCCGTAATCTGCGAGGCCCAATCATTGCTAAGAATCAAGCGTGCCAAATACTAAATCTCATTGGCTGGATCAGCCGGTACCGCGATTTGAACAGCCTTCATCCAACCTCCGCGTGGATGTGGCCGTCATCGGGGCCGGCATCACCGGGGTGACGACTGCTTATCTTTTAAAAAAAGCCGGTTACACGGTCGCCTTGGTCGAGCGTGGCGCCTGTGGCGGCTTTGATTCTGCTAACACAACTGCGCATTTGACGTACGTGACCGACACCCGTCTCTCGCAACTGGTTTCCAAGCTGGGCAAAGTGGTGGCGCAAAGTGTTTGGACCGGCGGCGCGGCCGCCATTGATCAGATCGAAGCGATTGTTCGCGCCGAAAAAATCGAGTGTGAATTTCGCCGCGTGCCGGGCTACCTGCATTGCTCGCCCAAACAGAATGTCAAAAAAGAAGCCGCCGCCTTGGAGCAAGAATCTCAACTGGCGAACGAACTTGGTTTCCCCGCCGTGTTCAGCAAATCAGTACCATTCTTCGGACGTCCGGGCGTTGAGCTTCCTGATCAGGCGAAGTTTCATCCTATAAAATATCTGGGCGCGTTGCTGAAAAAGATACCCGGCCACGGCAGCCACGTCTTTGATCATACCGACGCCGGCGAGATCACCGCCAAACCGCTGGCGGTGAAGGTCGGCAAAGAAAAAATCCGGTGTTCTTATCTCGTGCTGGCCACGCACAATCCGTTGATGGGCAATACCGGCACGGTGGCGGCGGCCTTGTTCCAAACCAAATTATTTCTTTATACCAGTTATGCCGTCGGCGCTCTCGTTCCGCGAGGATCAATCCCCGAGGCATGTTATTGGGATACCCAGGAACCCTACCATTATCTCCGGGTCGACCAGCGGCGGAATCATGACTACGTGATTTTTGGCGGGGAAGATCATAAGACCGGCCAGGTAAAAGATACGGGCCGAAACTATGACCGGCTCGAAAAGACATTGCTCAGCTTGATGCCGGAGGCTGAAGTGGACCGTCGCTGGTCCGGCCAGGTCATTGAAACTCCGGACGGAATTCCTTTTATCGGCGAGACGGCCGACCGCCAGTTCGTCGCCACCGGTTTCGGCGGCAATGGAATGACCTTCGGCACTCTGGGCGCAATGATGTCCGTGGATGCTTTTCTTAAGCGTCAAAATCCGTGGGCGAAACTGTTTGATGTCCACCGGAAGCACGCCATCGTCGGCACCGGTAAATATCTGCGCGAGAACCGGGACTATCCGGTCTACATGGTGAAAAATTGGCTTCACAAGGCGGAACGCACCACTTTGGCCAGCCTCAAACGCAACGAAGGAAAAGTTATCAAA
Organism: Verrucomicrobiia bacterium; assembly: GCA_035943555.1. Taxonomy (GTDB): domain Bacteria; phylum Verrucomicrobiota; class Verrucomicrobiia; order Limisphaerales; family UBA11358; genus UBA11358. The sequence goes on from DASZCA010000126.1 coordinate 3,945, forward strand.
TACGAGGGCCATAAAGTGGCGGCCTTCCGCAATGCCCATGGCACGATCAGCGTCCATTCCGCCATCTGTACGCATCTGCAATGCATTGTGGAATGGAACCAGGCGGAAAAGACGTGGGATTGTCCCTGCCATGGTTCTCGCTTCGCCGCGACGGGCGAAGTGCTTTCCGGCCCGGCCGAGGAACCGCTGGCACCGCTGAAGGCTTCAGATAAATGAACCGCCATCCGTTCGGTGGCATGCCGTAGATTACCCCTTGGCTTTATAGCTTCCGCCCCACCACCGCGATATTATCCGCCATCCGCAGGCTGCTCAGCACCGCCTCGGCCGCGCGATACCCGGCTTTGACCGGGCGCATCCATTTGGATTGTTTGTAGCCCGTGGTGCGTTTCAACAGCTTGATTCGGTCCGCGCGCGAAATCTCCCGTTCACCGCCGCGAAAATCCTGCCAGATCACCAGCGGATTAAAATGCGTTGATTTCATCCCCACCACCGAAAATTCCGCGCCGGCAAATGTCTTCATCGTCTGCGGTGTGAAATAATTCAGATGTTCCGCAAAGATGTAGCGGTACTTCGCGCCGATCAGCCGGACGGCCAGCGAATCCATGTTCGGCGTCAAAATGAAACAGTGCCCGCCCGGCTTGAGAATTGAGGCCGCCTTCTGCAAAAATTTCTTCGGTTCTGCCAAGTGCTCCATCACCGCCCAAAACGTCACCGCATCGAATTTTTCCTCGAAAGTTTGTTTTAGAAATTCCCCGCGCACGATCGGTACGCCCATTTTGGCCGCATGATCCAAAGGTTCTTGGGAGACATCCGTGCCCAGAATTTTGTAATCATTTGGGAACCGTTTTTTAAGCTGATACAAAAACGCGCCCGAAGAACAGCCCACATCCAATACCAAACCGCTCCGGCAATACGTCCGGAACAAGCGCAGTTCGCGTTCAAAACGGACATTGGCGTAATCGCTCTCCAGCTTTTCCGGCGAGAGATATTCACCGCCCGCCCGGTCATAAAAAATGCCGGTCGCCATCTCCGCCGGCACCGGGTTGGTGTAGAGCATCGAACAGCGCGGACAGTGGACGAGATGGAAATTCAACTTCGACAAATACGGCCCGGCCTTTGTCTCGTCGCACACCGGACAGGCCCGGTTGATAGGGTTATCCAAAGTATCCATCAATCTTCCTCGGCCTCAAACTCCGGCGCGTTGGCCCGTGCCTACGGACTCGAGAACCGGTACAACCGGATGTTGTTCGTCTGCGCCGTGTTCGGATCGGTGACCTGCCAGATGCCGTTCGTGGCCATGAAGTTCGTGGCGATGACCAGCCAGGCATTCGCATCGGCCAGGTTCGCCGTGGCCCACAGGCGGTTCGTGCTGCCCGCGAGATTCACATACGAGAACGAATAACTGCCGCTCGCCGGATCAAAGCTGGAAGACAGGATGATGGGCCGGCCCACCACATTCAACAAGGCCGGGGTGCTCGTCACCGCGCCGGAGTTGTTCGATGCCATCATCGAATACGTCCCCGGCTGGTTCGCGTGGGCGAACGTCAGCGACGTGCTCGTTGCGCCGTTGATCGGCTGGTTGGTTTGGTACAACCATTGATAGTTCAACGTGCCCGGCCCCGAGGCCGCCGAGGTGAACGTCACCGGACTGCCGTTCGTGATCGTCGCGCCGACCGGCTGCAAGGTAATGGCGGGCAGGGAAACGACGGTCAGCAGCGCCGGGCTGCTCGTCGCCTTGCCCAAGGAACTGATCGCGACCACCGAGTAATATTTTCCGTTGTTGTTCGCGCTGCCGGTCAGCGAATAGGTGCCGGCCGTCTGGCCCGCGATCGCCGTGCCGATCGCCGTGTTCACGGAATTGGAATACCATTGGAAACTCGTCGTCGCCAGCGCCGTCACTGTGAAGGTCGCGGTATTGCCCAGCCCGACCGTCACCGGTTGCGGATTCGTGAGGATCACCGGTATGGTGACGACATTGAGAAACGCCGGGCTGCTCGTCGCTTTGCCGAGAGAATTCGTCACCACGCAGACGAAATAAATGTTTTTATTGGTGGTGGCCGTGGTGGGCAGCGTGGAGTTGGTCTTAAGGAGGAAGGGTGAATAGGTGGCGAGATTGTTCACCTTGTTCGTGTACCACTGGTATTGCAAAGGTCCTTTGCCGCTGGCGACCACGAAGAAATTGGCCGTATCACCATTGGTTATGTACAGGTCATGGTTTTGGTCCGAGATGACCGGCTTGGAATTAGTGGACACCGTCAGCAAGGCCGCAGTGCTCGTCACCGCGCCGCCATTGTTCGCCACCGCCACCGTGTAATATCCCGCGTAGTTGGTGAACGTCACCGGAATCGTATAGGTGCTGTTCGTCTGGCCCGCGAGCGGCGTGTTCGTGTTGAAATACCACTGATAGAGCAGGGTGCCCGTGACCGTCGTGGCCGTGACGGAGAACGAGGCCGGGTTGCCATTGGTTACCGTCAGGCTTTGCGGTTGCGCCGTGATGGTCGGCGGCGGATTGACCACCGTCAGCAAGGCCGGACTGCTCGTCACGGAGCCGATGGTATTCCCCACCACCACCGTGTAAGCCCCCGCGTCGGAGTTGGTGACACTCGGGAGCGTCAACGTGACGCCCGTCTGTCCGTTCAGCAAAGTGTTGGTGTTATAATACCATTGATACGTCGGGCTGCCCGCATTGCTTGTAGCCGTGACGGTGAATGACGCCGAAGTGCCGACGTTTCGGGTGAGGCTCTGCGGTTGTCCCGTGATGACCGGCACCGTGGGGGTGGAAGCGATCGTCAGTGAGGCCGGGCTGCTGGTCACGGAGCCGACATTGTCCGAGACCACCACGGTATAATTTCCTGTGTTGCCATTATTGACGCTGGCGATATTGAGCGTGCTGGCCGTCTGCCCGCCGAGCTGTGTGGTGGTGTTGAGATACCATTGGTATGTCATCGGAAATTCATCCGCCGCGCCCACGCTAAAGCTTGCGGAACTGCCGCTGGGCACGCTTTGATTTTGCGGCTGCGTGTTGATGACCGGCGCCAGGACCAGGCGATAAACCGTGCCGCCCGTGTTCGGGCCGCCGTAATTCGCGACCCCGTATAGGGTGTTGCCGGACAGGACCAGTTGCCCCTTCGGATTGACCCCCGTTAGCGCATTCGTGAAATTTTTCAACACCGTGAAATTCGCGCCGTTCGTGCCGAGCTGGAACACGGTCCCGCCACCGCCGGTGCCGCTGCTCAGGGTGGTGCCGTACAGAAGATTGTTGGTGACCAGCAGCGCGCCTTGCGGCGAGAGGCCTTCACTGTTCGTGAAGCTATGGATGACCGTGAATCCCGCGCCGTTGAAGCCCAGCCGGAAGACCGTGCCGGCGCTGCCCGTGCCGCCAGCGGTACTGACCCCGTACAGGGCATTATTATCGAATGACAACCCGGCATACGGCGTCGTTGCCGCCGGTGCGTCGGCACACTGTGCGATCACCGAGTAGCCGGAGCCGTCCGTGTTGATCTTGAAAATGGTGCCGTCGGTGTTGGTGCCACCGCCAGCCGTGACGCCGTAGAGCGTTGATCCGATCAGGAGCAGTCGGCCGCGCGGATTGGAACCGTCCGGATTGTTCGTGAAATCGTGCAGGATCGTAAAGTTCGCGCCACTGGTATCGATCTTGAATACGCTACCCTGGCCGAAGGCGCCGCCGTTGAGGCTGGTGCCGTACAGCGTATTGCCGCTGATCACCAGGCCGCCGAACGGAAACTGCGCGTCCGGGCTGCTGGTAAAGCTCCGCAGGATCACATAGCCGCTGCCGTTTGTGTTCATCTTATAGACGGTGCCGCCGCTGTTGGTGCCGCCGCGGTACGTCGTGCCGTAAATGATGTTGCCCGCCTGCAATATTTCGTTCGGCTGCTCGCCATCCGGCGGCGTCGCGCTGGCTCCCCCAAAATCATGGATGGAAGCGTACCCCGCGCTGTTGGTGCCCACCGTGTAGATCAAGCCTAGATTCGAAGCGCCCCCCTGCGATGTCGACCCGAACAAAGCCCCGTTGATGAGGGTGGCATCGTTGGGTTGGCTCCCGTCGTTCACGCTTCCGTCAACAAAAGCATGCAAATTCGTAAAAATGCCCGCGTGTGACGTCGCCACAGCGGCGAAGAGCGATGCTAAAATCCCGAAATAAAGGCCCAAATTATATTTTTTCATCAAAAACCGTTCATTAAGCATATGGATATTAAGGCGGATGTCGTCAAACGCCGACATTTAGCAGGTTAAGTGCCGCCATCCCCTAAAAGTCAATTCGTGCAAAATACCATTAAAAAGGTAGGTGAGCAAATTTGATTTAAGACTTCGGAAGCCTGATTGGATGCCAAAAATCGTGCAAAATTCACTGTACTGTCACGCTTTTAGCCAGATTGCGGGGTTTATCCACGTCGCATCCCCGGGCCACCGCTATATGATAGGCGAACAGTTGTAGCGGTATGCTGGCCAAGATGGGATTCAGCACTTCCAGCGTCTTTGGCAGGTAAATGACGTCATCTGCCACTTTTTTGATGCTTTTATCGCCTTCCGTGGCCACGGCGATGACCGGACCCTTCCGGGCGCGGATCATGGCCAGGTTTGCCAGCGTTTTTTCGTACATCGCATCCTGCGGCACCAAAAACACCGTCGGCGTCTTGGCATCGATCAGCGCGATCGGTCCGTGTTTCATTTCCGCCGCCGAATATCCCTCGGCGTGGATATAGGAAATTTCTTTAAGCTTCAACGCCCCTTCGAGCGCGATGGGAAACGTGTAGCCGCGTCCGAGAAAAAAGAAGTCATCCGCTTTCGCATATTTCTTCGCCAGTTTTTTTAACACCTCGTCTTGCGCCAAAATCTTTTCGATCTGTTTCGGCAACGCTTCAAGGGCGCGGAGAATTTCCGTCGCACGTTTCGCCGAGAGCATCCGCATCCGCCCGAGATGCACCGCCAGCAGGGACAGCACCGTGAGCGTCGAGACAAACGCCTTCGTGGATGCCACGCCGATCTCCGGCCCCGCGTGCATGTAGATGCCGCCGTCCGATTCCCGTGCGATCGTGCTGCCGACGACGTTCACGATCGCCAGCGCGCGATGCCCGCGCCGCTTCGCCTCGCGCAACGCCGCCAGCGTGTCCGCCGTCTCGCCGGATTGCGACAGCACCAGCAGCACCGTGTTTTTCTCCAACGGACAGTTCCGATAACAAAATTCGTGCGCGAACTCCACCTCCACCGGCAGTTGCGCCAGTTCCTCGATCAGATATTCGCCCACCAGCGCCGCATGCCAGCTCGTGCCGCTCGCCGCGATCACGATGCGGTCGATGTTCCGCAGCTCCGCCACCGTCATGTTCAACCCGCCAAACTTCGCCGTGGCCGCCTCGAAATCAAGCCGTCCGCGCAACGCATTCGCCACGGTCTGCGGCTGCTCATAGATCTCCTTGAGCATGAAATGCGCGAACTTCCCGCGCCCCACATCCTCATGATTAAATTCCAGGTTGCTGATCTGCACCGTCGCCGTGTCCGTGCCGAGGTTGATCACATCGAAGCGTTCCGGCGTGATGCTCGCCACGTCGTAATCATTCAGGTAGACCACCTTTTTCGTGTGCGCCACGATCGCATTCGCATCGCTCGCCACAAAATGTTCGCCCTTGCCGATGCCGATGATCAGCGGCGATCCGCGCCGCGCCCCGACGATCGTATCCGGAAAATCCGTGCAGATGACCGCCAGTCCGTAGGTGCCGATCACCTCGCGCAACGCCTCGCTCACAGCCTGCGTAAGCAGATCAGCCGGCCGCGTGATATCGAGACCCGTGGTAGGGCGCGTCGCTCCGCGCGCGCCGTCGTGTCGCTTGCCTTGGTCAGACGGGTTCCCATTACGTCCATTTTTCAATTTCCCGTAACACTCCCCGATCAGATGCGCCAACACCTCCGTGTCCGTGTCCGATTTAAATTTATGCCCGCTCGCGCTCAGCCGCTGCTTCAGCTTGTCGTAATTCTCGATAACGCCGTTATGCACCACCGCGATCTTTTCCGACTGGTCAAAATGCGGATGCGAATTCTTGTCCGCCGGCACGCCATGCGTGGCCCAGCGCGTATGGGCGATGCCCAAACTGCCCGTCACCGGCTCGCTCTTCAGCAGCCGTGCGATCCCCTCATCGATCTTCCCCAGCTTCTTGCGCACGACCAGCGCCGATTTATCCAGCACCGCCACGCCCGCGCTGTCATAACCGCGATACTCCAGCCGCCGCAACCCTTCCAAGAGGATGGGCGAAGCCGACTTTTTCCCGACGTATCCAATGATGCCGCACATGATGTTTTAGAGTATTACCATTTGCTCAAACCCGCAGCCATTCAAAATTCCTGTCACCACCGGACACCCAAACGTTTTGGAGCGTGATGGCAAGTGCGGCTCGCACCGGGCCGCCCGCGAGAGCATCATTCCTTCTCATAAATTTTTTAAAAAACAGGTTGAAACGGGTTTAAATCAGTTGAATTTGGTTGAAACGGGTGGGAACCGGTGTTGCTGGGATGGCGGGTGTAAGCTGCGAAAATCGTAATTTGCCCATCGTAAAATCCCACCCACCGGACTTTTTGGTCCAACAAAGCCCAACAAGGCCCAACGGACCCTGATACCCGGCGCCTTGCGTGGGCATTTCGGTTTGGCTCGTCATTTGTAAATTTCTATGGTCGGATTTAGGCGGATTTCGCCGGATAAACCGACCTTGACAAAATGGCCGGCTGCCCAACTTCTCTCTCCGTGCCCGCTGTGTAAGAAATATTTTCATAAATTTTTTTTAATGGCCGGAAATCGCCGGAAAGTACCGGAAGTGGCCACGGCACAATGGGCGGCGGCTGTGTCTGGGAGAAGGGGCCAGCCGCAGCGTGCGATTTGCAACCGACGCTGAGATCATCTCCGCGACACCCGCCCACTCCATTCGTCATTCGGAATTCATCATTCCGATTCCGATTTGCTCCGGCATCTTCCAACGTCCGGGCATGTGCAATATGTGTCATGCACCGCCAAGGCTACCATACCTATCGCAAATCTGAATTCGTGTGGGGAATGTAACTGTACGATTTATGCCATTTATTTTCATTTTTCAGGAGTGGGATGGGGGGCCGGCTCGGAAAATCCCTAAAAAATCATAATCACTCCATAAATATTAGCGATAATCAGTGTTTCACAAATAGCCGCCCGGTACGAAAATGCGTATTTGCTTGAAAATTGAAAGATTTTGAAAATAAGGAAATCGCCCTCCCTCCGTATCCTCCCCCCAGTCCCGGCACAGGAAGAATCGCTTTCGACCGATTGTTTAAAAATTCCAAAAACCCTTTTTCAATGCAACTTTTTGTTCCCGCCAACTTAAATCCCACACCAGAACCCTCTACTGTTGCTTTTACACAGTGAAAACCTGAAAAGCCAATGCTTTTGGGTCACTGCTTTGTTTTGTTTGAAAGATTGGTCTGCGCCTTTTTGATCAAGACGGTGAGGTCAGCCCCAACGCCATCAGCGATACGAAGTGTCAGCTCCAGCGTCGGATTACGCAACCCCCGCTCAACCAAGCTTAACATGGATTGCGAGACACCAGATCGTTTCCAGATGGCGTATTTTGACAGCTTGCGCCGCTGCCTCTCCGCCTTTAACAACCGGATGATTTCAGCACAGACAGCCTGATGATGACCAGCACTCGACACGTCTTAAGTTTTGCATAAAAAAGGCTTGACAGTTACTTTGCTATGGTCAAGTATTCGGCGCGCACAAAAACGTCTGCCGGCATGCCGGGTTCTTTCGGGGAAATCGCCGCTAAAAATCGGATGCGGGAAAGATTAAAATGGATCTGTGGGTATCCTTATTCGGTATGGACAATGCCGTCTGGATTGTTTCGCGATGACTTTGCCGCGGTGCGTAAAACGGCTGACCTGGAATGTGGGTCCAATTGACAAGCCCCATGAATTTGGTGGAGTCGAAACGTGATTAAAGCAACAATAACAAACAAATGAGTTGCGGCTAGCGGCTGGCCAGTTTGTACGTTTGGAGCGCGTGGGCGCAAGGTAAGGGAACTATGAAAAAACTAAAACTAATTGCAGTAGCCTTATGGGCTTGTCTCTCATTCAATGCCTTCGCTATTGAAGGCATCCAGATAACAGTGCCTTCAACTAACGCCGTGCTGTCATGGCCTAGTGATACATCGGAAAGCTACCTGATTCAACACCGGCATGCGCTGACAGATACGGATGGCTGGCAGACGGTGGCAGATCAATACCCGCCAGACTATAGCGGCACCAACATTACTTATTTCACGGACACTAACACCGTGGACTTTGGCTACACGCTCAACACAACCAACATCGGCACCGGCTCTACTGGTTCAATGCCCGGCGGTACAAACATGGTTACATTTACCAACATCGGCACCGCAGTTCCCGGCCAAGGTTTCTATCAGGTTGTCAGGGATGGCGTACATTTAGTGGGCATCTCTAACGACATGGTATTAACTGGCGTAGTGAAGATACCTGTTGAGCTTGGTAACGGCAGCGGCAGCGTTTCTACGATGAGTTTAACGGAAAATGAAACTCCCATAGGCAACTCCCTTCAAACAGTCCCGCTATCAGACCCGCATTATCTAACGGTAAATACAACTCTGCTAGCCAACGGTTCGCATGATATTTACGGTACGGCACAATGGGATGATACTAATGGTGGATTGTGGCAAGCTGATTCACCTGTAGCAACGGTTACGGTGTCCAATGAAGTATCTTTTGAGAATTTCATGGGCAACTTTGGCGAACTGGATGACACCCTGCTTATCAGGGCAACATCCGCGCACACGAATACAGACTGGCAGGTAGACGTGTATGACAGCACTTATTCTTATGTAGGCAGCTTCACGGGTCATGCAGATGACGGGGACATATATGTAGTTTGGAATCTTGAGGACTACTACGGTGTCTACCACACAAATGATAACTTCTTTGTTTGCGAAGTTTCGACGGAATATGTTGACCCGCCTACACCGCCTATCTACAAGATCACAGACCCATGGAGCGGTAACGGCGCATGGGCAGAGGCTATGCAGCATGCCTGGGACGGCGCAATAGACCGCGATACGCTCTATGAAGAGTTAAACGGCTTTGCTAACATTCCATCTTCAATGGGCGCAAGCACTTTCCCGCCTAAAGACGACGACCGGCCCCACGCCCTTACCTTTGGAGCAGAAAATCCCGAAGATGATTCAGACTGGGCGTTGTTTCGTACAGCTATCTACAATCCCCTTAGCCGTAACCTGGTTTACTTTGGGCATGGAGGGCAGAACGGTCTAGGCTACAACCCAACCACCACAAACCGCTTTATTACCGCAACGGAGATAGCAAACACCTTGCATACTATACCGGCTGGACAAACTAACCGCCATGCTTACCGCTTTGTCTTTGTAGATGCTTGCAGCACGGCTTTGGGCAAGATGCCGGAAGCCTTTGGTATCATTCATAAAGAGGACGTGCAAGGCATTGACTATATCAATTCATCTACCCGCTTTGCCACCTATGTAGGCTGGCCGAAAGACAAGTATATAGGCATCCTAGACGGTGCTTATATTAATTACGATCATGTTAACTTTATCCAACATGTTCAGTTTGAAATGATATATTACGGCAATTCAATTAAGCAAGCCATTAGGAACGCCAGCCACTATTCAGACACCTATGGGGAGTTTGGTGAAGAAAGCATGAAGGTGTTTGGATATTGGGATTTATCAATCGGCGCATACAACAACTAGCATCCTATGCCAATAACACCCTTGATCCATATCACGGCGGCATTCTCCAATGCAGTTCTGGTAGCTGTCTTGCCGCAAGTTTCAGACTGTGCAAAGAAGCTGGATTTACCCATGCCGCTGCCTATCACTTCTGAACAGGTGTCTAAGTTTCGCCCCAGCCCGTATGTTGAAAGCATGGGCGGCGGGCTATGGTTGACCAACGGCTATTGGTTTAGCTATGGGTTTGGATATGTTCAGTCTTTCCACTCTCCGCACAACTGGTTTTCTTTGCAGGAGATTGACGACGCTCCAAAGTATTTCGGCGCAGATAACATGACGACCAATGACGCCATAGCCCTTGCCCGCAATTCGCTTGCTAGCTTGGGGTACAAGCCGGAAGTCTTTGGCGTAAACGGCAAGCCTAGTAGCATGGTCGGACCGTATGACACCAAGACGCATGACCATATCCCATTCTGTAGGATTGCATGGCAGAGCGCAGAAGGTGATACCTCTTCTGAAAGGGCTAACAGTCATACGGTGCAATTTGAGATTGATATGCAACAGAAGCAGGTTGTGGGCATGGCACTATCAGGAACAAACTTCTTTCGTCCCAACTTGGGCGTAGGGATTAAGCCTGAAATGGAGTCGGATTTTCGCAAGCGTAGTCAGATTAAAATGGGCATCAATACGAACGCCCCGAAGTCCCTAAACATGAAGCCGGTTACGGTGGACACTAACAGCACGATCTTGATTATACCCAAGTAAGCCTTGCAGCTTGGAGGGCGCAGGTTAAGCCCGGCGCCTTCCTTGGCTGCACTGGGTTACTTTTTCTTTTCAAGCTCTTCCCTTAGGCGTTTGATTTCCGTGTCCCGGTTATCCTCTTTCACCTTGGCTTTGCAGATGGCATATCCCTGCTGAACACAAAGTGGAAATCCCGGTCAGTCTTGTTCTAAAATCCAATCCACCACTTCCTTCAGTCCGTCCACCACCACCGCGTCGGCGGTTTTCCGGCCGTCTTTGCGCTCCGTCACCGTGCCATAGCCGGTGCGGACCATGATGCTTTTTTTCACGCCCGCATTCCAGCCGCATTCCAGGTCGATCAACTTGTCGCCCACCATGAAACTTTCCGCCAGATCCAAACCAAACTCGTCCCGCGCATCGAACAAAAATTGCGGTGACGGCTTGCGTCCCCGGCTCGGCTGGTCCGGCGCCTCGGGTGCGATATAAATCTTCTCAAACCGTACACCTTCACGCGCAAAATCCTCGCACACCCGCGCATTTACGCGTTCCGCGTCCGCCATGGTGAAATAGCCGCGCCCGATGCCGGACTGGTTTGTGACCATCACCAGTTTGAAGCCCGCATCCAGGAGCCGTTTCAAGGCCGCGCCCGCGCCGGGAAAAAGTTCCACTTCTTCCGGCTTGCACAGGTAATTTTTTTCCACGATGAGCGTGCCATCACGATCCAGAAAAACGGCGCGTTGCATGTCCTTAAAGTGTGATGCGGATGCTGCAAGAATGAAATTGAATTCTTATGGTTTTTATGGGCAGACTGCCGCTGAGCGCAGTCAGCAACACACTTTCTAAAATCATATGAGCAAAGGCAGACTTGGAATTTTGGTCGGCGGCGGGCCCGCGCCCGGCTTGAACGGCGTCATCGCGGCCGCGACCATCGAAGGCATTAACCAAGGCTACGAAGTCATCGGCTTCCGCGACGGCTTCAAATACATCGCGCAGGGCGACACCACCCAGATCAAGCCGCTTTCCATCCGCGATGTGAAGGACATCCACAGCAAAGGCGGCTCCATTCTCGGCACGGCGCGCACGAATCCCACCAAGTCCGAGGAACAAATGAAGAATATCTTCACCGTGTTCGAACGCCTCGGTATCACCGCCCTCGTCAGCATTGGCGGCGATGACACCGCGTTTTCTGCCAGCGTCGTCGCCAAACGTAGCGGCGGCAAAATCAAGGTCGCCCACGTCCCCAAAACCATCGATAACGATCTGCCGCTCCCCGGCACTGCGCCCACGTTCGGCTACGAAACCGCCCGCCACTACGGCGTGCAACTCGTCCGCAACCTCATTGAAGATGCTCGCACCACCTCCCGCTGGTATCTCATCATCAGCATGGGGCGCGCCGCCGGTCACCTTGCGCTCGGCATCGCCAAAGCCTCCGCCGCCACGCTTGCCATCATCTCCGAGGAATTCCGCGGCCGCACCGTCACCGTGGATGAAGTGTGCGATATCATCATCGGCTCCATCATCAAGCGCAAAGCCGAAGGCTCCCAATACGGTCTCGTCGTGCTCGCCGAAGGCCTTATCGAATCGCTCGGCGAAAAGGGTCTCATCGCCGCTTTGCCGGAAGGCCAGCTCGAACGCTTTGGCAAAATCATCCGCGATGACCACGGTCACCTGCGTTTGGGCGAAATAGAATTTGGCCGTCTGATGAAAGAATTATTGTCCGTTCGCCTCGAAAAACTCGGAATCAAGATGACCTTTATCGATAAGGATCTTGGTTATGAGCTTCGTTGCGCTGATCCCATTCCGTTCGATGCCGAATATACCCGCGACCTCGGCTACGCCGCTGTAAAGTTTCTCCGTTCACCCGAAGCCGAACAATACGGTGCCATCATCAGCTTCGTGGATGGCAAGATGAACCCGTTACCCTTCGAAAACATGCTCGACCCCAAAACCGGTCGCATGCAGAACCGCAAGGTCAACGTCGATGGCGAAGCCTTCGAATGCGCCCAAGCTTACATGATCCGCCTGGAACGCGAAGATTTCGAAGACGCCAAGCAACTCTCCAAACTCGGCGCCGTCATTAATCTGAGCGGCGAACAATTCAAAGACCGCTTTGGCTATCTCATCAGCCACAAGTAAATCATTTCGACCCATAAAACGGCGGCGGAAATGATTCCGCCGCCGTTTTATATGAAACTTGGTTCTCCATTACTTCCCTCTTCCTGTGCGTCTGGCCGCACACCGCCGCTTTGTTTGAACGAAAAGGCGGGCGGACCGCTCCATTCACCTGAAAACCCGACCATATGTTCCGCCATCAACCGAATAACCGCTGGCATTTTTTTGCCGGTCACATAGACTAAAAGAACCTTAAATGCGTCAGTTTCTCAACATTGCGACAAACGCTTTCATGGAACTGGTCCGGCAGCCGATCTTTCTGCTGCTTATGACCGGCTCCGTCGCCTTTGAGATTTTTCTCGCCGTTCCTTATTATTTTGCCTTCGGTGATGAGCCGAAACTCGTAGAAAATTCCGTGCTCGCCGTTATGCTGCTCTCCGGCTTGTTCGGCGCAGTTTTAAGCGCCTCTTCCTCGCTGGCGCGGGAAATTCGTTCTGGTACCGCCTTGGCTGTCCTGTCCAAACCTGTCGGTCGTGCCCAATTTTTGTTGGCGAAATTCACCGGGCTGGCCGCCGCCCTCACGCTCCTGACCTACGTCAACATGGTCGGCGTGCTCCTCGCCAGCCGCATGGCCTTTGATGCTTACGGCAAGACCGATGTTCCGGCCCTAGTCTCTTTTGGCACCGGCATCGCCTTGGCGTACCTGCTGGCCGGTTTTAGCAATTTCTTCCTGCGCCGTCCCTTTGTCAGCGATGCTGTCTTCGGCATGGTCTTTTTCACGACGGTTGCCGTGTTTTTCATATTTAACTTCACTCATCAACAGCAAAGCCTCGGCACGGCGGCCGCCGTCAATTGGAACCTGCTCCCCGCCGGCATCCTGATCCTGTTCGCGCTGTGGATCCTTGCCGCCATCGCGCTGGCCTGTTCCACGCGGTTTGACACCATCGCCACGCTCTCCATCTGCTCGGCCGTTTTCCTCGTGGGCCTGATGTCAGATTACTTTTTCGGCCAGCCGGCGTCGCACGGCGTCTGGTGGGCTTCAACCCTTTACAGCATCATTCCGAACTGGCAGCTTTTCTGGCTCGCCGACGCCATCGAAACGGGCAAAAGCACGTTTCAATGGGCGTATGTCGCCAAGGCGCTGGGCTATGCCGCGTGCTATGTCGGCGCGGCCCTGGCGGTCGGCACGATGCTGTTTGAAGAACGTGAATTGAGTTAAAATGCAAAGAAGCACACAAAAAAACGGGCTGGTGAACCTCGCGGTCGCACTGCTGATCTTCATCGCGTGCCAGGGCGTGTCAGCGTTTGGCGGTTCGCTCGCGGCCCAGGCGGCGGCGGCGTTTCTTTTGCTCGGGGTCATCGTGGCTTTCGTCAGCTGGTTCCAGATGCGGCTGGAGGAAAATGAGCGGGCTGAAAAATTGGAACTGGATGAACTGGCCACCAGCCGGGGAACTTCGTTGTTTGATGCGAAAGATGCCGGCAGCTTCCCGGCGAAGAATGCCCGGGAACAGTTCGAGAAATATTTCGTGCCCGGTTTTGCCATCCTGTTGCTGATCGTGGAAGCGGGCGGCGGCTGGTTGCTGTGGCACTTGGGTGGAAAAACTCCCACCAACACGCTCCGGCCGGGCAATGCCACGGCGGCATTGTCGCTGCTGGCCATCTTTTCGCTGCTGCTCTTCTTGTTCGGCCGTTTTTCCGTGACCATCGCCCGGTTGGAAAATAACCGGCTGCTGCGTCCCGGCGCGAGTTTCCTGCTGGCCGGAGCCTACGTCTGCGCGCTCGCCGCGCTGGCCATCGCCGGTGTGGAAGCAAAATTCCCCACCGCTGATTTCTGGATGGCGCGGATCCTGTGCATCCTGCTCGGCCTGCTCGCCGTGGAAACGCTTCTGACCTTGTTGCTGGAAATATATCGTCCGCGCATCAAGGGCAAGGTCGCCCGGCCGCTCTACGAAAGCCGTATCGCCGGCATCCTCGCGCAGCCGGAAAGCCTCTTCACCACCGCCGCGCAGACGCTGGATTACCAGTTCGGCTTCAAAGTTTCCGAAACCTGGTTTTTTCAGGCGGTGCAAAAAAACCTGCTGGTGCTGTTGTTGATCCAGTTTGCGGTGCTGCTCCTCTCCACCACGGTTGTCTTCATCGATGCCGGCGAACAGGCCGTGCTCGAACGTTCCGGCAAGCCGCATGGCATCTTGGAACCCGGCCCGCATTTCAAGCTGCCGTGGCCCACGGACAAGGTCTACCGTTACCGCACGGACCAGATCCAGTCCTTCGCCGTCGGCTACACGCCGGATGCGCAAAGCGAAGCCGCCACCACGGTGATGTGGACCGTGCCCCATGCGAACGAGGAAAACTTTCTGGTCGGCAACCATCTCGCCGATGATTCGGCCAATGCCGGTACGAATGACGCAGCCAACTTCAAACCCGTCGGCCTCATCACCGTCAGCATCCCCGTGCAATTCCAGATCACCAACATCGCGGACTGGGTCTACAAGAACGGCCAGCCGGAAGATTTGTTGCACAGCTTGGCCACGCGAGAAGTCACCCGTTTCCTCGCCGGCAGCGATTTGAACGAAATCCTCACCCACGGCCGCCTCGAAGCGGCGGCAGCGTTGCGCGAAGCCATCCAAAGCTCGGCCAATGAACGCAATCTCGGCGCCAAGATCGTCTACGTTGGTCTGCAAGACATCCATCCGCCCACCGACAAGGATGTGGCTGCAACCTATGAAAAAGTCATCGGCGCGCAACAGGCCCGGCTCGCGGCCGTCTTGAATGCGGAAGCGGCGGCCATCCGCACCAATGCCCTCGCCGGCGCCGCGGCCTTCACCATGACCAATGTGGCCGATGCCGACCGCATCACCATGGTCACCGCCAAATACGCGCAAGCGGCCCTGTTCACCAACCAGCTTCCCGCTTTCCGCGCCGCGCCTTCCGTCTACCGTCAGCGCCTTTATTTGCAGGCTTTCAACGACGCCACCAAGGACGCCAAAAAATATGTCCTGCTCGTCACGAACACCCAGGACGTTGTCATCTTTGACCTGGAAGAGAAAGTCCGTGCCGACCTCCAGAGCCTTAACATTACCAATTAGCCATGAAAAATAAGAACCTGCTGACCATCGTCATCGCCTTCGTACTGGTGGTGATCTTCGCGCTGTTGCTGTTCAGCTTCCAAGTGCGCCAGTCGGAAGTCGTCGTCAAATCGACCTTCCTCAAGCCGACCGACACCATCACCAGCCCGGGGCTGTACTTTAAATGGCCGTGGCCGATCCAGAGCATCAACCGTTTTGACCAGCGCGTGCAGAACTTCGAAGACAAGTTCAGCCAGAACCTCACCCATGACAGCACGATGCTCCAGATGAGCGTGTATGTCGGCTGGCGGATCTCCGATGCCAAGGCGTTTTTCCCGCGCTTTCCCAGCGGTTCCACGCTGGCCGCACAAACCTTGCTCGAACAGATGTTGCGCAGCGTCAAGGCCGCGGTCATCGGCAAACATAACCTGTCCGATTTCGTGAATTCCGATCCGTCCGAACTCAAGTTCAACGACATCGAAAAAGAAATTCAAGCCGGTGTGGCCGCCGAGCTGTCCACCAACAATTACGGCATGAGCCTGGAATTCCTTGGCATCAAGAAGATGGGTCTCCCGACCGATGTGACGCAGGCGGTGTTCGAACGCATGAAGGCTGAACGCACCAAGCTCATCAGCGAGGCGCAGTTCAACGGCGAAGCCGAGGCCGCGAAGATCAAATCTTCCGCCGAACGTCAGGCGGCCGATACGCTCGCCAACGCTTCCGCCACCGCCACCCGCATCGAAGGTGAAGGCGTGGCCGAGGCTGCGAAGACACTGGCCGTGTTCCAGCAGAACCCTGAACTGGCCGTGTTCCTCGCCCGCCTGGAAGCAATCAAGAGCTCGGCCAACAAGAACACCACGCTGATCTTGGACGAACGTACCGCGCCGTTTGACCTGTTCCGGAGCCTGCCGGCCAACGTCGGCCCCAACCTCTTGAAGTGACATGAGCGACCACGACCATCACGACCATTTGCCCGCGCCGGGCATGCAGGACTCCGGCTCGCAGGCGCTCGCCGAGGCGTTGCAGAGCAGCTTTGTCATCGTCAAGATCGCCATGGTGGCGCTGGTGGTCATCATCTTTGCCGCCGGTTTCTTCCAGGTCGGTCCGGCGGAAAAAGCCATCGTTCTCCGCTTCGGCAAGCCGCAAGGCGAAGGCCCGCAAATGTTGCTCGGAGCGGGTTTGCACTGGTCGCTGCCGTATCCGATTGATGAGGTCGTGCACATTCCGGTCACGCCCACCCTCACGGTGCGCTCCACGGTAGGTTGGTATTTCACCACGCCGGAGCAGGAACTCGCCGGCACGGAACCGCCGGCCGGTCCGTCGCTCGATCCGCGTGTCGATGGCTACACGCTCACCGCCGACCGCAACATCGTCCATGCGCGCGCCACGGTCACGTATGTGATCAATGACCCGCGCACGGCCATCTTCAATTTCGCCAGCGGCACGAACCACGAGTTCAACTTGAACGGCATTTCCAACGCGGTGGTTAATGCGGCCAACAATGCCATCATCGCCACCTCCGCCCGCTTCAACGTGGATGACATTCTCATCAACAAGCAGGCGGAATTTCAGGACGCCGTGCAGCAATACATCAGTGACCTCGCGGACAATGAACATCTCGGCGTGACCATCACCCAATGCGCCGTGGAAAAGACTCCGCCGCGTCAGTTGAAGGATATTTTTGCGCAGGTCGCCAGCGCCCGGCAGAACCGTGAAAAGCTCATCTACGAAGCGAAAGGCGAGGAGACCCGCATCCTCAGCCAGGCCGGCGCCCGCGCCTCGTCCATCACCAACGCCGCCGAATCTGCGAGCCTGCGTTATGTGACCGGCATCCAGTCGGACGCCGAGGTGTTTGCCAGCCTGCTGCCGCGCTACGTTGGCAATCCGACCCTGTTCTCGCAGCTCGAGGTCACCAAGGCCATGTCCGTGGTGCTCGCCAATGTGGGTGAAAAGAAATACATCCACACGCATGCCGATGGCAAACCGGTCGAACTGAGGTTAATGTTAAACAATGAATTGCCGCAGTCCAAATCCGGCTCCGGCCAGTAATGTCGTAATCAATTGATTTTATGCAGGTCACATCTTTAATCAGCCAGCACGAGCACGAGCACGGTGATAATTGCGGGTGCGGCCACGATCACGAACATTCCGTCGTGTCCGTGCCGTGGGCCGTGTTCGGCATCATCTGTGTCCTGAACGCCTTCGTCGTAGATTGGTTCCTGCCGGCCAGCAGCACGTTGGCCAGCGCCAGCGCCATGATCGGCTCGATCGTTCTCGGTTATCCGATCATCGTTACCGCGGTCAAAGATCTGCGTCGCGGCAATTTGAGCATCAACGAGCTTGTCGCCATCGCCGTGCTCGCGGCGTTTGCTTCCTCGGATTACAAGACCGCTGGCATCGTCGCCTTCTTCATGTTGACCGGCGAGATCATCGAGACCCGCACCGCCCAAGGCGCGCGCGACTCCATTGAATCGCTCATCAAGCTGACGCCTACGAAAGCCCGCCGCATCGGCAAGGGCGGCACGGAGGAAGAAGTCGCCGCCAGCCAGCTTGCTGTCGGCGATGTCATCCGCATCCGCCCCGGCGATAACGTCGCGGCTGACGGCGTCATCCTGACCGGCCAAGGCTCGTTCAACCAGGCGACCATCACCGGCGAATCCCTGCCGGCCGATAAAAAAGCGGGCGATGAAGTGTTCGCCGGCACCCAGAATCTCACCGGCGTCCTCGAGATCAAAGTCAGCCGCGCCGGCACCGACACCACGCTTGGCCGCGTGCGTGAACTCATCATCGCCGCCGAAAAGACCAAGCTACCCATCCAGAAGATCGTGGATCAATACATGGGGTTTTACACGCCGCTCGTGCTCGTCATCGGCGCGCTCGTCTGGGCATTCACGCACGACCTGAGCCGTGTCATCGCCGTGTTCGTCGTTTCCTGCCCGTGCGCGTTCATTCTCGCGACGCCGACCGCCATGGTCGCCGCGCTCTCTGCCGCTGCCCGCCTCGGCATCCTCATCAAGAACGTCGCGGACATTGAAGCTGCCGCGAAGATCAACGCTTTCATCTTTGACAAGACCGGAACGCTCACGACTGGCCAACTCGCCGTCAGCCGTCTGGCTCCGCTTGGCGAAACCAAGCCGGCGGAATTGTTATTGCTCGCCGCCTCCGCGGAAAAATACAGCAACCATCCGACCGCCAAGGCGCTGGCCAACCTCGCGGAAGAAGCCGGCGTGCCGCTTGCCGAGCCGAAAGATTTCACCGAGACCGCCGGTCGCGGTGTGAAAGCCCAGATCAACGGCGCCAAAGTATTGGTCGGCCGCGCGCAGTGGCTCAAAGACAACGGCATCGACGCCGGTTTTGAAAAATCCGTCGATGTGAATGACGCCGAAGGCTGGAGTTTGATTTTCGTCGCGGTGGACGGCAAATGCGTCGGCTGGGTCGGTATGCAAGACCAGACCCGCACCGAGGCAAAAGACGCTTTGGCAGAGTTGAAAGAAGCCGGCGTGCGCCGGATCGCGATGGTTTCCGGCGACCGTCAGCCGGTCGCCACGCGCGTCGCGGCGGAGATCAACTGCGAAGAAGCGAAGGGCGATTGCCTGCCGCAGGACAAGGTGGAATTCGTCCGCGCCGTGAAGGCGAAGGGTTATAAGGTCGCCGTCGTTGGCGACGGTGTGAACGACGCCCCCGCGCTCGCCGCCGGTGACATCAGTATCGCGATGGGCGCGGCGGGCAGCGAAGTCGCCATCCACAGCGCCACGATCGCGCTGATGAACAACGACCTCCGCCGGTTGCCGTTCCTCATCAAACTCTCGCGCAGCACCCGCGCCGTCATCAACCAAAATTTCGCGTTCGGCGTGGTGTTCATCATCGCCGGCCTGTCGGCCTCCGCGTTCGGCATCATTGGACCGATCACGGCCGCCATGTTGCATGTGGCTGGCACGCTCATCGTGATCTTTAACAGCGCCCGCCTCGTCCGCAAAGGTGAGGAACTGGAACATTTCCAGCCGGTGGCCGTCACCGGCAAACATGATCACGGCTCGCATGCGAAACCGGCGGGCGAAATGACGCCGAAGCTGGCGTGAAGTTATGAAAGCGGAACAGGTCATCGAACTGATTCAGAAGCTTGAACCGCTGGAACTCAAAAAACTTTTTGTTTTAATCAAAGAATACGAAGCTCAGATTCACTCCCGTCGTGTCACAACCGATGATGATGTCAGTGAAGAGTTTAAGAAAATTGCTCATAAAGTGTTTTCTGAAAATGACGGGCTTTTCAAAAAGTTGGCGGCTTTCGAGGCAAAAGAACGCGAAACGTCAGCTACGTAACTTAAATTAATTTCTATGCCCGTCGCCGAACTAAATCCTAAATCGCAAACCGGAGATCGCAAATCCGACGAGGTGGTCGTTTCCATCCGCGGCCTCACCAAGGTCTTCAAAGATTTTTGGAACCGCCCGAAGGCGCGCGCGGTGGATGGCGTGGATTTCGAGGTGCGGCGCGGCGAAATCTTCGGCCTGCTCGGACCCAACGGTTCTGGCAAATCCACGACCATCAAATTGCTGCTCGGGTTGTTGAATCCCACGAAGGGACACATCGAAGTCTTCGGTCACTCGCCCAAGCACGTCCAGACCAAGGCGCGCATCGGCTATCTGCCGGAAGAATCCTATCTCTACCGCTACTTGAACTCTCGCGAGACGCTGGATTTCTTTGGCAACCTGTTTCACCTCGACAAGAACGACCGCAACAACCGCGCGGAGCAGTTGCTGGACATGGTCGGCCTCGGCAAGACGCAGACGCGCGCCGTCGGTGAATTTTCCAAGGGCATGCAGCGCCGTATCGGTTTGGCACAGGCCCTCATCAACGATCCTGACCTCGTCATCTTGGACGAACCAACCGCCGGCCTCGACCCCATCGGCTGTCGCGAAGTGAAAGATTTGATCGTGGCCCTCGCGCGCCGCGGCAAGACGGTCATCTTGAGCAGCCATCTGTTGTCGGATGTGGAAGACGTCTGCGACCGCGTGGTCATCTATTACGGCGGCAAGATCCAGGCGCAGGGCACCTTGAACGAGTTGCTCGCCAAGCCGGACAGCCTGCGCATCACCACGCCGGTGCTGCCGCGCGAAACGCTGGAACAGGTCCTGGCGCTCATCCGGAAAGACATCACAGTCGGCGAAGTGCGCGTGGACAATCCCACGCAAAACCTTGAAAGCTACTTTCTCGATGTCGTGGCCCGCGCCCGCGCGGCGAACGAAACCAGTGGCGCCCAA
>DASZCA010000127.1:0-2236 GCA_035943555.1 Verrucomicrobiia bacterium
CACAATTCTACAGATTTTGAGCCTCACACTTTTTGAGAAAATGCCCATTTCACAGGCGCTTTCTCAACTTTCACTCCTGCCCCCATCAACCAACCTGCAAAATCACCAATGTTTACTTGGTTTCTAAACCGGACAGTTGTGCTATTTTTTAAAAAAATTATGAACTGCGAAATACACCAAAGACACGAAAGCAGGATGACGCTTATATGCGTTGGGATGGCAAGGGCGAGGAGGGGTTTGGGGCGCGAGGTGCGGGGAATCGAAGTCCGTTAGCCTTTATTAGCCTTCATTAGCCCAAAAAAATTATGAGAACCACATCTTGCCATCCGCTCCCGGCAGCACCGATTTACACCCGTTTGCACCGGTTGGCACTGCTTTGCACCGATTGGCACCCTGTTTTTTTTAAAATTATGACTACACGGACAGGAACATGCGGGCGGGCCGCCCGCGCTCCGGATGGGCGGGCATATGGGCAGTCCATGACGCGGGCTCGATTTTCGGGGGCAGGTGGTGCGGCAGCCCTGCCGACTGCCAGTCGGCGACACGGCAGGCTGCCAGCCTGCCCACGATCTTTGCCGCGTACAGCGTGTCAGGTATTCATCTTGGCATCGCAAATAGCACTGGACAGGGTGGCATTCAATCTACATTTTCTTATGACTGATTTAATCACATGAGCGCATCACATAATCTGTTCGGAACGCTGCAAAACTTTGAACTGGGCAATGGGGCCCAAGGTAAATTCTATTCTTTGCCCGCCTTGGAAAAGGCCGGGGTCGGTCCGATCTCCAAGCTGCCGGTGTCCATCCGCCTCGTTTTGGAGTCGGTGCTGCGCAATTGCGACGGCAAGAAGGTGAGCGAGGCAAACGTGAAGGAACTCGCGAACTGGAAGGCAACGGAGACGCGCACGGCGGAAATCCCGTTCGTGGTTGCGCGGATCGTGCTGCAAGACTTTACGGGCGTGCCGTTGCTGGTGGATTTGGCGGCGATGCGGTCGGCGGTTTCCAAGCTGGGCAAGAATCCGAAGATCATCGAGCCGTTGGTGCCGGTGGACTTGGTGGTGGATCACTCGGTGCAGGTGGATTTCGCGGGCGGCGCGGATTCGCTGGCGCGCAACCTGGATCTGGAATTCACGCGCAACCGCGAGCGGTATCAATTTTTGAAGTGGGGTATGCAGGCGTTCGACACGTTCAAGGTCGTGCCGCCGGGCATCGGCATCGTGCATCAAGTGAACTTGGAATATCTCGCCAAGGGCGTGCTGAACGCGGGTGAGGTTTATTATCCGGACACGCTGGTGGGCACGGATTCGCACACGACGATGATCAACGGTCTGGGCATTGTGGGCTGGGGCGTGGGCGGCATCGAGGCGGAGGCGGGCATGCTGGGCCAGCCGGTTTATTTTCTGACGCCGGACGTGGTAGGCGTGCACATGACGGGCGCCATCCGCGAAGGCGTGACGGCGACGGATGTGGCGCTGACGGTGACGCAACTGCTGCGCAAGGCGAAGGTGGTCGGCAAGTTCGTGGAATTTTACGGTCCGGGCGCGGCGGCGCTGCCGTTGGTGGATCGTGCAACGATCGCGAACATGGCGCCGGAATACGGTGCGACGATGGGCTTCTTCCCGATTGACGGAGAATGCTCGAACTACCTGCGGGCGACGGGCCGCACGGATGAGGCGGTCAAGACGTACGAAAACTATTACAAGGCGCAAGGTCTGTGGGGCATTCCGAAGAAGGGCGACATCGCCTATTCGCAGGAACTGGAACTGGACCTCAGCGCGGTGCTGCCGAGCGTGGCGGGGCCGAAGCGTCCGCAGGATCGCATCGAACTGCCGAAGTTGAAGAACGAATTCAACACGGCGTTCTCGAAGCCGGTGACGGAAAACGGTTTTGGGATGAAGCCGGAAGACATGGCGCGCACTGTGCATATCTCGGCGGCGGGCGAGGTTCATCCGGGCGGCGGCAGCCAGACGAACGGTAACGTGCGGCGCAGCGAACAGGAGATGGCCGGGGAACATCCCACGCCGGATCCGTTGCACGGCAGCGCGAAGCGCATGGAAGGCAATGTGCGCAACGGTTCCGTGCTGATCGCGGCGATCACGAGCTGCACAAACACGAGCAATCCTTCGGTAATGCTCGCGGCGGGGTTGCTGGCGAAGAAGGCGGTGGAACGCGGCCTCACGGTGAATGCGACGGTGAAGGCATCGCTCGCGCCGGGATCGCGCGTGGTGAGTGATTAC
>DASZCA010000128.1:0-1729 GCA_035943555.1 Verrucomicrobiia bacterium
ATGGATAACTAAAAATTATCCGGCATTATGGAATTAAAGGCAATCGAGCGAACGGACCGCGCGAAAGGCAGGCTGAATGCAGCATTGGAAATTTACCGCGAGACAATCCTGCCCGAGGCCCAAAACCCGGAAAAGCAGATCATGTACTGGATTGATCACAGTCATGACGATTTGACGGATGAATTCAGGTGTTTCGCCATCCAACATGGTCGCGATGTCGTCGGTTATCTTCAATACAGCTATTTCCGCGAAGAACATATTTTCTTCTTCGAATACCTTTGCATTCGGGACACTAAATTGCTCGGCTTGGTTCCAAGCCGAGCAATTGGAAGCATCGAGGATTTCCTCGCTCAAAACTATAAACCTGGCTTTACAATCGTATTTGAAGTTGCTCAAAAAAGAAATGCAGCCGGCGAATGGAAAACTGATAAAAAGGTGATGGATTATTTCAAACGACTGGGTTTTCGAACAATTGATTTTCACTATCACTATCCAGTTCTGCAGTCCTACGACGGCGAATTTAGCTATCCGGCTGATTTAATGACGCGTATGCCTGAGGGGCGAACGGTTGTCAGCTCCTTTGAAATGCGAACTATTTTGCGATGCATTTATTTCAAACATTATCTCAGATGGGACCGTCCTTTTTTAAACTCTCAACGGTTTAGCGAGCGTGAAAAATTGATCAACGAGCTTTATTCGCGCGAGGTTGCCCAAATAAGTGGTGACGATTCGTTCGGGACGAGGGGTGATGAAAAACGGTCTCGCTTGGGATTATTTAAGAGTAAACAAGTCCGAATTGGCAGCCTTTTGGAGCGGGTTTTTGCTCCAAAACTCCCGAGGGTGATCGCGGTTGCCGTGATCTTGCTTGTGGTGCGAAAGCTCTTGCAAAATGATGTGCTGTTTATTCCCTTTGTATTGACTATCTGTGCTGTCTATTGCCTGATCGAGGACACGGAAAATTCCAAGAAACTCTTCATCAGCATAATCGCCAAGCTTAAAGTCGGGCGGCAACGATAGTAACGACGTCGGCACACACGGCCGGGATTGGAAGCCACTCCATACGCCGTTGGATCTTCATCGCTCGTTCTCCTCCGACTCCCATTTTTCTAGCAATGGCCGACCACGTGTGAGTGCCGTAAACTGCCGCAATCCGAAAGCCAGCCGCTTTTAAATGGGAATGAATATAGGCCGGGTCATACACCCAGATCGGTTCAGGCGAATCGTTATATTGATCCGTTACTAAATCAGCAGCCCGGCCATATTCCTGATTAAAACAACGGCGCAAACTTTTTGTGCTGCCAAAATCACAGACGACAATGCCGCCAGGTTTTAACACTCTCGCGAATTCTTGGATGGCTTTGTGAGGGTCGCAATAACCAAGCACCTCACCGACGCAGACCACTGCATTAAACATCGCGGATTGGAATGGCATTTTTTCAACACTTCCGCACACGGCGTTGGGGCGGTTGCGGATCGGCGCGTCAAATAAATCGAAGGGAATCTCTGTCCAGCCAGGTATACCAATGTCATAAACACCAGCTCCCGCATTCAAAAGCAAGGATGCCTCGGGTGGATTTGCTTTTATGTGGATCCGCAGAAATTTAGCGGTTTGCCCCCCAGAGTAAGCATGCCAAGCATCTTCAGAAAACTGCTCGACGTCGTATCGTGCTGCCAGTTTGCACGGCTCAAACCCAGGAGACATATCAATGGATAATTTTTAGTTATCCAT
>DASZCA010000129.1:0-11813 GCA_035943555.1 Verrucomicrobiia bacterium
TCTTCGATTATATCGAAACCTTTTATAACCCAAAACGCCTCCACAGCGCCCTCGGCTATCTCTCCCCGGTGGAATTCGAACGCAAAAAACTATGACCAAATATACCAAGAAATCACTGTCCATTAAATCAGGGCAAGCTCAAAGGCCAATGAATTTCACTAAATCCAACCGAATCCAAGTAAATCCGACCGCCATTCAGGCGACTGGGCAGTGCAAGTGCCGGAGAGAAGTGGCTTGCCGAGTTGGAACTCGGCGGTCCGATGGCGGGCGAACTCGCCGGCTGGAAGCCGGCGCTCCCAGTGGAGATTGTGGGGACAGGCTGCCCCCGCTCCGGTCGGAGGCCAGATTGGAACTTGGGTTTTCCATGAGGGCGCGGTTTGATTGGCCGGGTCGTCAGGAAAGCGGTAGAGGACTACCGCACTCCAACACGCTTCGCGAGGGTGGGAGGCGATGGAAGGTTGACGCACAATTGGCAGGTAGTAACAGCCATGACCAGGAAAGAACTGGGATAGCCCATGAAATACCACAGGGAAAAAAGAAGAGGCGGGGATTATTTTTGCGCGGTGAAACCCAGCAGCGGGCCCCGGGTTTTGCGCAGCATGATTTCGGAGAAGCCTTTTACGAGGTAATCCGGCAATTCGCCGACGCGCTGGTAGCCGAGGGATTCATAGAATTTCAGGGCGCGCTGGTTGAAGGCGGAGACGCAGAGGAAAACATTGGGGCTTTGGCGGAAGATGCGTTCCTCGGCGAACGTCATCAATTGCCGTCCGAGGCCGCGTTGCCGATGGTTGGGATGCATGGCGATAGTTTGGATGTAGCCGTTCATCGGGCCGGAGAGGTGCAGAATGAGGACGCCGACAATATCATCGCCGATCAGGGCGGCATGGACTTCGCGGGTGGGGTCGGTGAGGCGTTGGAACAATTGTTCGCCGGTGACGCCCAAGGTGAGCCAAGGGTCGGACGCGGCCATGAAACCGGCGCAGAAGCGGGCTTCGGCGGCGTCCCGCAGAGGGCGGATGGCGAGGTCGGTCATGTTTTTGAGCATGAAGACAAAAGCGGGGGGAAACAACTTTGAACTTTGAACGCGGCGGTTTGAATTTATATTTGGCGTATGGATAAAGAAAAAGTGGCGGAGATTCTGGTTGAGATCGGCGTGCTTCTGGAAGTGAAGGGGGAAAATCCTTTCAAGACCCGCGCGTATGCCAATGGCGCGCGGACCATCGAGGGCTTGAGCGAGCCGCTGGCGACGCTGGTCGCGGAAAAGCGGCTGGGCGAGATCAAGGGCATCGGCGAGGCGCTGGAGCAAAAGATCACGGAACTCGTCGAGACGGGTCACTTGAAATATTACGAGGATCTGAGGGCCTCGATCGCACCGGGCTTGATCGAGATGCTGCAAATCTCCGGGTTGGGACCGAAAAAGATCCAAGCCATGAACAAGAAGCTGGGGATCGATTCCATCGAAAAACTGGAAGCGGCTTGCAAAGCGGGGAAGGTGGCTGAGCTGGATGGTTTTGGCGAAAAGACGCAGGCGAACATTCTCGAAGGCATCGAGATGAAGCGCAATTACGCCAGCAAGCATCGATTGGGAGACGCGCTGACGGCGGCGGAGCCGTTGTTGGAAAATCTGCGGGCGCATGACGATGTCATCCGTTGCGACACGGCCGGGAGTTTGCGGCGGTTCAAGGAGATCATCGGGGATATTGATCTGCTGGCGTCATCGAAGACACCCACCGAAGTCATCGGATTTTTTGTTTCGCAGCCGGGCATCGTCAAGGTGCTGGCCAAGGGCGAGACCAAGGCGAGCGTGATTTTGGAAGGCGGCATCCAATGTGACCTGCGGGTGGTGAGCGATGCGGAATTTCCCTTTGCGCTGGCCTATTTCACCGGCAGCAAGGAACACAATATCGTGATGCGGCAACGCGCCATCCAGCGCGGCTTGCGGCTGAATGAATATGGATTGTTCAAGTCCAAGGAGGAAACGCGCGATCCAAAATTGTTGGTGGCATGCCGGACAGAGGAGGAGATATTTCAAAAGCTCGATCTGGCCTATGTACCGCCGGAACTGCGGGAGGATCACGGTGAATTTACGGCGGCGGAGAAGAACGCGCTGCCCAAGCTGATCGAATGGACGCAACTCAAGGGGGCCTTGCATAACCATTCGAATTGGAGCGATGGCAAGAACACCTTGGAGGAGATCGCGGCCTATATGGAAGATCTGGGGCTGGAGTATTGGGCGATCACGGATCACTCGAAGGCTTCCTTTCAGGCGAACGGGCTGGATGCGGAGCGGTTGCGGAAGCAGATTGCGGAGATCAAGGCGCTGAACGCAAAAACCGCCGCCCGGGGAAGCGACTTCCGGCTGCTGGCGGGCAGCGAAGTGGATATCTTGAAAGACCGGCTGGATTTTGATGATGATGTGCTGGCGGAATTGGATGTGGTGGTGGCGAGCCTGCATGTTCCGAGCAATAGCGAGGCAGAGAACACCAAGCGACTGATCCGGGCGGCGGAGAATCCTCATGTGCACATGCTTGCGCATTTGACCGGGCGGTTATTGCTGGAGCGCGAGCCCTATCCGATGAACGTGACGGCGGTGATCGATGCCTGTGCGGCGACAGGCACCTGGCTGGAGTTGAACTGCAATCCTTGGCGGTTTGATCTGGACTGGCGGCACTGGCCGTATGCCAAGAGCAAGGGGGTGAAATGTGTCATCAACCCGGACTCACACCGGAACGCGCACGCCGGTTTTATGCGGTTGGGGGCGGGCATGGCACGGAAAGGCTGGCTGGAACCCAAGGACGTGCTGAACACTCTTAATTTGAAATCACTCATGAAACAATTGCGGCAAAAAGGTGCCGGGCGGGTAACATAACGGTGTCATTTGCATGGTTTTCGGTGATTTTGCCTGTGAATAAATACCTAAAAATCTTTTTGACGAACTCCTTGTCAGGAGCTAGCCTTGAAGCTGTTCATCAGTTGCCAGCATTTTTATTCTGCATGCTAACATGTAATGTGAAAAAGGTGAGGGCGCTTTAAACACCCGGATGTAAACGACGTACTATGAAGAAATTTTTTGTCTCCACGGGTCTGGCTGCCATTGGTATTGCCGGCATACAAGCCGCATATGGTGAAGGGTTGGACATCGTTTCACCCAAGGCGTGGAGCATCGCGGGCACGTTGCGCGGTTTTTACGACGATAACTACGACATCAGCAGCACCAAGCGGGGCAGCTGGGGCACGGAACTCTCGCCGACCGTTTCGCTGAA
This sequence comes from Verrucomicrobiia bacterium, assembly GCA_035943555.1. Lineage (GTDB taxonomy): Bacteria > Verrucomicrobiota > Verrucomicrobiia > Limisphaerales > UBA11358 > UBA11358. The sequence continues at coordinate 3,264 of DASZCA010000129.1, forward strand.
TGTGCCGTTGAAGCAAACGGACATGGGCATCCGTTATACCTACGGTCTGTATTACTACAATGATCGTGACCGGTCGACTCTAAATGGTCAGCCGTTTAATCGTGAGCCTTTCGACCAATCGCATCAGGTGGATGTCTGGCTGGATCATGCGATCAACGAAAACTGGAAGCTTAATTTTACGGACACGTTCAATTCCGCCGACCAGCCGGATTTGTCCACCACGGTGTCAACTTTCCGTGCTCAAAGCAGTTACATTGCGAACCATGCCAATATTTCTCTGGATACGCAATGGACGAAGATGTTCAGCACTTCGTTGCATTACGGGAATGATTTTTACAGCTATGATAATTCCGGGGCGACTACTCAAGCTGATCCGACGGCACTGACCTTAAACCAGTCCACAATTCCCGGTCAGCCTGGCTATTCAATGTTTACACCGAACGCCTCGACTGTAGGCGGTGCCAGCTTGTCGGGGCTGTTGGACCGGGTGGAGCAGAATGTCGGCATAGATTTTCAATGGACGTTCAGCCCGGAGACGATGGTGTTTTTTGGATACACATTTGACATCGTTAACTATCTCTCGGATGAACCGATCGCCATTTATAACTATAATCTGGGAGGCGTGACCCCGGAGTCTTATATTTTCAAAGCCAGTTCGCGCGACGGGACTTCCCATGAAGGGCACATTGGATTGCAGCACCAACTGACGGCCAATTGGTCCGTGTCAGCACAGGCGGGAGCTTCCTATTCGGTCAATGACCAAAATCCTTTCCAGCGTTCAGCGGTTGTTTCACCGACGGCCAATTTTTCAACCACTTACACTTATCTGCCCGGCAGTTATGTGCAACTTGGTGTCACCCAGTCGCATAATGCGACGGATGTTGTTCAGCCGGATGCCGGTGGTGGCATCACGCAATATCAAGATTCCACGGCTGTATATGTGGATTTGAACCATAAAATTACCCAGAAATTGATAGGTACCTTGATCGGACGTTATCAATATTCAACCTATCAAGGCGGGGCGGCCCAATCGGAAAATGACCAGATGATTGATGCCAGCATCAACCTGACATATCAAATTTCGCGGCACTTCTCGGCGGATGCCGGGTACAATTTCGACGATCTTTTCTCGGGGTTGTCGGGACGTCCGTTTGTTCGCAACCGTGTATATCTGGGTCTGTCAGCGAATTATTGATTTTGAACCGATATTTGCCCGATTGACTGACGCGCCAAAGCACACATGTTTTGAACACAAAGCAGGGAGCCTTGTCAACCACTAGGCTCCCGTTTATTTTTATAGCACAGATATGGATCAAATCAAATCTCCCGTGACCGCCCCGCCGCCCGAGGCGCGGCTGCATTTCTTGGATTACTGGCGGGTGATCCGCATCCGCAAGGCGATCATCATCACGGTTTTCCTCATCACGGCCATCATCGCCACGGCGGTTACGTTCATCCTGCCTGAATCCTACGCCAGCACGGCCAAGATCAAGGTGGAAAATGACGGCGGCATCATCAATGGCTTCAGCAGCACGGCGGCAACGGCAATGCCATATGATCCCTATTTCATCCAGACGACCTTTGAGATCATGCAGTCAGGGCTGGTGCTGAGCAATGTGATCGCCTCGATGAACCTCAATGTGGAGTGGGGCAAAAAGTATTTCAACGGCGAGACGCTCAAAAGCACGGAAACGATGGAGATTCTCAAGGGCCGAATGAGTCTGGCGCCCGTGCGCAACACCAAGCTGATCGCCATCACCGTCTATGATGACGACAAAAACGAAGCCGCAGCCCTGGCCAATAGCATCGCCCAGGCCTACCTGACCTACCGCGTCCAGAACAACCAGACCACGGCGCGCACCGGTTTGGAAGTGCTGCAAGCCCAATTTCTTGATGAGTCCAACCAGATGCAGAGCATCCAGACGAACGTTGAATATCTGCGCACGGTTTTCCACATCATTGACGACCCGAACAGCGCGGCGCCCACGCCCACGTTGGACAAGGAAGAGCTGAATCACATCAACGAAGAAATGTTGACGGATCAGAAAGATTTCACAAGGCAGCAGGTGCAGCTCAGTTCGTTGCAAGCCATCAACGAAACCAACAGCACGCTATTGCGGGACGTGCTGCCGACGATGTTTCCGGACGGCGCTTTGTCCGGCATGCTGGACCAGTTGCATGAAGCGCAACGCAACATCAAACATCTGCTGGTGGATTACGGGCGGGACAGCCTGGAGGTACGCCGGGTTCAAAGCCTGATCGACACGCTGGAGCAGCAGATCAACGACCGCACGGCCGGCATCATGGCCGGGCTGGCCACCCAGTTGAGCACCACCAAGGCGGCCTTGGCGACCTTGCAAAACGAAGTGGATACGGCCAAAAATCTGGATCTGGAAAACGCTTCCAAATTCCAACCTTACTACACGGAAAAGAAAAAGCTGATGGATCTGGAAGAAACCCACAAGATGCTGAACCTGAAGATCACGGCCAACAGCATCGATTCCAAGATTCCGACAACTTCGATGGTGCAGGTCACCGATCCCGCCGAACCGGGCAAAGCACCGGTAAAACCGAACAAGACGGTCAACATTGTTTTGGGGCTTATCTTTGGTCTGGTCATGGGTATCGGCCTGGCATTCTTCATCGAATACCTTGATACGAGCGTGAAGACGATTGATGACGTGGAGCGGACCTTCCAAGCACCGGTGCTCGGGGTCATCCCGCAGAACATCGGCTACCTTCTCGAGGAAGGCACGGAAAGCAAGCACGCGGAAGCTTATCGCGTCCTGCGCACAAACCTGCTGTTCTCGCGCACGGATGAAAAGCTTAATACCATCGTCATCGTTAGCGCGGGTGCCGGCGAAGGCAAATCAACGACGACCATCAATCTTTCCACCGTGTTTGCGCAGGCCGGCAACCGTGTGTTGATCGTGGATTCGGATTTGCGCCGTCCGACGTTGCACAAATTGTTCAAGACGGCGAACAACCTTGGGCTGACGAACTATCTGCTCAAGCAAAACACCGTGGCGGAAGTGGTGCAAACCACCGGGGTGCCGAACCTCGACTTCATGGCCAGCGGCAAATTGCCGAACAGCTCGATGGGCATCCTGGGTTCCGCGCAGATGAAGGAAATGATCGCGGAGCTGAAGCAGCGTTATGATTTCATCTTCTTTGATTCACCCCCGATTCTGGGCGTCAGCGACGCCTCGATTTTGGCGAGCGAAGTGGATCTGGTGATGCAGGTCATCCAGTACCGCCGTTATCCGCAGCCGATGACCATCCGCGCCAAGCAGATGATCGAAAAGGTCGGCGGCAACTTTGTCGGCATCGTCCTCAACAACATCAACATGTCGCAGGATGAAGGCTACTATTACTACAGCGGTTATTACCACGATTACTATTATTCCCGCAGCGCGAGCGAGCAGGAAGCCGAAGCCAAGGCTGGCGCTCCCCAATCCGGCGACGATACTGAAATAATCGTCAAACCCAAATAATTGACGCATCTGAATACGCCTGAAAGAACCATGTCGATGAAATCATTCATTCCGTTGCCCGAGAAATCGTTTTTGAAAACCTGCCTGCTGTTGCCGATGTTGGCACTGATTCTGACTTTGGCCGGATGTGCCACCCAGGATTACTCCGAGATGATGGCCGTGCCCACGGGTGACACTGAACTGGGCGGAGCGCGTTTGCAGGTTGGTGACACCATTGATATCGGTTTTGACGGCTTGCCAAACAATCCCACTGCGCAGCATAAGACCATCAATGAAGATGGCACCATCACCCTGGCCGACATCGGTTCGATCAAGGTGTCTGGCAAAACCACGGGCGAGGTTGAGTCCGCCATTCACGATCTGTATGTCCCCGCCATTTACAACCATCTGACGGTCACGGTGAAGGCCGGCGACCGGGTTTATTATGTGCGAGGCGAAGTCAAAAATCCTGGCCGTCAAATCTATGTCGGGCAGATCACTGTGACCAAGGCGATCACTTCCGCGGGCGATTTTGGTGACTTTGCCAACCGGAAAAACGTGCTGCTGATCCGTTCCAACGGCAAGCGGTTTATCCTTAACTGCAACAAAATTCTGGATGGCAAGGCACCGGATCCCGGGGTTTACCCCGGTGATCAGATTGAAGTCAGGCGTAATATCTTCTGATGATCCAGTTGCGCATTCTTTCCGGCAAAATGGCGGGCGAAATCGTATTCGTCCGCCATTTTCCTTTTCGCATCGGTCGCGCTTCAGACAATGAATTGCGTCTGGAGGATGATGGCATCTGGGACAATCATCTGGCCATCTGGTTTGAGAAACAGGACGGGTTTGTGCTGACCACGGCACCGGATGCTTTCACCGCAGTGAATGAGCAGCCGCAACAAAACATCCGGTTGCGCAATGGTGACGTGATTTCTTTCGGCTCGGCCAAAGTTCAATTCTGGCTGGCACCGGCCAGCTTGCGCGGACTGCGACTGCGCGAGGCATTTGTCTGGTTGTTACTGGCAGGGCTGACCTTGGTGCAAATTGTGTTAATGTTCAAATTGCGCCGGTGAACCATGGCACGCCTCACAGGACGGCAGGCCAGCGTGCCCAATTGCTGCCGCCAGTTGTCCTAGTGACGGAAATGCCGTGCGCCAGTGAAGGCCATGGCCATGCCCCGCGCATCCGCTGCGGCGATGACCTCGGCATCCTTGATTGAGCCACCCGGCTGGATGGCGGCGGTCGCACCGGCCTCGGCAGCGGCGATGAGGCCATCGGGGAAGGGAAAGAAGGCATCGCTGCAAACCACGCTGCCAGCAAGCGGCAGTTTTGCCTCGCCCGCCTTCCACACGGCGATGCGGCTGGAATCCACGCGGCTCATCTGGCCCGCACCTGTGCCCAACGTGCGGCCTTCGCTGACATAAAGGATGGCGTTAGATTTCAAGTGTTTTACCACCCGCCAACCGAACAGCATCGCTTTCAACTCCGCCGCGGTGGGCTGACGTTTCGTGACGATTTTCAGGTCGGCTGCCAGCGTGAGCTTCAAATCCCGCTGTTGGAGCAGGAAAGAATCCGCGCCCACGCTCCGCACATCCCATGGTGCGGCTGCGAGCGGGTTCTTCACGATCTGGAGCAGCCGCAGGTTCTTTTTCTTTTGCAGGACCGCCAGCGCTTCCGTTGAAAATTCCGGCGCCACGATGACCTCGCTGAAGATTTCGGCGATGGCCTCCGCGCAGGCGGCGTCCAGCGGCTGGTTCACGGCAATGATGCCGCCGAAGGGCGCTTGTTTGTCAGTGGCGAAGGCTTTTTCCCAAGCTTCGCGCAGGTTCGCGCCCTGGCCAACGCCGCAGGGATTCGTATGCTTCAAGATCGCCAAAGTGGGCACATCGTTGCTGAATTCAGCGATAAGTGCGGTCGCGGCGGTCAGGTCCAGGATGTTGTTATAGGAAAGCTCCTTGCCGTGAAGCTGTTTGAAGTAGTCATGGAACTTGCCATAGAGGGCGGCGGTCTGGTGCGGATTTTCACCGTAGCGCAACGGCTGGGCCAGCGGTGCGGAAATGGTGAGCGCGGCCGGCAACGCGTTCTTGTCCGTGGCAAATTCCTTTTGCAGATGGGCGGCGATGGCGGCGTCATAGGCGGCGGTACGGGCATAGACCTTGGCGCAAAGCTGGCGGCGCAATTCCAGCGTGGTATCACCGTTGGCTTTGATCTGCTCCGCGACTTCTGCGTAGTCCGCCGGATCAACGATGACGGTGACGCTGTCATGGTTCTTGGCGGCGCTGCGGAGCATGGAGGGACCGCCAATATCGATGTTCTCAATGGCATCGTGCAAGGCCACGCCGGGTTTGGCCACGGTGGCCTCAAACGGGTAAAGGTTCACCACCACCAGATCGATGGATTTGATGTTATGTTGCGCCACCGCCGTCTCGTGCGCCGCATTGCCGCGGATGTAGAGCAGGCCGCCATGGACGAGCGGATGCAGGGTTTTAACGCGGCCATCCAACATTTCCGGAAAACCGGTGTGCTCGCTGATATCCTTCACCGGCAGGCCGGCATCGCGCAACGCCTTGGCGGTGCCGCCGGTGGAGATGAGTTCGTAGTTCGACTGCACCAATGCCTGGGCAAAAGGAACGAGGCCGGTCTTGTCGGAAACGGAGAGCAAAGCACGTTTGGTTTTCACGCGCGGTAAAATCCGAAAAAACCGCGCTCACCGCAACCGGCAAATGATCTTTCGGGCGACATATTTTGACGGTCCTGCCAAAGACCGTTGTTTCAAGCGTTTCCGCTTCGCATCCGGTTTCAACTTTTCCTTTTGCCGGGAAATTCATATCCTCCCGCATGCCTTCATTCGACATTGTTTCGCAGGTCAACTCCATGGAAGTTGAGAACGCCGTCAACCAGGCCAAAAAGGAACTCGCCAACCGTTTTGATTTCAAAGGCAGCAAGGCTGAGATCGTTTTGGAAAAGACGGAGATCAAATTATCCGCCGAGGACGCTTACAAGGCCCGAACCCTCAATGAGATAGTCATCGGCAAGCTCACCAAGCGCGGCATCAGCATGAAAAGCATCGAGCAATGTGATCCGGACATCTCGCCGCTCGGGCATGCCCGCCAAAGCATCAAGTTAAAGAATGGCATCGAGGCGGCCGTGGCCAAGCAGATCACCGGCTTCATCCGCGACGGGAAGTTCAAGGTCACCACGCAGATCCAGGGGGATGAAGTTCGCGTAACGGGCAAGAGCCGTGATGATTTGCAGGCGGTCATCGCCGCCGTCCGTGCGCATGACTTTCCGGTGGCGGTGGCGTTCGGAAATTTCCGGGACTGATGCCCGGATATTTTGCGCCCGCTTGCCAGCTTAAATATCCACCGCCTGCAGGTATTCTGGCACGATGACCTGGGCGCTGGGCTTCATAGCGCGCAAGGTTTCTGCATGAGCCAGGCATTGCGGTTCTTCGCCGTGGATGCAGAAGATTTTTTTGAGGTTGCCCGTAAGCTTTTCAACATAACGCTTCAATTCATTTCTATCTGCATGGCCGGAATAGGTGTCCAACCGGACGATTTTGGCGCGCACGTCATACGGATCACCGAAAATGTTGACGGGCGATTTACCCTTCAAAACCATGTCCCCCAACGTCCCCTCGGCGCAGTAGCCGATGAAGAGCAGGAGGTTTTTCGCGTCGCTGATGTTATTCTTCAAGTGATGCCGGATGCGCCCGGCTTCACACATCCCTGATGCGCTGATGATGATCATCGGTTCCGTGCGTTCATTCAGCGCCTTTGATTCCTCGGCACTGGCGGTATAGGTGAGATTATCCATGTAGAACGGACTTTCGTGGTTACACATCTTTTCGGTGAGGCCGGGCTTAAGGTCGTTAAGATGCCTGGTATAAATGTCGCTGGCTTTCGTGCTCAACGGGCTGTCCACATAGATCGGCAGGCGTGGCAGTTTGCCGGCGCAGATGAGGTCGTGCAGCACATAGACGATTTGTTGGGTGCGTCCCACGGAAAAGGCGGGGATGATGATCTTGCCGCGCCGCGCGATGGTTTCGTTGACCGCCGTGGCAACCAAGGCGTCGGCATCAATGCGCGGGGCATGTTCGCGGTTGGCGTAGGTGGATTCAATCTGCAGGTAGTCCACATTCTCCACGGGCACCGGGTCGCGCAAGAGTTCGTCATTGCCGCGACCGACATCGCCGCTGAACAACCAGCGGTACTTGCGGCCCTTTTCCTGAAAATCCAAGATCACTTGCGCCGAGCCAAGGATGTGGCCGGCCTCGCGGAAAGTGACGCTCACACCATCCACGGGAGAAAAAGGCTTTTCGTAGCCGTGCGGGACCAGTTGTTTCACGGCCTTCTCGGCATCCGGCACACGATACAACGGTTCCACGGGTGGCTGATGTTTTTTAGCGCGCCATTTGGAAACGAAGATGGCGTCCTGCTCCTGGATGTGCGCTGAATCAATCAGCATGATGCTGCACAGGTCGCGCGTGGCTTCAGTACAATGGATCGGCCCGTCATAACCTTTGCCGGCCAAATTGGGCAGGTTGCCTGCATGATCAATGTGGGCGTGGCTTAAAACGACAGCGTCAATTTTATGCGGGTCGAAAGGAAAAGTAAGGTTGCGCCGGGTGGTTTCCTCGCGATGCCCTTGGAACAGCCCGCATTCAAGGAGGAGGTTTTTCCCGTTGATCTCCAGAAGATACATCGATCCCGTGGTGGTGCGCGCCGCGCCGAGGAAGTGGATTTTCATGGCCAAGATTTACCACGGAACCGGCCGGAAGCGCACGATTTTTCGGAAAAACAAAGTGGACTTTCACGCCTGATTGGCTAGAGTCACGGAACCGATTATGAAGAATGACACAACGACAACCTTGTTGAATTTTGTGCTGGCGGTGCTGGTGATATTGGGCGTGGCTTTCGCGCTGATGTCCATGAGCCGCACGCGCGACGTGCGCCAGATGCAAACCTCGCTCCAGTTGGAGGTGCAAAAAGTCCAGGCCAGTTCCATGAAGGCGCAGGCGTTGCTGAATGACGTGATCGCCTACAACACCACCGCCAAAAACCCGGAACTTCAGCAG
>DASZCA010000130.1:0-11089 GCA_035943555.1 Verrucomicrobiia bacterium
TGTTGAAAGACGGCGAACTGGTCGCCGAGGTCAAGCCGCTGGAGGTAAAGGCGATCGTCGCACCGCTCAAGGCATTGGTGCTGAAGGCCGTCAATCCCGTGAAGGTCACGGTGCCGGAAACTGCCGCCTTGGACGCCGTACCGCCCAAGTTCCAGCCGCTTTGCGCCGGGGCTGCCGTCACGCTGGCCGTGCTGGCACTCACGATGTTGCCCAACGAATCTTCAACGACCACCACCGGCTGGGTGGCCAAAACCGCCCCGTCAGCCGACGGCGCCGCCGGTTGGGTGAGAATGACCAACTGGGCCGCCGGGCCGGCGCTGATGTTCTGGACTACCGTGTTGGTGCTGAAACCGGTCGCCGCGATGGCGATCGCTTTCGGTCCCACGCCTTGCAACAAGGCAGACTGCGAAGGATCAAACACAATCTTGCCGGTCTGGGTGGTGCTATAGGCGGCCGGCGGCAAAAGAGTGCCGTTGACCGTGATGCTGGTGATGGCAGAGCGCCAAGCGGAAACGTCCGGGCTGTTGGTCACCGCGAAAACCGTCCCGACCTGGGCCGGCGCCGCCACGACGAGCACTGGGGGCGGGGTGAGTTGGACAGCATTCGTGGCCACTTGCGGCACAAACGTGAGGCCTTTCACATAGGTATTGCCCGGAGCGGTATAGAGCACGTTGCTGGAAGTGATGCTAATGGTTTGATTCCAGGCGGCTGAATCCGTCAACCGCACGATGCTGTTGTTGGCCGAAGGCGCCGTGGTCACATACAGATAAACGCCGCCAGCGCCGTTGGTGGTAGCAAACAAACTGTCGCCGCCAGCACCGCCGAGCCGGTTGGTGTAGGAGCCGTTGGCAGACCATGATCCGTTGACCAGCGAATATTTGTTCACGATTCCGTTCGTGGAGACGGAATCAAGGATGTAAAGGATGTCAAACGTGGTGCCGCCGTTGGTCGAGATCATGTAGAAATCGACCGCGTTGGCATCCACCGGCACACCGGCAACAAACGGAGTGACGTCATACAATCCCGTGTCCGAATCAAAACCCAGATAATAAAATCCGGGAACGCTCGGACCAGTCACCTTTTGCGTCAGGATGTAGGGAGTCGCACCAAAGCTTTTCACGACCACGTTGTTGTAGGGGTTCAAGTTTGGTTGCGTGATGAGCGCGCCAGAACTTCCTTCGTACAACCCACCTTTGTCATCCACGATCCAGTTGGATTTGTCGGCCAAGATGGTGCAGGAACGGGCTTGGCTGCCGCCGAGCGAGGTCGAGGTGTAATTGAAACCGATGGTCAGGTTGTTGCTGGCATCCATGCCCACCGCGGCGCGGTTAAGATTGAGCGTCTCATCGGGGGTCGCCGCGCTGTTATCAAGAAACGCGCCGAAGCAGATCAAGGTGCCGTCATCGCTCAGGGCCAAACGGCCGCAGGTGGCGGAGCTGGCCATGCGCAAGGCATTGGAACTCGTAGCACTGACTGGAACAACGTTGACCGCGTTCGTCTGCCCGGCCGCGGCAGGCTTTACTTCAATGATGCTGAGGGTGGTATTGTTGGCCGATTTATCCAACTGTAGCACAGCCAAGTTGCCCGGCGTGAACGGAACTGGCGCCGCGCCGATGTTAAACAACGCGGAATTCGTCACTGTCAGCGGGGCATAACCGGACAGGGTAAACGTAATGTAGTTAGAAACCGATCCGGCGGTGGTGTTAGCCGTGGCGCTCAAATTGGTAAAGGTGGCAAAACCATTGATGAAGGATTGCGTGGTGTCACCGCCCAAGGTCCAGGTTCCGCCACCAGCGGTCGCAGTGACCGTCACGGCAGCATAAGGATTCGTGGTACCATTGCCGTATTGATCGGTGATGGCGATGACCGGATTGGCCACCAAAGTACCGCCGCTGGCCGAAGGACCGGTGGGCTTGGTACTCAGAGCTAGCTGGGTGGCCACGCCCGGGGCGACCGGCTGCGTCAACTTGGCGGTGCCAAATCCGGGGACAACGAAGCTGATGTTTTTCACACCGGCCGACTGGAGCAGAGCGGACTTGGAGGGCGTAAAGATGATTTTGCCGGCAAAGTTTGTATTATAAGCCGAGTTAGTGAGCACGACACCATTCACGAAAACCAGCGCGATGTTTGCGCGCCAAGCCGGGCTGTCGGTGAAGGTATTGGTGAACGGGGCATCGACCGTGGCGTTGGGATCCAGAGCGAGCGCCGGCGGGGGCGTGCCGGCGGTGCCGCCGACTGTGATGTTGTCAAAACGGGTATTGCCGGAAGAATTGTTGTAGGCCGTGCCGCTGCTGTTCAAACAGTCGGTGCCCTTGGCGGCATTGACGAGCTTGAAACCGAACAACGGATTATTTTCGACGCCGGGAATGCCGGTGAAATCCGCAACAAAGTTGTTATAAAAACCCTGGCCACCGGTTTCATAGAAATAAGTGCCAGTCACAGTATTCGGGCTGCTGGTGTTGGTGAAGATGTAAGCAGGCGCGGCACCGTAAAAGAGGTTATTGGCAACATTCGTGGTGACCCAGCCGTCCGTGGTATAGACCATGCACATCTTGGCCTCGGCAGCGCTGGTGAAATAGATGTCAAAAGTGACAACGATGTTGGAATAGCCGACCGTGGGGACGTCAAACTGAGCGCCCTGCGAACCGATCGGCGCGGCCGTGTTCCAGCCGATGCCCGCGACGCCGGAGGCGGGAATGGCGCCACGCACCCGCCACGCGTTGGGGCCGGCGGTACCGGAAGAGCTGCCGCCGGTGTTGTTGATATCGGAAGCATCGATGCTGCCCGTGCCGTTACCACCGGCATAAGCATAATTGTTGTTGAAGCCGATCGAATGGGCCTGACCGGCGTTGGTGCCGCCGATTTCAGCCACCGGATTGGTGATGACGGTGGCGGCGCTCGGATAGCTTTCAAAGGTCCAGTCCACGATGGTATCGATGCTGGTACCTTGAATCGCCACGTTGTCAAAAGTCCAGCTGCCGGTGAGGTTGCCATAGACGGCACCCGTCGTGTCCAAGCAATCCGTCCCGGTGGAGGCGTTCACCAGGCGGATGGCAAAATTGGCATCATTGTCGACCCCGGAAAGCCCGTTCAAACTGACAACAATGCTGTTGTTCCAACCGTTCACCAGCTTGATATAAGAGCCGGTGACCGTGTTGGGGGAAGAGGAGTTGATGCTGATGACATCCCCGGCGGTTCCGGAGGAAGTGACGACGGCATTTTTCCAAGTGGAACCATCAGTAGTATATTGAACCTGCAGGTTGGCCTCGGCCGACGGTGTGTCCAGATAAACATCGAAAGAAACGTTGATCTTGTAATACCCGAAAGTGCTGCCGGAAAATTGAACGCCTTGCGTACCGATCGCGGCACTGGTGGACCAACCGTTGCCTCCGTTCCCCGCCACCGTGCTGGCACCGCGAACGCGCCAGCTTTTACCGGCACCGCCGGCCGAACTTCCCGCCGGCGACAGGAACACATCCGGATTGCTGATGCTGTTGGTGCTGTTAAACGTATTGCCAAGGCCAAGGGCGCTGGCCGAACCGAGACCGGCCGAGGAGACGGGGCTGGCATTCAAGCCGGTGGCGGCATTTTCAAAATTCCAGGCCGCAAGCGTCGTTTGAGCTTGGGCCGCCGTCAGCGAAGCGAGCAGCAGACCTGCCGCACAGGCAATGTTTTTTATCTTCATTCAGAGGTAATTGGTTTTTGTTTTAAATTCAACGGGGTGTTTACCGGCGCAGCAATTATCCATGGTTAAGTTACGAAGCCATGCCAGCCATGCGACAATCCTGTGACATGAAGCCGTGAAAATGACAAAATTGTAATGTTTGCCCGTTCCGCAAGCCTTGCAAACGGTCGGCATTATTGCGCCCCCACAACCCGCTTTCAGGGCCGGTTTTACTAAGGTTTGTCCATGCCAGGAAGATTTCCGCCCAGTTGTGTACCGATTGTGACACGTTCGCCACACATTTGTAACAAAGCTAACTCATGATGCACACATTGTGATCAAGATGCGTATCACCGACCGCCAAATAAAAAAAATGCCGCCCAACATGAACCTAGCCCCCAAAAAAAATCCGGGTTTCACCCTCATCGAATTGCTCGTGGTCATCGCCATCATCGCTATTCTCGCGGCCATGCTGCTGCCCGCTTTGGCCAAGGCCAAAAACAAGGCCCAGCAGGCCGTCTGCCTGAGCAATGCCAAACAGTGGGGCCTCGCCGACAGCATGTATGTGGATGAGAACAATAGCATCTTTCCCTTTCCTAAATTTCAATCGGCCTATGCCGGAAATGCGGACCAAGATAATCCGGCCTGGCTGTCCATCGGGACATATCACAGCAACGGCCAAGGTGACGATGTCTGGTTCAATGCCCTTCCCTCGTATGTCGCCAACCGCCCCCTGTACTCCTGGGCCAATGATCCCGGCAATTTTTACGGCTCAAAATCCATTTTCACCTGTCCGACCGCCTACTCCCAAGGCTTTGCGCCCGGAGATACCCAGGCCGGGGTGGACAAGTATGACATGATTCCCGGCACCCGCCCGCTGTTCAACTACGCGATGAATTCAAAGTCCATCGCCAACGACCAGGCCGCCAATTCGAATCCGAACATCGTCATCATCCTCAAAACGGGAATGATTGCGCATCCGTCCTCCTTTGTGCTGTTCTCGGATGTCCGCAACCGGTCCACGGAAAGTCCTTACTATGCCCAAGCTGCCGATCAGTATCCCTCGGGCAATTCGATCACGCTGGCGACTCCGCACTGCTATACCACGCGTTTCTCTTCGCGGCATAATCAGGGCGGCAACATCACGTTCAGCGACGGGCACGCCGCCTTTTTCAAATACAACTACGTCGTGTCTGATGGCTCGGCAGTCACTCCCGGAGGCGCCACCGTCGTCGCAGGACATGATCCTTCCCGTCCGGACATCGATTGGGATTGCCACGGCAACCCGGTCACAAATTAATTTTTACGAGCAGCCCTTTATCTTTATTTATCGCAAATGAAATTTTTTTGCCGCCCGCTGTTGCTGGCCACCCTTGCCGCCACCTGCCTGGTCACGTCCGCTTTTGCCAAAGACAAAGAACTTAATTTTCTGAAGCCAGGCGAGCCTGATGCTTCGCAATTGCTTGCGCCGCCACCGCTGCTGGAGTCCGGCGAGCAGACGGCGGACATGGACGAAGTTCACGCCGTGTATCACGCCGCCAGCAAGGCGGACAAGGAGGCCGCCACCAGCGAGAAGAAATTCTCCGTGTTCAACTTCACCGCCGCCGTCGGTCCGTATTTTGTGGAAACCAACCTGCCCAAGACCGCCGCGTTTTTTGAGAAAGTCCAGCTTGATGCCGAAACTGTCACGGACCTCGGCAAAGATTATTTCAAACGCCCGCGGCCTTACAGCACGGATCCGACGCTGGCTAACGGCAAGCTGGAAAAATCTTTCAGCTATCCCAGCGGCCACTCCACGGAATCCATGGTCCTTGCGCTCGTCCTCGCCGACCTTCTGCCGGACCAGCACGATGCGATCATCGCCCATGCCCGCACGATGGGCTGGCACCGCGTGCAGATCGCGCGGCACTATCCGACGGACATCTTCGCCGGGCGCACCCTCGCCCGCGCCATCGCGCAGCAATTCAAGGGGAGTAATGCCTTCCAAAAGGAATTCGCGGAAGTGAAACAGGAGATTGAAACCGCCCGCAGCACGGCTAAAAACTAACCTGCGTTGGTGGGGAAATAAAACGCGTGCTGGAAGATATTCCGGCGCGCGTTTTTAGTTTATGAGCCGGAAATAAGCCGAGCTTTGAAGTAACGTCAATATTTCTTCGAGAGATTTAAATATTTCAACGTTTAGCGGGCTAAAGCCCGCGCTCCGGGACTTCCGCTCACTTCATCAACCGGAAGAACACGTTGCCGGCGGGCTGGGGAATGGTGACGAAATTTGTGCCGAAACCGTTTGTCATGGTGAAGCCGCTCGTCACCCAGGTCGCGGTCGCCAAATTTCCATTCTGCTGCAAGGTATAAGTATTGATCGCGGCATCCGGCCAGACGATTTTGACGCTGTTCGCTCCACTGTGAAGGATGATCAGATTGGGGAGGCCAGGCGTCTGCACGACGTTGATCAGGCTCCAGAAACCGCCTGTCACTGAATAATTTCCACCGCTCATCGCCCCGCCCGCATCCGGCTGGCCGATCGTTCCACTTACCGTATACGTTCCGCCCGCGCTGGTGCCGCCGCCGCCGGCAACTTTAAACCAGTCGACGGAATAACTCTGGGCAAAGCCGGCCACCGGCAAAAGCAATGTGAAGAGCAGGAGCAATATTTTCATGAAAACTTTAATTTACTGGCTGCTTTAATTTGTACCACCTATTCACGGTTGTTCAACCGTTTTTCAATTTTGTATTTTTCGGCGACTACCCGGCCAAGTATCTGCCGTTCGTACATCGGCATTTTTTACCAAAGAGCAAAAATATTTGAACATTACCCCTTTCCGGCCGGTCAGACTGGCCAGAACGCACAATTGCGGATTGCCTTTTGTCCCGCAATCGGGAAAATTCTGCGTTCGCGATATCGAATACTATGAAAAAAGTTATTTTCTCCCTCATCTGCCTCGGCTCGGCGGCGGCGGTTTACGCCGACTCCACCAATGCCTTCAACGATGACAATGCCCGCGTCAGCTATGCCATCGGCATGCTCACCGGCCATTCCTGGCAACAGCAAGGCGTCGACTTTGACGTCGACACCTATGCCAAAGGCATCAAGGACGGCAAAGGCGGCGGCACGACGCTGATGACCGCCGATGAAGCCCAGGCCACCATCGCCAAATTTAAACAGGAATTCACCGCCAAACAGCAGAAGCTTCAGGCCGAAAAAGGCGTCAAGAACAAAGCCGATGGCGACGCCTTCCTCGCCGCCAATAAAAACAATCCCGGGGTGACCACTTTGGATGACGGGCTCCAATATCTCGTCATTACCAATGGCACCGGCACCATGCCCGCCGCCAGCGACACCGTTACCGTGAACTATCGAGGCACGCTGATCGACGGCACGGAATTCGACAGTTCTTACAAACGCGGCCAACCGGCCTCCTTCCCGGTCGGCGGCGTCATCCACGGCTGGACTGAAGCCCTGCAAAAGATGAAAGTCGGTTCCAAGTGGAAGCTATTCATCCCCGCGAACCTCGCTTATGGTGAAGCCGGCCGCCCCGGCATCCCGCCGAACTCCACCCTCATTTTTGAAGTCGAACTGCTCGACATCAAAGCCTCCACGCCGCCGCCGCCGCAGCAGCCGGTGGCACCGCTGACCAGCGACATCATCAAGGTGCCCAGCGCCGAGGAGATGAAAAAGGGCGCCAAGATCGAAGTTATCAAGCCAGAGGATGCCGCCAAGATGCAGCAGAACGGCGGCAAGTAATTTATAGTGAAATCTCAAATGGCGGACGCTCCGGCGTCCGCCATTTGTTTTTGGAGCGGTTCTGTTTAATGAATCCAAGACAAAACCAGCCCGAATGTGTATGCTGCATTTATCTGTTAGCCCCCTTTTACTGGGGAAATCTTTGAACATCCGCCCGCCCGTCATGTCTGTGTTTTAGTATGAAATTGACCAGAACCTTTATCGGCCTGTCCTCCGTAGCACTCGCCTTGATGGCCCTCATCGTGATGGTTCATCATGTGGCACACGCCAAGGAAGCCCTTCCGGCCATCCATGTGGACGCCACGCCAGCTGATCGTTCTCCCGGCAGCGGGAACAGCTATGGCACCATCGTCAAAAAAGTCGCTTCCAGCGTGGTCAATATTTACTCCACCCGCTTCGTCAAACAGCGCGTTTATCGTGACCCGCTGGAAATGATGATGCGCCAGATGTTTGGCAACCAGGTGCCGGATAGCAGCCGCGAGTTCACGCGCCGCGATAACTGGCTTGGCTCCGGCATGATTGTGACGCCGGATGGCTACATTCTTACGGCCAACCATGTTGTCGATGGGGCGGATGAAGTCGAGGTCGGCATCTCCAACGACAAGACGCAATACGCCGCCAAGATCATCGGTACCGATCCGGCGACGGATATCGCGGTCCTGAAAATTGAAGCGGCGGATCTTCCGGCGATCACGCTCGGTGACAGCAGCCAGCTCGAAGTCGGCGATGTCACGCTCGCGATCGGCAATCCCTTTGGTGTCGGCCAGACCGTGACGCGCGGCATCATCAGCGCCCTTGGCCGCAGCCTGCCGATGGATCAGGATCAAAGCGATCCTTCCCGCAGTGCACACTATCAGGATTTCATCCAGACGGATGCTTCCATCAACCAAGGCAACTCTGGCGGCGCGCTCGTTGATGCGCAAGGTCGGTTGATCGGCATCAACGATGCCATCGTCAGTCCTAGCGGCACCAGCGCGGGGATTGGCTTTGCGATTCCCATCAATCTTGCGCGGACGGTGATGGAAGGTTTTCTGAATGGCGGACGTGTTGCGCGCGGCTACTTGGGCGTTGATCTGCAGGACTTGGATCCCGGTCTCGCCAAGAGTTTCGGGGTGCCCACTTCTGGAGGCGCCATTGTGGCGGATGTCGGTCCGGGTTCCCCTGCTGCCACCGCCGGTTTGAAATCGGGCGATGTGATTGTGGCCGTCGATGACCAGCCGGTCACCGGCGTGGAAAATCTCAAGGTCACCATTTCACAACTCCGCCCCGGCTCCAAGGCCGTTTTTAAAATCATCCGCGACGGGGCGGAACTGAAACTCACCGCGACGCTGGCGGAAAAGCAATTTCCCAATGCCGATGCCGCGCCTCCGGCCAGCAGTGCCGTGACGCAAACTCCCAAAGCGGATGCCTTGGATGGCGTGCAAGTCGAGGATTTGAACCAACGCCTGCGCCGGCAGCTTGGCGCGCCGCCGGATGTCAACGGCGCGGTCGTCACGGTGGTCGATAACGCTTCAAATTCCGCCATCGCCGGCTTGCGCCGGGGCGATGTCATTCTTGAGATCAATCACCAAAACGTGGCGGCGGCCGTGGATGCTTTTAAATTGGGGCATGCTGCGAAGATCGACCAGATCTTGATCAAGGTTTGGCGGCCTAATGGTGAACTGGGCATGATCCGTTTTTTTAGCGTCAACAATGCGCGACGGGCGAAATAGAGGTATTGAAAGCGTCTGGTTTATCGACCACCTCAACGTTTTGCCGTGCCACAAAGTGCCTGCTTCGCAGGCATAGTTTGTCGCAGCGCGACAAACTCCACCTCGGTTGGACGTGCGAATAACCATTTGTCATTTACTCCGTCTCTCCCGCAGTTGAACTCACCCTCCATAACCTGTATCTTTGCTGACAATGGCCGTTAACTACAAAGACTATTACGAATCGCTGGGAGTTGCCCGTACCGCGAGCGAGGCGGATATCAAGAAAGCTTTCCGCAAGCTCGCCCGCGAATATCATCCGGATGTCGCCAAGGATAAAAAAAAGGCGGAGGAAAAATTTAAGGAGATCAACGAGGCCTACGAGGTTCTTTCGGACAAGGACAAGCGGAAGAAATACGACGAGCTCGGGCATAATTGGAAATCCGGCGCTGAATTCCGTCCGCCGCCGGGCCAGGGCGGTTTCCCGGGCGGACAGGCTTTTCGTGGCGGACGTCCTGCGGGCAATGGCACGCAGGAGTTTGAGTTTGGCGGCACCGGTTTCAGCAGCTTTTTTGAACAACTTTTCGGTTCCCGCATGGCGGGTGGCGGCTTCGGCCAAGGTGGCGGTTTTGGTGCGCAAGAACCGCAGAGCCGCGATGTGGAAGGCGATATCCTCGTCACGCTGGATGAGGCCAAGTCCGGCTCACTCCGCACCGTCACCGTGCGGCACGAAGGCGGTGCGGATTCGCATCAGGTAAAAATTCCGGCGGGCATCACCGAGGGGCAAAAGCTTCGCATCTCCGGTCGCGGTGAGAACGGCGGCGACCTTTATCTTCGTGTCCGCCTTGCCAAACATCCGGATTTTGAGGTCGAGGGCCATAATCTTACTCACGAGCTTGAACTGGCTCCGTGGGAGGCAGCGCTTGGGGCGGAGATTTCTGTGCCGACTCTTGATGGCCGCGTCAGCATCAAGATTCCCGCCGGGACAGCGAGCGGCCAGAAGCTTCGCGTGCGCGGTCGCGGCCTTGGCAAGGATGGCGATCTGTTTGTCGTCACCAAGCTGGTCATGCCGACCAAACTTTCGGATGAAGAGAAGAAGCTGTGGCAGCAACTGGCGGCGGAATCTAAATTCAAACCGAGGGATTAGGGCGAAGAAAGAATGTAGAATGAAGAATTGACGAACTGAACCATGGCTGCCGCGAAAATAATTTTGATCACCGGCGTTTCGCGGGGGTGCGGGCGGGCGCTGACGGAGGAGTTCATACGGCGGGGACACACGGTGATCGGCTGCGGGCGCTCGGACAAAGAAATTGCCGCGCTTACCAAACAGTTCCCTGCCCCACACCGTTTCTCCGTGGTGGATGTGACGGACGATGCCAGTGTTGCGGCGTGGGCTAAAAAGGTTCTCGCCACACATGGCGCGCCTGATCTGCTGCTGAACAACGCCGCCCTCATCAACCGGACGGCGCCGCTGTGGGAAGTCCCGGCGCAGGAATTTTCGGACATCATTGATGTGAACATCAAGGGCGTGGCCAATGTCATCCGCCATTTTGTCCCGGGCATGATCGCGCGCAAGCAGGGTGTCATCGTCAATTTCAGTTCCGGTTGGGGACGTTCCACGGATGCCGAGGTCGCGCCTTATTGCGCGACCAAATGGGCCATCGAAGGGCTCACGCAATCGCTCGCACAGGAGTTGCCCGCCGGTCTTGCCGCCGTGCCGCTCAATCCCGGCATCATCAACACAGACATGCTGCGTACTTGTTGGGCCGCCGGGGCCGCCAGCCATCCCGGGCCTGAGCAATGGGCGAAAACGGCAGCGCCGTTTCTTTTGAAAATCACCGCTGCTGACAATGGCAAGCAACTGACTGCGCCGGGGCATTAGGTCTATGGAAGACCTGATCATCGCCATCCTTCAGGGAGTTTTGGAATTTCTGATCGAGATTTTTGGATATACCCCTTTTGACTGGCCTTCGTCTCGAAGAACCAGCCAGGAAC
>DASZCA010000131.1:0-6811 GCA_035943555.1 Verrucomicrobiia bacterium
AACCGCAACGTCATGACCCAGCGAAAATAATAATCGCCATCATGCTCCGCCACGTCCGACCATTCCATGGAATATTGGGCAACGGCGGTGGATCCGCGCAACAGATAGGCTTCAAATTCCGGTTCACCATGGATTTCTTTGAACGGGTCACGGAACCAGACATCGGCGGCATAGATTTCCTTGGTATGCATCGTGATGTTATTGCTCGAAAAGTCGCCGTTGAACGTTTTGAAGCGTTCGATGACTTCCGGTGGCACCTGGGTGCTTTTAACCGAAGCGGTGGCTTGCAAAGCCTGCGCGGTGTAGGCGGCGGGGTTCATTTTAGCGGGGGTCGAGGCGCAGCCGGCAACAATGGCGGCGGTCAGACACATCAAGATGGCGAAAAGCCGGTTGGTCAGGTTCATAGTTCTTGGAGACAGTACGCATGGTGTGGCGTTTTGGATGCATTTTAAATATTTCGCAATTTTCCAACCGCCTTCAGAACACCGGACTGGAAAGTCCGGTGCACCGGGAGGTTGGAAAACCTGCCCTACCACCCTGATTTAGCGCGGCTCGACCACGACGGCTGGAACAGGCGCAATGACTTCAGTGTGGTGATGATGGCCTTCGACGACCAGACAACCCGAACACGCAAACATGGTGAAGAGGCACATTATTGCCAGTATCGTTTTCATAAATACAAACTTTGCAGGAAGGGTGCCACTCCGCGTAGCGGCTGAATTACCGTGGAAAACCGCCTTGGGCATGGCTTTAAAAAGCAATTTGCATGAACATTGACCAACTGATTCCGCATTCTGCAAAGATTTTAAAAGCCGGTGGCGACCCGGCGCCCAACAATGGCATTAACGTTCGTGGTTATAGTAGATACGGAGAAATTTGGCGACGATCAAGGCAAGGACCAAGCTGAAAGCGACGACAAGCACCAGGGTCTTGGCGTTGCGAACCTGCCGCCAAGCCTGCTGTCCGGGAAAAAAAATCCGGCCAAGCAAAAGATAAAAGCGCTCCATCAGTGGCATAAATAAAATTACCTCGTTGATTCTAACGCAGCTAGTTAAGCAGAAAAGTCACCGAAAAGCGAGGCAAAAGAAGATGATGCCTTAATTTGCAGGTCAGCACCCAACATGATTCTTCACCAAGCCAAGAGGCAGCGAAATGCGGTCAAATTCAAGATTTTGAAGAGAACGTGGCGAATGGTTTTTCATCCACCGAAGGCGGAATACTTTTTGACGCCGCGTGCCCACATGAAACGGGCGAAGACATACGCGAGCAGCACCCAGAGAAATTGCACCGCAAGCCCGCGCCACAGGTCCGCCCCGGCGACCTTGCCCATGTAGATGCTGATGGGGAAGTAGAGCTGGTACGGAAACGGCGTGAGAAAGAGGATCTCTTTCAACAAAGGCGGCAGCACGTCGAGCGGAAAAAGATGGCCGCTGGCGAGGTATTCAAACGCGAACAGGATGAAGATGAACGTGGATATCTCCAGCAACCAAAACGCCAGCATGGCCATGGCGTAGGAGATGAAAAATTGCAGCAGCGCGGTCAGCACCAGCGAAACGGGAAACAGCAGCAGCGCGGTTTCATTAGGCGGTGCGACCCAATAACCGCGGAAACAAAAGATGAACAGGCCCAGCGGAATGCACGCCATGGAGATGAAGGCCATGCGCCCGGAAACAAACAGGCACAGCCGGTACCAGAGGTAATCCACCGGTTTGAGGAGGAACTGGCTGATGTTGCCCTCGCGGATGTCGGCGGCGATCTGCCAGTCATCTTCGTTGACGGCGGTAAAAACATCCACGACGGCGACGAGCATGTAATAAAATATGATCTGCGCCTCGGTAAAGCCGCTGTGATCCCCTGCTCCGCTGTTGCCGGAGTAGATCATCCGCCACAACGAAACCATGGCGAAGAGCGGGATGAAGCTGAACAGCGTCCGCGTCAGGTAATTGACGCGGTACTGCAAATTGTTTTGCAGACCGATGCCGATGACATGGAGATATTTTTTCATCGGCCGGCCGGCTTACTGATTTTCTGATGCGAGGTAACGTTCGGCATCGATCGCCGCCGCACAACCCGCGCCCGCCGCCGTGATGGCCTGACGGTAGACATGATCGGCACAATCGCCGGCGACAAACACGCCGGGAATGTTGGTCATGGTGCCTTCCTGCGGGACGATGAACCCGTTTTCATCGGTCTTGATGACGCTTTTGAACAGATCGGTGTTCGGCACATGGCCGATGGCCACGAACAATCCGGCGCAGGGCAGCACGGTTTCCTCGTTGGTCTTGAGATTTTTCAAGCGCACGGCGGTGACCTTGTCCTGCTTCACATCCAGCACTTCGAGCACGGCGGAATCCCAGATGGGTTTGATCTTGGGGTTGGCCAGCGTGCGTTCGGCCATAATCTTGGAGGCACGCAGGGAATCGCGGCGGTGGACGAGATACACGGTGGAACCAAAACGCGTGAGGTACATCGCCTCTTCGCAGGCGGAATCGCCGCCGCCAATGACAACGAGCGGCTGGTTGCGGAACATGGGCAGCGCGCCGTCGCAGGTCGCGCAATAGGTGGTGCCCTTATTTTCCAGCTCATGTTCGCCCGGCACGCCGAGGTGCTTGTGGCTCGCGCCGGTGGCGATGATGACGGTCTCGGCCTCGACTTTTTCGCCATCGACGGTCAGCACGAAAGGTTTTTTGGAAAAATCGACGGCTTCGACGACGCCGAAACTGGTCTTGGCGCCGAAGCGTTCGGCCTGCTTTTGCATGCGCGTCATCAGTTCATAGCCATCCACGCCCTCGGGAAAGCCGGGGAAATTTTCCACGATGCTGGTGGTGGTAAGCAGGCCGCCGGGCTGCTTGCCGGTAAGCACGAGGGGCGCGAGTTGCGCCCGCGCCGTGTAGAGCGCCGCCGTCCAGCCCGCCGGTCCCGATCCGATGATGACAACTTTTTCCATAGGCCGCGCAAGTTAAACGCAAGAAGGGTTGGTTGCAAGTTCATGGCTCGGCAAAAACCTGCAACTGGATCCCACTTCTGGGTTGCGCGGCCTGCAATTTTATGGCAATCCTATGGGCGTTCGGCGAAATGGTCGGGGTCTTAGCTCAGTTGGTAGAGCGTCTCGTTCGCAATGAGAAGGTCAGGAGTTCGAGCCTCCTAGGCTCCACCACTCTCCGCTTGAACGCAGTGTAAGCGGAGAGTGCTGCGCCGAAGTGAAACGCAGGCGAGCAAGGCGGTTTCAAGGTTTCCATTTTTAAAATCCCCGATGCAACCACGCCATTTTGAGGCCATCATCTTTTCCACCAAGGCGGCAGTGGCCGCGTTGGCAGCCGCGCTGTGTTACAAGTTCTTCAAATTTCCAGGCACACCCTGGGTCGCGGCGGTCTCGGCAGTGCTGGTAACCCAACCTGATCTGCATGCCTCGTTCAAGGCATCGCTGCTGCGTGTCGCGGCCAACCTGGGCGGCGTGTTCGTCGGGGCCGCCCTGCTTGCCATCACAGGACAACCGCTGGTGGCCATGTCGTTGGGCGTGCTTTTTACCGGGCTGATCTGCTATATCCTGAAACAGGACGATGCGTTGCGGCCAGCGTTTGTGGCGGTCATCATCGTGACGCTCATCGGTGAAAATGACAAATGGCAGAATTCCATGGACCGGGTCATTGGCGTAATAATCGGATGCGTATGCGCATTGGTCGTGGGATTTTTATTCGACAAACTCTCAAACCTTGCGAAATTAAAACCCAAGGCCGGCCGGAAAAAATCCGGCCACCAAGAATGATTTAAAGATGAAATTCTCACTGAAAAACAAATGGGTGCTTATCACCGGCGCCTCCAGCGGCTTCGGAGCGGCGGGGGCGGAAGCGTTCGGGGCGGAAGGCGCGAAGCTGTTGCTGGGCGCACGGCGCCTGGACCGTTTGAAACAAGTCACTGCCAAGGCCAAGAAAGCCGGCGCGGCGGAAGCGCATTTTCACGAACTGGATGTCTCGACAACGGCCAGCGTGACGGATTTTTTCAACTGGGCGAAGACAAAGTTAAAATCAAAACCGTTGCATGTCCTCATCAACAACGCGGGCGGCGCGCATGGGACTGATACGATCGCGGAGGCCAAGGACGCGGACTGGGAGGCGATGATACAGACCAACGTGATCGGCGTCCTGCGCATGACGCGCGCGGCGCTGCCGCTCATCCCGCGCGATGCGGGCGCGAGCATCCTGAACATAGGGTCGCTGGCGGCACGGGCGGCGTATGCGGGCGGGGCGGCCTATTGCGCGGCGAAGGCGGGCGAATTGATGATCACGCGCAGCCTGCGCCAAGAATTGTTCGGCACCGGCATCCGCGTGAGCTCCGTAGATCCGGGACTGGCGGAAACGGAATTTGCGCTGGTACGGTACAAAGGCGATGCCAAGAAAGCGAAGGAACTGTACGCGGGCGCCAACCCGCTGGTCGCCGTGGACATCGCGGAAATTTTGGTCTGGGTCGCCAGCCGGCCGCCGCATGTGAACATCGACGAGATGCTCATCAAGCCCGTTGACCAGGCGGACATGGGAAAAGTGTTTCGGCGCAGCTGAACGTTGCCCGGCAAAAACTTTGTTTGTGAAGCCAAAACATTCAACATTCAACATTTAACGCCCAACATTGAAGAAAAGGTGGAAGTCACGCGCCTTGGGAATTGAACGTTGAATGCTGGGCGTTGAATGTTTTTTGAAATAAAGACAGCGCAGACTGAACTTTAAACGCCGCGGTTCGCCCGCCAGAGCAACACGCCACCGATGGCCTGGAAAAGGAAAACCGGTATCCAGACAATCAGATGCGGATACAATTCAGGGTGCGAGGAAAGCGATTCCGCAAGCATCACGAACGCGTAAAAAATCACGACGAGAACCAGGGCAATGGCGATGCCGATGTTCGTTTCGCGCCGGTGAACACGGATGCCCAGCGGAATCCCCACAAGCGTGAAGCCAAAACACGCGAAGGCAAAGGCGACCTGCCGGTTCATGATGACGCGAATCTCCTCCGCCTGCTCGCCTTGCGCGCGGTGCGCGTCTTTCAGCAATGCGGCTGTCTCGTCCGGGGTGGCATTGGTGGTCGGGGTCAGTTCCATCCGTTCCAAGCTGCTCAAATTGAGCGCCAGGTTGGTGCCGGTGGAAAAATTTAATTGCTGCACTTCGCGCAGTTCCTGGCGCAGTTGCAGAAAAGTCATGTCGCTCACTTTGGGCTTTTGGACAACAGGGTTGGTGCCGCCCTCCGGTTTCAAATCCCAGGACAGGTTTTTCGCCTCAAGGATCGGGGTGCCGCGTGATCCCAAATAAATCACATGGACGTCTTTCAGATCGACCACCAAAGTGTTGGGGTTCAAGTGACCGTTGGCGGCCTGGATCTTGCACAGGTAATTCGTTTCATCCTTCAGTTTGTAGATAGTCAAATTTTGGAGTTCGCCACCGACATTTTTTTCGGTGATCAACATGTACCCGGGGATGTCGCGGATCCACTTGCCCTCCGGAATCTTGCCGCTGAAGAGCTGGGTCAGGACCTCGCCCCGCATCCGGGTGAATTCAACGCGTGAGCGCGGGCCGAGGTCCATGTTGAACCAGGCGCTGAGCGCGCAACAAAACAGGCTCAGCAGCAGCACCGGGGAAACCAGCGAGATCAGGCTGATGCCGCCAGCACGCGTGGCGGTGAGTTCCTGGTCCGCGCTGAAGCGCCCGAACACCAGCAAGGTGGCCGTGATGAACCCCATCGGCAGCGCATACACCACCCCGAACGGCACGAGCAAGCCGACGGCTTTGAGCACGAGACCAATTTGAAGATGACCGCCAAAGAGCAGCGGCAGCACATCATGCAGCACATTCATCAAGAGCATGATGAAGGTAAAAACCGCCACCGTGAGCAGCATGGTGGCCAGCACCTGGCCGGCAAGGTATTTGTGCAGTGTTTTCAGTCCGCGCAAATTGACGGATTTCCGGCGGCAAGCAAAGCGAATTTCGCCAAAGAAAAACGCGCGGTGAAATTGTTTTCACCGCGCGTTCCACCCTGCCCCTAAATCCGACTCACGGCAGCGGCGGTCCGGTGACGATGCGATAGAATTGCATTGGTTGCGCCGCCGCGTTCGTATCCGTCAGGCTAAATGGCACGGCGGCCGGCGAATTCGTCGCCACCACCGTGGTCCAAGTGCCGCTGACCAGATTCGTCGTGGCCTGCAGCGCGTAGTCCGGACCGACCTGCCCGCTGACGCTCACGCTGAACTGACCGCCCACGTAAGCTGATGATGCCATGGCCGGGGCGCTCAATGCATTCACCGCCACGGTAAACAGGTTCGTCGCGCTCAAGTTCGGCGTACCGTTATCGGTGGCCACCACCGCGAGGTTGTTCACCGAGCCAGCCTGCGGAACCGTCGGCCGCCACGTGAGCGTGCCGCTGCTGGAACCTACCGCCGCCCCTGACGGGCCGGTCAACAATGTGTAGGTCAGCGTCTGCGCGGGCGTATCGGAATCCGTCGCCGTGCAGGCCACGGCCAGATTGACACCGACATTGATGGTCAGGTTTGTGCCGCCAATCGGCGCGGTGAAGACCGGCGCGGTGTTCGACGGCGGATTCACCGTCAGCACCGCCGGGCTGCTGGTCACGCTGCCCGCCGGAGTGGTGACCACCACGGAGTAGGAACCGCCATCGGTCAACGCCGCCGATGCGATATTGACCGTCGCACTTGTGGCGCCCGTCAGATTCGTGCCGTCTTTAATCCATTGATATGTCGGGTTGGGAACACCGGTCGCCGCCACACTGAAGCTTGCCGGTGAAGCGTAGTTCACCGTCTGGCTCGCCGGGT
>DASZCA010000132.1:0-30971 GCA_035943555.1 Verrucomicrobiia bacterium
CTGCGGTGGGCTATGTCGGCGGTAGCCAGATTTTTTCTGCAACCTTTAACGGCACGCCGCCGATCTTTTATCAATGGCAGGCGAACACGGGGAGCGGAGCGACAAATATATCCGGCGCAACCAACTCATCGCTCACCCTTGCAAATCTTCAGTTGACCAGTGCTGGAACCTACAGACTGTTCGCGTCCAATTCGCTGGGCGGTCCAGTAGCAACCAGTGCGGCGAATCTGACGGTTAAAACATTGCCGGCATTCGTGAGCGCGTTGACACAAGTCAATCCGATAGGATATTGGCGCCTGAATGAAACTAACAGCACGGCAGGCGGAAATTCAACAGCGACGGATATGATGGGCAACTACAACGGGACTTATGGTTCAGGTGTGTTGGACGGAGCGGCCGGGCCAAGTTCCGTGTCCGGCTTTTCAGGGTTGGAATCTTTCAACACTGCCGCACAATTCAACAGCGGCAACGCCAATTCATTTATCACCTTGCCGGCATTAAATTTGAATACCAATACTATCACGATAAGTGCATGGGTTTACCCGATCGGTACACCGGCGGACAATAGCGGCCTGGTGTTCTGCCGTCCGAATGGAGATGCGTCTGGCTTTAATATCAAGACCGGCGGGCAATTAGGCTATACTTGGAATCAAAATAATGGAAACACCTATAACTGGCTTTCTGGCTTGGTGCCACCCGTGCAACAATGGTCGTTTATTGCCTTGGTCATCTCGCCGGAGAACGCCGTTATTTATTTGTGCAACACCAATGGTATTCAGTCTGCCACCAACGCTGTCGCCAGCACGGTTGAAGCCTTCAACGACGTCACTTTGATCGGAGCAGATTCTTTTGGCGGACGCATATTCAATGGCATCATGGATGAAGTTGCGATTTTCAATTCTTCGTTAAGCCGCGACCAGGTGCTGCAACTATTTTTCAATGCCGCCAGCGGCATCATGACGGTTTCAACTCCGGTAATTTCACCCACCAACAATGTCTTCAGCGGAACATCGGTGACCTTGATCGAAACCGCCTTTGGCCTAGCGCCCTTGCGCTACCAATGGCTAACCAATGAAGTCGCCCTTCCAGATGCCACCAATAGCGTGTTGACCTTGACCAACACCACCACTGCGGCTTCGGGAAATTATTCCGTGCGGGTCAGCAACAGTTCGGCCACCAACCAAAGCCCGGCGGTAAGTTTGATTGTGAATCCGCCATCCGCGCCTTTCTTCGTGCAACAACCCAGTCCCGTCACCGTCACGAACTATTCGGGTGGCCTGGCCACGTTCACAGCTTTAGTGAACGGCACGCCGCCGATTTCACTCCAATGGCAGCATAACGGCACGAACATTCTTAATGCCACGACCAATACTTTGTCATTGGCAGGATTACAGATTGCAGACTCTGGCAATTATACGTTGTCCGCATCTAATTCTTTTAGTGCGACAAATAGTCTGCCCGCGAGCCTGACAGTATTACCATTGCCCAATTCCGGGATAAATGTCCTAACTTATCATTATGACAATACCCGTCAAGGCCAGAACACAAATGAATTTTTGCTTACCACAGCAAACGTGACCTCGGCCAATTTCGGCAAATTGTTCAGCCAAACGGTGGATGGTTACGTATATGCCCAGCCACTGATCATGAACAGCGTGAACATTCCCGGCAAGGGCATCCACAACGTGCTGTTTGTCTTGACGATGCACGATTCAATTTACGCCTTTGACGCGGACAGCAGCAGTGGAGCTAATGGCGGCTTGCTTTGGAAGACGAACGTGGGCATTTCTTCCCCGTCACCCACCGTGGAATTTGGCGCGCGATATCATCCGGGCGTTGGCAATTTGGATGTGGTGCCTGAAGAAGGCATCACTGGAACTCCGGTGATTGATCCGGCTAGTGGCACGCTTTATCTTGATGCCTTCACCCGGGAAGTGGTTGCCGGAGTTTCAACCAATTATTTTCATCGCATCCACGCGCTTAACATCACCAATGGCACCGAACAACCTTACAGTCCCGTGACTGTCGTTGCCTCAGTTCCGGGTAAAGGCGTTGGCGGGAACGGCTCGGTTGTGACCTTCTCGGCCATTCAACATTGTCAGCGGCCGGGCATGACGCTCGCGGGAGGAATACTCTATGTCGCCTATGGAAGCCATGATGATACTGATCCTTATCACGGCTGGGTTCTCGGTTACAACGCCACCAACCTCACGCTCTCAACAAACTATATCTACAACACCACGCCTAATGCGACTACCTCCACATTCGGTGCCAATGCCGGTGAAGGGGCGATCTGGATGGGCGGCAACGGACTCTCCGTGGATGCGAATACAAACTTGTATTTTGAAACCGGCAATGGTTCGTTTAGCCAGAACACCAATGGGGGCGATTACTCCGACAGTTTTGTAAAACTTTCCACCTCAAACAAGCTGGCCGTGGCAGATTATTTTACGCCATATAACCAATTGGATTTGCAAAACAAGGACAACGACCTTGGTTCAGGCGGACCCCTATTGTTGCCTGACTCGGCAGGAAGCAGCGCGCATCCTCATCTGATTGTTGGCGCCGGCAAGGAGGGGAGAATTTACCTGGTAGATCGCGATAACATGGGCCATTACAACGGCACCGATGGCATTAACGGAACTGACAGCCAGATTGTGCATTCGACACCGAAGAATACTATTGGTGGCGTATGGAGTTCGCCCGCTTATTTTAACAATCGGATTTATTATCAAGGTAACGGCGACGTAATGAAGGCGTTTCTCATCACTAACGCGGTAATGTCTGACACACCGGAATCACAATCGGCCACCAGCTATGGTTTTCCCGGCGCTACTCCGACAATTTCCGCCAACGGGGCGAACAATGGAATTGCTTGGAGCATCCAGGCCGATGCCTACCTCAGCAGTGGTCCGGCCATTTTGCATGCTTACAGCGCCACCAATCTCGCCGTTGAATTGTATAACTCCAGCCAGAAACTCCCGCGCGACAATCCGGGTGGCGCGGTGAAGATGGTTCCGCCGGTAATCGCCAATGGGAAAGTGTATGTTGGCGCGCAATACGCCGTGTCGGTCTATGGCTTGGGAATTTTCCTGCCAACTCCGACCATTTCACCAGCGGGCGGCGCGTTCACCAATTCCGTGGTCGTGACGCTGGCTGACGCCTCACCGGGTGCTTCCCTTTATTTCACCTTGGACGGCACTGCGCCGACGGCCAGTTCATCACTCTATGGCGGGCCATTTTTGCTAACCAGCAGTGCGTTGGTAAAGGTCATAGCCATCCAGGCTGGCGCGGTGAACAGCGCGGTGGCGAGCGCGTCCTTCGTCAACACAGCGGCACTGGGCACCGGCTCTGGTTTAGTCGGCCAGTATTTTACAAATCATTCGAGCGCGAGTCCGTTCGCTGGCACTCCAGTGCTGGTGCAGACCAATGCCACAATCAATTCCAATTGGGGAACCGGCGGGCCAAGTCCAGTGGTGGGCGCTACCAATTTCACCGTCCGCTGGATGGGTTGCCTGCAGCCGCAATACAACGAGACCTATAACTTCATCACGACGGCAGATGACGGTGTGCGGCTTTATATCAATGGACAATTACTGATTAATGATTGGGCTGACAAGACTACTGCCACGTCGCAAACGAACAGCATCACCTTGGTGGCGCAGCGATTTTACAACCTTGAACTGGATTATTATCAGAAGACAAACAATGCTTCCGTGTCGCTAGCGTGGAGCAGTCCATCGACACTGCAGGCGATCGTCCCTTCCGCGCAATTGTATCCCTTCACGAACCCGCCGCCCACCGTCGTCATGCTGTCACCGACCAATAACGCGACCAATTTTACCGCCGCCGCCAGCGTGACAGTTAGTGCGGAAGCCGATGCGCCTCACAATCCAATCAACGTGGTGAACTTCTATGGGAACGGCACATTTCTGGGCGGCGTCAGCAATGCGCCTTACACGCTCACGCCCACCGGGCTGGCGGCGGGGACTTATGTATTGAGCGCCGTAGCGGTGGACAGCAGTGGCTTGAGCAGCACATCCGCGCCGGTCAACATCACCGTGACGAGCGCCAGTGGCCAGCCTTATGGACTTACGGCCAACGGCACGGTTCCACCATTCTTTAGCATGCCAACGACGTTTAACGGCGCGCTGCCAGCGAGTTTGTCGCAAGTAGGAATTTTTGGCAACACCACCAACATGACGCCAACCAATGGATTGATCCCTTACACGCCCAATACGCCGCTGTGGTCCGATGGGGCGTTGAAAACCCGGTATTTCGCCGTGCCGAACAACGGCGGCGTCATCACACCCGATGAACAAATCTCCTTTGCCGCGACTGATTCCTGGACATTTCCCGCAGGCACGGTGTTTGTGAAAACTTTTGAACTTAACACCGACACAACGAATCCGAATGTTCACCACCGTCTCGAAACCCGTCTGCTAGTGCGTGATGTCAATGGGGGGGTTTATGGCGTCACCTACAAATGGCGCGCGGACAACAGCGATGCCGACCTGCTGACCGGCAGCTTGCTGGAAAACATTTTGATCACTAATGCCACCGGAGTGAGCACACAAACCTGGTATTATCCCAGCCCGGCGGACTGCCTCCAGTGCCATACACCCGTCGCCAAATACGTCCTCGGGCTCAACACGCGGCAGTTGAATGGTAATCAGACTTATTCCGCTACCAGTGTCACGGACAACCAACTGCGGACGCTGAACCGCCTAGGACTCTTCAATCCGGCATTAAATGAATCCGCCATAACCAACTTTGCAAAACTTTCCGCCTTGACGAATCTCACTGCGTCGTTGCAGGAGCGCGCCCGCTCGTACCTCGACGCAAACTGCGCGCAATGCCATCAACCCGGAGGCACGGGCATCACGTTCGACGGACGTTATGACACGGCGTTTGCCAACCAGAATATTTCCAATTACCTCGCCGCCGTTGCATTGGGTGCCGATAACGCCAAAATCATCGCGCCCCATGACATTTGGCGCTCCATGATCTATCAGCGGATGAACACAACCAATGGCACCTATAAAATGCCACCGCTCGCGCGCGCGCTGATTGACACCAATGCCGTGCAAATTTTTGCCGATTGGATCAACAGCTTGCCCGGCATCCCGGCTTTGGCTCCGCCCAACATCACGCCCAATGGGGGCAGCTACATCGCCTCGGTCAACGTCACTTTGCAGGCGCCGGACACCAACGCGGCGATTTTTTACACGCTCGATGGCTCGCTGCCCACGACCAATTCCTACCGGTATTTGGGTCCGTTCAACATGTTGAATAACGCTACCCTTTCAGCGAACGCTTTTGAAACCAATTACATAAACAGCGTCGCCGTCAGCGCGCTTTTCCAGGTGAACCCGCTACATTTCACCTCGCAGAGTTTCACAAATAAGTTGTTCCAGATCGGATTCTTCGGCGCGATCGGCAGCAATTATGTGCTGCAGGCCACCACCAATTTCTCGACTTGGACGGCGATTAGCACCAATCTGGCCGTGACTAACTTCTTTAATTTACTCGATGTCAACGCGACCAATTATCCTTACCGCTTCTACCGCGTTCAGGCGCAATAAGCGGAGCGGAGCGTCCGAAATCCAGCGATTGCAAATGGCTTTCACGCTGATTGAATTGCTTGTCGTCATCGCCATCATCGCCATTCTTGCCGCGCTGCTGTTACCCGCCCTGGCGCGCGCCAAGCAAAAAGGCCAGCAGGCCGTCTGCCTTTCCAACCTCAAACAGATCGGCCTAGCGTTCACGATTTATCTCAATGAACAGGCCGATCATTTTCCAGATCGGCGCGATTTGAAATTGAGCTTACCTGGCGGCTATCACCCCTGGACAAGCTGGCCGCCGTCCGACCCGCGCGCGGGCTGGGCCGCCACGAATTTTTTTAGCGAATGCCCGAACTTGAATGTTTGGTCTTGTCCGGCTGCAATCAACTCAAACACGGGCAATGCCATTCAATCCGTGCAGGCCACCTCAATGGACACCAACGGCCCGCTCTGCCGTTATTGGACCTGGCGATTTGACCGTCCGGATGATCCGGTGGGACAGGAAGATTTTTGGGGGAAATCGCAATCGCAGGCGGTGTCTGACTTGATCGTTGCCAGCGCGACGGATGCAACGCTAGGAGTTATGAACGGCCCCAGCGATGCGGAACTTGCCGTTGATCCTTATTACCCGAAAACAATTCCTTCCGTTGCGCCGGAATTACTGGGTCGCACTATTCACGCAGGCGGACGCTGCCGCGTTTTTCTAGACAGCCACGTGCAATATATTAAAGATATACGGACGCCGCTGTGACCCAAAAATCAACCGATAAAACCCGATGAAATTTAAATTTAAAAATTGCCGCAAAATAAATATAATATTTTTACTGCGCTTGGCTATTTTATTTACCACTGTGATTCCTGCGCCCGCCCAAACCAATTTCGACGCACTCAATAAACCCCCGTCAGCCATTTCCAATTCGTCGACGCAAACATTTTCAATTCAAACCAACGCAAGTTTTTTCCTAGAGATAAACGTCGAGGAAATCCGCGCGGCCTGCATTGATGCCCGCCGTTCCATCTGCGGAAAAATTTTGAAAGTGCTGCCGGACGGACTGGTCGTTGAAAGCGGCTACACAAATCTTTTTCGAGAGCCGCTCACCCGCGACTGGCTGGCCCCCGGCACGGTTTCCGCTACCCGCGCGACCAATCTTGTAGAAGGCAACGAGCCAGATTCCATCTGTGTGGGACTGGTTTTTTTGACCAACCTGCCGAAGGCACGCGGCCCCAAACCAAAACTTTACGACTATGTTTTGATCGAAGGATATCCCTCCGGACAGTACGCCTACGTTTCAGTTGGAAATGTTCATCGAACCGTGCGCAAATTTTCTGCCAGTCTTGAAGCCGCTATTAAGTGGAAAATAACCCAATAAAAAATAAAGCCAGTTCATAACGCAACAAATGTGAATCTGCAAACCAAAGTAATTGTTAACAGGACCAGCTTCAGGGTTGGCGTCATTTCCGTGTTTTGCGCAGCCCAGCTTTTTTGCCAAGCGACAACAACGAACGCTGAAGATTATGGCTTCAATTTTCGTCAGCCGACAAAACCCTTTTTGCAAATGCCCGCACGCGCAGACGGCGCGTTACCACAACTGCTTTCTCGGACCGGCGTTTTCAAGAACACTGCCGCCCTCGCCCCCGACAATTCGCTAATTCCCTACGACCTCATTGTTCCATTTTGGTCGGACGGTGCGGAAAAAACACGCTGGATATCCTTGCCGGAAAATCAAAAAATAAAGTTCAGTACTGTTGGTGAATGGATCTTCCCTCCCGGCACGATCTTTGCAAAAACCTTTATGTTGGCGACAAATGAGGCAAACCCCAAGGCAAGGAGACGGTTGGAAACGCGTTTGCTAGTTCGAGATGCGAACAATGGCGTCTATGGTGCAACCTACAAATGGCGTCCGGATAACAGTGACGCCGACCTCCTAGAATCAAACCTCACGGAAACGATCCTGATCCAGACCGCAACCGGCATACGAAGCCAGCAATGGTATTATCCTAGCCGACAGGATTGCCTCACCTGCCACAATGCTAATGCGGGTTTGATCCTTGGTGTTAAAGCACGACAATTAAATCGCGACTTCACTTATCCATCAGGAGCAACGGACAACGAACTGCATACTTGGAATCACCTTGGCCTGTTCGCCCAAAATTTGACTGATGAGCAAATTAAAACGCTTCCCCGACTGACGCGGCTAGATGACTTGACAAGAAATCTGGAAGACCGTGCGCGCTCGTATCTCGACGCCAACTGCGCGAACTGCCACCGCCCTGGAGGCACGGTCGCTTATTTTGACGCACGCTTTGATACACCTTTGGCGAATCAGAACTTGATCGGCGGGCGTGTGCTGATCGACCAACGCATTGACGGTGCACGTGTAATCGCGCCAAATGATATTTGGCGTTCCATCTTGTTTATGCGCGCAAACACGACTGAGCCGTTTAAGATGCCGCCGCTTGCGCGCAATTCAGTTGATGAAACCGGCATTATCTTGCTACGCCAATGGATTGAAAGCATGCCCGGGCCAAAAGTTTTGCCACCGGCGGAAATTGTTCCGCGTGGCGGAAATTTCAGCAAACCGGTTGAAGTCTCCTTGAAAAGCGAACCGGGCTCGACAATCCATTACACCGTGGACGGAACCGTGCCGACTACGGACGATCCGCTCTACGAAAAACCAATCAAGCTAGCCGCCTCTACGATATTACGGACAAAAGCATTCC
The DNA here is from genome assembly GCA_035943555.1 of Verrucomicrobiia bacterium. GTDB lineage: Bacteria > Verrucomicrobiota > Verrucomicrobiia > Limisphaerales > UBA11358 > UBA11358. Next base: position 8,286 of record DASZCA010000132.1, read on the forward strand.
AGCCCGGTTTCACAAAAAGCATCACGACATCGGACATCTTTCTGATCAATGAATAAACAGTAGTGGAACAGAGGGGTAATCCTTCGCAATGGCTGTCAATAAGGCCCATACCGCGCCGCTGATTTTGTTCCGCCATTGGACGTGCATCGGCCGGCGCAAGGGATTGTAAAAGTCCTAGGCCTCACGATCTTCGAATCTTTTTCTGCACCTAGGTCGTGAAGCATTTTAGCGGCAATCACCAGCGTCAAGGCGGGCCCAAAGCAGCAATTCAATTTCAGCTTAATTGAATCACATTTCAATAAAATACTTGTTCTCATAGGAATACCGCAAAGTTACCCCGGTGCTTCTGAGCACAACCCACATCGCTTTGAAAGCACATTTTTCTGCTGCCTAAGGGAGAAATATGGCTGAGTGGACATCACCGAAGCCCAACCACTGGCATTAGTAGTGGGAAACGGTGAAATAATCGGCACCGCCTCTTGAAACCATTTGCTAATCTAGGGTCGATATAGATACATAAGTTATGGACGACATTCAAAACTAGGCTAAGGGCGAACCATGCCTTACTCCAACAAACCCGATATAATCCGTCCATGCAAATTTGAAGATACAAGCATACATTGCTCAAGGCTTTTTCATCTTTGTACGAGCCGCTATATCCTGGCGTTTCGGATGTTGGCAGAAAAATATACCCCCAAAAACAACTGTACATTTGCACTGGATGGGCTTTGCCACCAAACACCTAAAATAATCCATGTTGAACATATTTTTTGCTCGACACTTTTTGCGGTGAGGCAGCTTTCGTTTTAAAGTATATTTAGCGTTCATTAGCTCAATGTGCCCGGTAAAAAAGCGTTATCCATATTTTCCGAGTCGGAAGTGAAGTTTAGTCCTAAACTTATGATGCCGGCAAACGACTATTCGGTTTTGGCATAAACGGGGACGTTCCAGCCAAAATTTGCTGACACACATCGTGGATACATACAACCTGTGAGACTTGCAGGTAGGCCCAATGGCTATGAGACATCACTCATGATCAGGCACAGTGACAATGCCCCAAGGGCTGCCCGATGACTTGACGCGGGCGATTTCCTTTTCAGTAGAGAGGTCAATCACAGAAACATCATCCGACGGGCCGTTAGCGGTGAACAAATATTTTCCATCTGGCGATAATGCTATGCCCCATGGACGTTTACCAACAGTAATTGTGTTTGTCACCTCGCAAGTGGCTGCATCCACAACAACGACAGTACCACCACGACCCGTGCTGGCAAAAACCTTTCTTCCATCCGGCGAGACGATGACGCATTGCGGACGCGAGCCTTTCGGCAGCGTGATGACTTTCAAAAGGTTTTGCGTGGCGGTATCAATCACGTTCAATTCGCCGACCGATTCAGACGGAATGAAAGCGCGCGAACCGTCCGGCAGAAACGCTACACTGCGCGGGCGCGGGTGAACGACCAAATGGCCGATGACCTTGTAAGACTTGGCGTCAATAGCAAAAACATCGCCAGCAGTCTCACAGGTGATGTAGAAAAAACGGCCGTCTGGACTCGCACCCACACCTTCAGGCTCGCGGCTGACAGGCACAAACGTGAGAACTTTTCCGCTCTTAGCATCGAGAATCGTAGCAGCGCTGACGTCCTCATTTGCAATATAAATTCGCGAACCATCCGGGCTCAAGCAAAATTGTTCCGGATCTGAGCCGGCAGGAATTTTACGAAGGAATTTTTGGGATACCACGTCCACAAGGCCGATACCATCGGCGGACTTATCCGCCGGTGATTTATCCTCATCGTCTTGATTCTTGTGCAAGATGGGATTTCCATTCGAATCCAGTTGGGGTGGCGGCTCTATAGGCGTGCCACTCAATGCGACGTAAACTGTTTTGCCATCGGGACTGCCATGAAGGCCGCGAGGGCGCTTTCCTACCGGTAGAATCGCGGTGACTTTAAAGTCTTCACTACGAAAAACCGTCAAGGTGCCGGATTTTTCATTGGATACAAAGATATGATAGCCGTTAAATGTCTGCGCATTGCTAAAGTTATTCCAAGCTACTAAGTAGCCAAAAAACAATCTTACCAGGATTTTTTTTAGAGATTCCATGTTAGTGATCGCGAAAACTCTTCATGCAACTGAAACAGCAAACTTAACTGACTCAATTGATAATAACCTTACTAGAATCCCAATTTTTATGCCAATAAAAACTCCAAAGTGTTGGCAATTTGCAGTATTGAGCATGTCCATCAAAAAAACTGACGTTTATACCACCTGGCGGCATATTTGCAATTTTTGGAGGAAATACATTTTGTGGTGCGGCAGCCGGATTTTTTCCACCATGCCGTGGTGTTACAAACCGGCTAATCTCTGCAGGAGAATACGCGCCAGTGTAGTAATTCGCCGGAATTTGATCAGTCTCGTAAGGCCATGAATCCCAAATCCATGAGTCTCCAAAGGCAGGTGTTAAACTGGATTGTGTAACTGCCGATTCTTTATTGAAAAGATAAACATCGGCATTTCCATTTGGCGTATTGCGCCAATTTGATGCGGCTTTGTCGCCAACATATAACCATCCATTGAAGGCATAACTTCCTGATAAAGTAATGTTATTTGCAGTATTCTCCCACGATTTGTCGCAAGTTCCAATACCTCCCCCTGCAATGACATCAGCCGCTGAAGGACAGATCCGAATCTTGTTCACGCCTGCATATTGTCCCATCATAGTCGACATCCAAATCGGGCCGCCTGAAGAATTGGTAGGCGCAACAAACAAGCCACCGTTGTCATTTACATATAAAATTGTGGAAAGAGCTAACTGTTTAGTATTATTAAGGCAACTGATTGCTTGTGCTTTTCGTTTAGCGGCAGTAAGTGCAGGCAAAAGCATTGCTGCTAAAATGGCAATGATTGCAATAACGACCAGCAATTCAATCAAAGTGAAAGCCGATAGAGATGCAACGCTTCCCGACTTTTTATATTTTGATTTAGGGATCGTTTTGTTTTTTCGCGTTGTCATCATAAAGACTGATAATTTTCTCCCAAGGTTTGCATATTCTCGTCGGAAGTGTTTAAAACGACCGAACGTGGATTAATGAAGGGGCGGACTTTCGTCCGCCCCTTGTAATAAGCATTTTTATTTAGAACGATAGAATTTTTGGCCTACAGGTGTTACCAGTAATGGAGAAGATGAAGTATTAGTAACCCATGGTCCCAGCAAATTCGTGGACTCAAGCAAAGTTCCAGTCCAAGTTATCTGCAAGCTTGCACCAGATGTTTGAATGCTGACAGTCGGCACAGCGTCAACCGGTGGCACTACCGTGGTGCCCGTAGCCACGCTGAGCAGTTGGGCAATTTGCGCCGATGTTAGAGATTTGTTGAAAATAGCCACTTCGTCAATATCTCCGTTAAACGCACGAGCCATCGGATCAAACGAATCAATTCCAATGTCCAGAGGCCCTGCAAAGCCGGCATTAGCGTTTGCAAGATCAACACTTGAGTTGGTCCACGCACCGGAATTATACATGTAAATCCTACCTTTTGTTGGCGACACCACAAGTGCCACAAAAGACCATTGTCCAGCAGGCAACGCGAGTCCGGAATCCCAGCTCCATGAGGCAGAGTTGTCGTTCCAATTGAATCCTAAATTTCCTGTGTTTCCGATCACCAACCCGTCAACACCGTTTTGACGTTGGAAAACGATACCGGCGTTATTAACAATGACAACCGGGTTCACCCACGCCGTAATCGTTACCGTGTTGGTATTGAGGTTCAACGCTTCGCTCGCCGGTATTTCCACAAACGAATTGGTATAGCCAGTAAATATTTGAACGGCAGAATTTGCAGATTCGAAACCAGGCCAAGCCGGACTCGCTGGGCCGGGAACACCGTTAGCTCCATTTTGAGTAGACGCCCCATATGCCCCTGCACGACCGGCGATGAAGTCGAATGCAACCGCTGAACCAGTTGTGGGATCTACGTTTTCATTAAGCCGCCAGTAAGCCACCGCCCCATTGGTTCTAATGCTTTCAGCGTAACTGCCGGCAACGGGAACAGTTGTTACAGCAAAAATTGCCGGTGAGCTTGTTACTGTGTCAAATGTGTTTGTGACCACAACATCATAAGTTCCATTATCCGCAGCTGCTGCGTTGGAAATGACAAGAATGCTTGTATTGGCACCGGAAATATGACCACCATTCGACAGAATAACTCCATTATTACGCCAATGGTAGGTCAAAGGATTGGCCCCGTTTACAACCACGCCAAAGAACGCTGTGTTACCGGCATAGACTTGAGAGGCAGAAGGCGTTGGCCCAATAATCGACATAGGCGCCACGGCCAAGGTTGTGGGCAGAGAACTTGTAACAGAACCCGCGCTATTTGTAATGACCACGATATAGTCGCCTACGTTTAGGGGGGTAAAATTGCTAATAGTTAGGCTGGCACTGTTCACGCCGGAAAACTGGCCCCCATTAATCAAGTTTGTGTATATGCCGCTTCCAACCGGACCTGCCTTCCACTGGAAATTAAGCGGAGTGCCGTTCGCCACTACCTGAACTTGGACTGTTGCACCAGAAAAGTTTGTTTGTGAAGCCGTTTGCGCATCAATAGATGGAGCGATTGCTGCGGTACTCAGCACAAGCTCAAAGCCGTCCAATGGCGACCGCCAAGATTGATTATTGGCTTGCCCCAGAAAAGTAACCACGCCACCCGGTTGCGTCGGAATCACGTTGTCGATTTCAAGATAATTTCCAAAATCGTTGGTGTTGCTCACTCGCGTATTGTAATTTGATAGTGTCGCCTTAGCTTTTCTCCAGCCTGTGAAAGCCCCTCCGACTGGCGTTGAATCAGCATCAAAAGTCGTTTGCCCGTTGCCGTACTGTGGGGCATAGTAGATTATCCCGTTTGCTGAATAGTTTGGCAGCCAGTCTCCGCCATTTCCTGGGTGGGAGGCATCACTATGAATATATACATATAATGTGTAATTCGTGCCCTGAAGCCCAGTTATAATATTCGTCACCGTATGAGATCCCGTGTTTGGAATATTCGCCCCTAAATCCAAGTATCCGTTTGCCAGCGACAAATCCCCGCCATCTCCTGTTCCACTACTATGCCAGCCACCACTGCCATCACCAACAGTAGCGCCTGACATGGTGAATGTTGCGGTAAGCAAACCATCGCTGGAGCGAATAGTGCCAGTGGTGTATTTTGCTTGTGTAATCGGATTTAAATTGGTAATGTTATTCCACCCAGAGATTGGTACAACACCTGCCGTGCCGGTTACTGGATCAAGTGCCACATTCGTGGTGCCTAAAAAATGAACCCCCCACGAATCGGCACGGACATGATTTATACTGGCAAATATGATGATTCCAGTTAGCAGACATATTTTTTTAATTTGCATTTTCATAGTGTTATGTTTTCTGAACCAGCCAAGTTTTTTTAGAGATGATGCAGATGAATCACTTGTTGCGGCGGCGAACTGAATTAAGCAATGCCAGACCACCAATGGTGCAAAACGCCCAAGTCGAAGGTTCTGGCACAGCCACAATTTCAAAACCGTTCAGAGGTGAACGCCAAGATTGTGCGTCAGCTTCGCCAGTTATTGTAATTGCTCCGTCAACAGGCGTCACATCATCAATTCGAATATAGTTTCCGAAATCCGATGGAAGCGCGCTTGCGGTGTTGAAATTTGCGCCATAAGTATTCCCTTGGACGAACCCGCTAAAAGAACCACCCACAGTCGTTGCAGTTGTATTGTAAGTCGTTGTTCCGTTTCCAAGCTGTGCTGCGTAGTAAGTAGTGCCATTTATAGAATAATTTGCGAGCCAATCGCCACTGTTGCCTGGGTGCGATGCATCCCCGAAGATGTACATATAAATCGAATATGAAGATCCGGTCAGTCCAGATATGGTACTGGTTGCTTGGTGCGAACCAATGTTTGCCCCTAAGTCAAGGTAGCCGTTCATCAAGGAACCGTTCCCGCCGTCAGATGTTGCTCCGCTATGCCACCCGCCATCACCCGGGAATGCGCCGGACATGGTCAAATTAGCTGCTGTCAAGCCATCGTTTGCCAAAATACTTCCTGAAGAAAAGCCGTTTCCAATATTATTCCAGCCTGAGATGGCCACCACACCAGCCGTTCCAGTCACGTTATCGCTGGTATTGCCTAAAAATTTTACGCCAAATGATTGTGCATTGACCTGATTGCATAAAGGCATGCTGATCAATGCCGCACAAATCGTCGTCAAAACAAATTGTCGTTCTGTATGCCGTTTCAATTTCATGTTGGTTTAATAAATATGGGTTGTCGTGAGGGTTGAATGCTGTGCTTGTACTGTGACATTCCCCCGATTTCATCTCAATAGGCAGAACGGACTAGTCAGATTGTCGAGTATTTCCTGAATATCGAATACTTGGTTGCAAGAAGTAAAGTCGTCGGAATGGACGCATTGACAAATCGCTTCACGCACCAGATGTCGGCTTTGTGAGCCGGTGATTTACGCTGATTGTAGCATCGAATTTTGCCCGGGCGGCTCCTTGGCGCGCACTACTGAGATCGGGTTTCAAGCCGATGTCATCGATAAAGACGATGGTTTGGCTTGTTGCTTAGATATTTTCAGGCCGCGCAATCCCTTCACTGCCGCAGCGGGCCACCTTATCATCCAACCCCACACTTGAGCACTTGGCAATTGAATTCGTTGAAACTCGGATTGTAGGCCACTCCGGTCAGATTTTCGATGAACCCGCCACACCCGGTAAGGTTCAGAAGGCGTCTTGCAGCCCCAGACCGCCGAGGGGCCAACGACGCATCAAAAGTTGCCGAGTTAAGCCTCCATCAAGTGTTTACCCGCCGGAGCCTGCTCGTAAAGCGGCCGAACCTCCGCACCCAATCCCAGACGCTTCCAGAGGTAAGTCATTTGGCACGCCACGCACAGAAATCTGGCAACCTCGGCGGCGGAATCAACTTTTGCAAATAGCCGGCCCGATTTGCAGGCCTCTCCAGCGTGATACGCGGGTCATTAAAATGCTGAAAAAAAATGGCCAATCAAGCCTTGTTACCCTATTGCGGAACTGAATAGGACCACAACTATATTGTCAGGGGCAACTTCAGCAAAATTGATGTGCCTTTACCGGGAATGGATTTGACCTCGCAAGAGCCGTTCAGTTTGCTCATTCGCTGTTCCAGATTGCCCAAACCATTGCCTTTTGCCTGACCGGGATTGAACCCCCCCCCATTGTCTTGGATAAGAATATCAAGTGTGTTTCCGTCAATACAGATTTGCAACAAAATTTCAGTCGGCCGACCGTGTCGAACAGCATTATTTAATGCTTCTTTTGCCGCGAGCATTACATCATGCCGGATTTCGGCAGCAATTACCTTTTCCAGATGACCTTTGGGAATCTCTACGCGGCAGGAGACCTGGGCTTTAATAAGAAATTCTTCCGCATAGCTGGCAAGATATTCGATCAGACTCGAAAGTGTATCATTCTTTGAATTCACTACCCAAACTACGCCATCCAATGCCGAAACCATGGAGCGAGATTTTTCGGCAATCTCTCGAAGCCGGGCGGCGGCAATTTCTGAACCGATTTGCAAACCGTGACCCAATGTTGCGATCATACTGATCTCCGTCAATGTGCTGCCAAGATCGTCGTGCAAATCGCGGGCGATTCGAGAGCGTTCATGCTCAATTGCCCGTAGTTTTTCCGCCCGCTCCCGCTCCGTGATTTCGTGTCCAAGCTGCTGCGTACGCCGTCCTACTTGATGTCGCAACAAAACAATCCATATAAATGCCAGGGCCAGCCCCAACAATAAACTTGTGACTGTCGCCAGCAAACGTCGCAAAGTCCACCAAGGTGGCCGGGCTATGATTTTCACATCTGCGGGTGAGTTCAAAAGCAGTTCGAACGAATTCACATCACGACCAGCCAATCGATCGCCATCAAGGGCGCGGAATGTGCCGGTCAAGTCCAAACGGCTTCCCAATTCACAGAAATTATCTGGCAGCCGTTTAGAATCCAACCGCGCCAAAAAACTTTTCACGCCGACCTGCAATTCCAATGCCTGCTCGGTGCCATGATTTTGAATCTCCACCAAAGTTCCCTCCACACTGACAAGAGTGGAATCGTAAATATTACTGAGTGAATTAAGCGAGAGTTTCGAGGGTTTAGGCAAAGGGGAGTGTCCGATTTTGCTGGCAACTGCTTGCCTTAAGACTGGAGAAGCCTGTCCAAGTTCAACCAATCCAACCACCTCAACTACATCCCCGGGGACAAGTGAGGATGGTTTATTCAGCTGAAACTGCAAACCGGTTTCACCGTCCATCAAGAAACCCGTGTCGGAATTAACATGAACAACCTGCCCACAAACCTTTACTCTTCTGAAAGTATCAAACCGGGCATCGAACTTCATTAAATCGCTCGCCCGAATCATGTCCGCCACTGACAAATCGCTTGGAGGAGGCGTGTCTAAGGAAATGATCGCGCTCCGGAGATGAAGGCGAATCTGCGGGTCAAAAACAACCTGATGAGTCTCTGGATTCCAATTGGCCACTAGGCAGCCGCGCACTCGAATGATCGAATTGAGAAATGCGTTCCACTGTCGGCTCGGCACTGGCGAAACATCCAAATCAAGAATACCATCCGCTGTCAACAGGGTCATGTATGTGTCATTCGCCGCGATAACCAACCCCCTAATTTCAACATATTGTGCGTCCAAGCTGCCGCTTAACAACTGATCGCGTGACGGACTGATAGGCTGTGGCATCTGCCCTTTCCATAACACTGTTGCGTGGTGCATCAACACGATTGGGGAAAAATCCGCCACCTGGCTGATGCCTTCCAATTTGCAAAAATCTCCCTGTTGCGGAAGACTCGCCGGCGATTCATCCCCTACCCAAACGAAGACTGCCCTGGAAGAATCTTGAATAAGAAAACTTTTGAAATCGTTTGCCACCGAGGTAACGATGCCATGAATTTCAACCGGGTATGCACGAGCAGCCGCGTCTCGTGTCAATTGCTGGACTTGGATGGCCATGGTCAAAATGGGCAGATCATTGGTTTTCTGACCGAATTCTTTTGCTGCCCCGCGCGCGACAGCTTCATGGAGTAGTACGTTTGTCCCATTCCGACTCCAGAGACTCAAACATTCAACATCTGAATTCGTATCAGTAGTACTTCCCATCAGAAGATCAATCGGGGCAGAACCGGTGGCGTCCTCAAACTGGGCTTTTTGCGCAAGCGGATTAAAGGTAATACGGCCATGCAGACAGGCAGCTTCGTTGCCGATCTTAGAATTTTCCCGCCTCAAACTCTCAATCGTGGTTTTGCGAAAAGCTGACCATTGTACTGAAGCGACCTCCTCAACATGCACGTCCTGCCAATTGGCCACGATAATTGAACCGGCATATTTCTGCCCCTCCACATTTTTCATGCCCGGAGAAATGCCACGGACACTCACGCGACTATTTAGCAAATACCAAGGAATTTCGCTTCGGGTGTTCAGCACTTCGATCTGCATTCGATTTTCACCGGAGGACAATTCAAATTCTACATGGTTGCCTTGCCGCCCCATGAACGTTATTTTCCCATGCACCTCAGCCCAAAGACTGTCGTGCGCGCTGGACAAGGGCTGGCCCACTGTGAGCGTCCGAACAGGGGCGACAGGCACGGTCCCCATGACACTCAATTTCGGAGGTATGTCATCTAAAAACAACTGGCTTCCGTCATCTGAACTCAAGTAAAACTTATACAAGCAATCATTAGTCACTTCCAAAAAGCCTTTGAATTCCACTGCAACATTCTCGTCCCGGGTTTTAACGGCGCTGGTAAAATTCGAAATTGTTCCTGTTTTTATTGGCATCAAGGTTTCAAAGTCGGGTAACTTTTCCCAATTTCCCTCAAAGCAACGATAGCGCAATCCAGGCAACGTATCCGCATGCTCCGGTCTGGTTCCATTTTGAAAAAGCGCGGCAGGCGGGATCGTCTGCTTGGGAATTTGCGCTGCGGAATAAGCGACGTTTAAAGAAGACGTCCACGCCTGATTAAACCAACCTACCCGAATGGGATGGCGCCCCGTTTGAAGGTAAATTTCACTAAATCTTAAAATTTCTGAATGAAGATTATCAGCATCAATCACCGGACGGGTTCCGAGGCTGAAACCGCTGTCGGTGCAAGACACATAACTTGTCCCCCAGAGGCGGACTTTTTGACCCGGCTGCAAATCGGCCCCTTTCAAATCGACCTCCAAAACAGACGTGCCAGAATCATCCTGAAAAAATAACGTCTTAGAATCACGGTCAGCCGCCAGAATGGTTCCAGTGAGGTCGTAAGTGCAAATGCGTCCTGATTGCAGATTGATATCCCTGCGAAGCAGGGCGATATTTGTTGCAATTACGGATTCTGATTCAACCTGTGCGCCATGCGCCGTGCTAGCACCCGACAAACATGACAACAAAAAACACAACCAATAAACAGCCAGCGTTCGCCAAGGAACGTACATTGATCTGATCATTGCAGTGCGCAGTTTAATTTGCCTAGTATAATCTCACGCCAAAACCAGAAAAACAGCAGAATTTATTCATGAACCTTCCTGTTCGGAAATTTGCAGCCCACTAAAAACCGCAAAGCATTTATTTTCATGCGATTCGTAATGAAATTTCATTTCAATTTCCAAATATTTTCCATATCCATATGCTAAATCAGCATGTATTTTGTTTAAATGATTATTTCTCAAACTCGAAAAATTAATTTTCGCTTGCCATTTCCAAAATGACTACCGTTGCTATTGTTGATGATAATCCCAGCATCCGCAAATCTCTCAAGGAATGGGTGGATTCAGCCCCCGGCCATCGGTGTGTTTGTACTTGCGCTGACGCAGAAGTCGCCTTGAAGGAGGTGCCTAAGCTTAAACCCGATGTGGTTTTAATGGATATACATTTACCAGGCGAGTCAGGCATCGCTTGCACGGCCCGCCTCAAAAATCTGATGCCTAGCCTTCAGATTATTGTAGTCACTGTATACCGTGACCGGGATTTGCTATTTCAGGCCCTTAAAGCCGGCGCCTCTGGCTATTTGTTGAAACGCTCCTCGCCCGAGGAAATCATACGGGCCATTGCTGAAGTGCGTTCAGGCGGCGCGCCCATGACCGGAGAAATTGCACGCATGGTTGTGGAAACTTTTCAAAAACCCACAACCGAGACGCCTCCGACCGCCGAACTTTCCGCGCGCGAAATGGAACTTTTGGATCTGGTTGCTAAAGGGCTGACGAACAAGGAAATTGGCCCCATGCTGAACATCAGTTACGACACCGTCAGAGCACATTTGCGGCGAATCTATGAAAAACTGCATGTCCGGTGCCGAACTGAAGCGGTAATGAAATATTCGCAGAATAGTCAATAGAGATAAAAAAAATGTTTTTTATTTCGTTTCGAACTGGGTATTTCGTTGAGTCAAATCAAAATATCAGCCCGCCGTATGGCGAAATGGCATGTTAAATTTATGCTGATTTAGACCAAGTAAAAGCGGCCAAAACACGTCTTTGAGACGGGCGAAGGACTGGAGCGGGTTGATAAAAAATCAGCAATGTGAAATCAAAAAGTGCACTTTGTCCGAAAAATTCCAACGATTTGAAACGTAGCTTTGTCAATCATCGTTAACCTGATTAACATTCGAACTCCAATGCGGAACAAGGCGAATTCAAATTCTTTATCCGGCTAAATAGCAAAGCACTCCGGCTGGGTTGCCATCGAAAGGACCATTTGGTGAAATCCGGTTCAAAATCTAGTTTAGTAACTATGTATGTTAATATAACTGCGTAAATGCTGAAGATATTCTTGCAAGAAAAGCAAGTCAGGCGATAAAAATTGATGTTGATTGATAGAGCCAGCGGAAGTAGTCAAAGCTGGCTTTTTGGCAGGAGTGTGGGCATGCTATAATTAATTACCGAACCCAACAAATGGCACCGGGCATTGTTCGTAACGGGCATTTGTTTGAAAAAATCTGCAGGATGGAATTGCACCATGTCTGCGGTTAAGGCCGAGACGCGACCGACGACGTCTTCCCATCCACATAAAATGGGATGTTCCCATACGCCGCCCTGCCCTGTCCGTTGGACACATACGCAAAGAAACGATAAGCACCCGGTTTGGTCGGCGCTTTCACCTGGGCCTCGCCGGCGACATCGGCGGAAACCAGTCCGGCCAGATGCTGCGGCTCAGATTCAAAATCACCGCCCACCGATTCGGCCCCGCTCTCTTCCATGATCTCAAAAGAATAGGTCAGCGGTACCGCCGAGGCCGCGCGGGCCTCGATCTTGGCCGTATAATTCTGACCGGCGCTTAGATGCACATTATCAGGTGCCGTCTTGCCATCCAGCCAGAGCCCGCCGATGACCGGGCTGCGATTTTCTGGCCAGCGGCCGGTCCATAGATGTTCCATGACATCAACGGTTTCGGTCGCTTCGCCGGATGGGAGGAACATGCCATACCATGTTGGCGTGCGTTCCTGTTTTTGTCCCCACAAAAAAACGTAAGAACCGAGGCATCCGTTCGTGTCGGCGGCGATGGCCGTCTCGTATCGTTTCGCATACAAATTGGCTTTGACGGAGCTGTTGTCTTCGATCGGCGCGCCCCAGCCAGTCTTGCCGCATTCCCAATGCCCCGTCGCACCCCATTCGGTCACGGCATAGGGTCCGGCCCAGCCGGCGTCATGCAGATAGTGCTGCAGGTTGACGATGTCGGCATACGACTGGAAGCACAGTAGGTCAAGGTCCGGCGCGCGATTCTTGATCTGATCAAGCACATCCTTGCTGGCGCCGGCAAGCGAGGTCGTCGTCGGATGATTGTGGTCCAGTTGATGGATCATCTTGGAAACATTATTCACCGCATCCCACACCGCCGGATTAGTGGAGTTCAGGTTCAATTCATTGCCAATGTCCCACATCAACAACGCCGGATGATCCTTGAACTCAAGCACCTGCGCGCGGATGGTCGCAAGCTGCTGGGCGACGTCGTTGGAGTTGGAATAATTAAAACCCTGGCGTTCGCGCGCCATGTCCAGTCCCATCGTGACGTATAGACCGTTCTTTTGCGCGCGATCCAAAATCTGACGGCCCGTTTCCTGCCCATTATCCGTTCGCCAGGTGCGAAACGAATTTCCACCCGCCGCCACCAACTTTTCCTGGTCGCCGTATTCCAAGCCGGCCCCTTTGATGTAAAATGGCTTTTGATTCACGAACATTTGCCAGCGCCCGCCCGCCTGGCGAACCTCCACCTTGGCAGGTCCGGTGGTGGCGATGGGCTGGCTGGCCAGACAATTGCCCATGACGATCAGGCCCGCTACCAGCGCCAGAACTTGTGCCGGCGCTTTTTTACAACCACCCAGTAAATGCAGTGTATTTTTCATAGATACCAGCCGTCGTTCATGGTTACCGCTTTGCCCCCGCCCATCATCCGATTTCAGCGCCGGCATTTTAGTGTGAAGTCGTCCGGGAACCGAGCCAGGCCAGATCGTCCGAATTCACGTCCCGCAAAAACGACGGGGCTGGCGCGCTGGTCAGGCCCAGCAATTTTGAATCCTTCCAAACTTTGATTTCCGCATGGCCGTCGGCAAACGAGAGCCCGCCCGCCTTGTCGTGATAGCTCGCGGGCGCGTCCCACCATTGCGTCGGCGTATTCAAGCTGCAGCAAAACCAGCCGTCATTGATGCTGTAAGGGTTTTCATCGATGAACACCCAATATTGGGAAGACCCTCCGACCGCGGCGGCGACATCGGACAATTTTTTAAACTCCCGCATGAACTGGCCGCCGTTGGCCATCGGGGTGATGCTGTTCGGGCTGCTGCCGCCGCCGGTGTTCGAGAGTCCCATGAAGGCATTCATGGACATGCTGCGCAACGTGGGCACACCGGTCTGCCACGGTGCCGGCCCGGTCGTGCGTTTGTCCGCCGGACATTTGTAAACGGCCGGGCTCTTGACGTACTGGTAGATTTCGCCGCCGCTGATCGACTTAGGGTCAGTATTCCATGGCCCCACATCCACCTGTCCCAGCACCCAGTTGTTGGCGCTGGAATTGCCGCCGTTGTTGTCCGCCAATCTGTCCTGGTTGTCATCGGCATAAATGATCCAGCCCAGGTTCAATTGCCGGAGATTGTTGATGCACTGGATTCTATAAGCCCGGACCTTGGCCTTGGACAAGGCGGGCAATAACATGGCTGCAAGAATCGCAATGATGGCGATCACCACCAACAATTCAATCAGGGTGAACCCATTTTTTGCGCGACGGCTGGCTGTTTTCATATTTTGTTTTCATCCGGGGCGCAACCCGCCCCTTCAATCGTTTTTTTACCGGACCGTTTTACGGGGTGTAGGTCATCCGGTAGAACACTGCTGGGTTCGCCGGATCAATGGTGAAGGTCATCTGGTTCGTGGCGGTGGAACCTGCCACATCCTGCCAGCCGGAACCCAGCCCCGTGGCGGCAGAGTTGGTCTGCACCTGCAATTTCCAGCCGGTATGATCCAACGGCCAGGAGAGCGAGAGCTGATTTCCTGCCACGCTGGAAACGATGCTCGCCGGCGTGGTGTTCACGCTGCCGGGCACGTAGCCGACTACATCTCCATAAACATCGCCGACGCGGATTTCATCCAGACCGATCGGGAAAGCGCCATTGATATTGACGCCAAAGGAGGTGATCGTGCCCACGTCAAAGTTGGTGCTCACCACGTTCGCGGCTGTTCCTGCTGCGATCGCGCCCGCGGGCGGATCGATCCAAAGGCTCACAGTGTCGTTCGCACCCGAGGTGTTGAAGTCGATCTTCACCACCAAGACATCCACAGCGGTGTTATCGACCGGTGTGGTGCTGCCGAGCGCCGTTGCCCCGCCCAGTGCCGTGCTGTTGACCGTACCGAGGCCGAAACTGGTCAATGTCGGGCTGTAGCCGCCTTCAAAACCGACGAACAAACTGTTCGCATTGTTGCCCTTCAAGAAGATGCCACACGCGTTGCCGCCCGGATTGCCGGAACCTTGCAAGAGGAAGCTGATGTACTTCGTGCCGGTGCTCAGCGGGCTGGCGAAATCTACCGTCGTCTGCGCACCCGCCGCGCCGTGTTGATAAGAACCGTTGCTCGTCGGCAGGTTGGAATACGTCAGACCCGCGATGATGTTCGGTGTGCCCGACACATTCCAGTTGCCCGTGAAACCCGTGGCCGTACTGGGCGTACCGTTAGGCAGCGAAACGTAGTTGAATGATTCGTAAGCCGCCGGACCGTAGGTTCCCGTCGGGGTGGCGGTCGCCTCAATGGAATTGCCGCTTTCGCCATACGCGCTGACGGCGGAGACCACGTAATAATACTGCGTGAATTTCACAGCCGTCAGATCGGTATAGGTTACCGCCGGATTCGTCGTGGTGGCGATGGTGCTGTAACCAGAACCGCTTGTCGTCGAACGCTTCACATTATAGCTGGTCGCCCCGGCGGAACCGGTCCAGGTCAGGGAGACTTGGCTGTTACCCGCCGTGGCGGCCAGACCAGCCGGAGTCACCGGCGGCACATTCGGCGTGGCACTTGCCTCCGCGGAATTCGCACTCTCACCCGCGCCGTTGACGGACGACACTTCATAGAAATACTGCTGGCCGTTGACGACAGTCGTGTCGTAATAGTTGTTCACCGCCACGTTGATGATGGTCGCTTCCGTCCCGCTGGTGGTGGAGCGTTTGACATTGTAGGTGGCCGCGCCGGTGGCGATGCCCCAGTTCAATTGTACCGCGCCGTTCGTTCCCGTCGCGGTCAGGCCGGCCGGCACATTGGGCAAGGCGACCGTCGGCAGGGCCGAGACTTCCAACGATACCGGGCTGGTGCCGGAGCCATTCACCGCCTGCACCGCGTAATAATACTGGGTGCCGCCGACGGCAGTGTTATCCACGTAGGAATTTGTGGTCACCGTGTTGGTCACGAGATAAATCCCGCTGGTGGTGCCGCGCAACACTTTGTAACTGGCGGCCGTGCTGACCGCGTTCCAGGTCAAACCAACGGTGTTCACTCCCGGCGTGGCCACCAAACCCGTAGGGGCCGCCGGCGGATTGTAGCCCACCACTTCGCCGAAGGACTGGCCGACGCGGAATTCATCAACCGTCAGCGTGGTGCCGCCCTGGATGTTGACGCCCATGCCGGAGATGGTTCCGATGTTTACGGTGGTCAACGTCGTGGTCGCCGTCACGCTGGGTGCGTTGGTATTCGCCAACGGATCGATGTACAACGTGACCGTGTCGTTGACGCCGGAGGTGTTGAAATCAACGCGCATAACGACGAGGTGAACCGTCGTGTTGGCAATGTTCGCCGTCGTTCCTTGCGCCGTTCCGCTCGTGGTGGCCGTGCCCGCCGAGGTGACGGTTGCCAGGCCAAAAACGTTTTGCACCCCGTTGAACCCGCCACGGAAACCCGCCCAGAGGCTGATGGTTTGATCACCCTTCAAGTAAACACCCGCATAGTTACCGCCCGGATCACCACTGCACTTGAACAGGAAGCTGAACCATTTCGTACCGGAACCGGTCGGCGTGGCTAAGCTCACGATTTGCCGTCCTCCACCCGTGCTCAAGGCGCTGTTGGCCGTGGTCAAGCCGGTGTAGGCGAGGCCGGTGACGATGGCGGGGGCGGTGCCGCAGGTCCAGGTGCCGCTCTCGCCCGTGCCCGTGACGGCCGTGCCGTTGGCGAGCGAAGCGTAATTAAACGATTCATAGACAGAGACAAAATTCGGCATGGCCCTGACCTCGGAGGAATTCGCGCCTTCGCCGGCGGCGTTGGTTCCGGATACCACATAGTAGTAGGCCGTGCCGTTGACCGCCGTGGAATCCGTGAAGTTCGTACCAGTGACCGCGCCAGTCGTGGAGATCGTCACATAATCGGAGCCGCTGGTGGTGGAACGTTTCACATTATAGCTCGTGGCGAAAGCCGCCGCCGCCCACGTCAATGTCACGTTGTTGTCACCCGCCGTAGCCGCGAGGGTGGCCGGAGCGGAAGGCGCGCCGAGCGTCGGCGTGGCCGAGGCTTCGACGCTTGAAACCGTTTCGCCGCTCGCGTTCGTGGCGGTGATGACATAGTAATACGTCAACCCACCGATGATGGCATCGGTGAACGTCGCGGTCGGATCGGTCGTGCCGCCGATGACGGCGTAGCCCGTGCCGCTGGTGGTGGAACGCTTCACGCGATAGCCCGTGGCCAGGCTCGATCCTGTCCAGCTGAGGGAAACTTGGTTCGTCCCGCTTGTGGCGATCAAACCGGTCGGTGTGGTGGGCCGCATCGTCACGGCCGATTCAGCGGTGTTGCCGCTTTCCCCGGCTCCGTTCACAGCCGAGACGACATAGTAATAAATCGTTCCGTTGACCGCCGTGGCATCCGGATAGCTGGTTCCGGTGACCGCACCCGATGTGGAGAGGGTCACATATCCCGAACCGCTGGTGGTCGAGCGCTTCACATTATAGCTCGTGGCAAAAGAAGCCGCCACCCAAGTCAGGCTTACCGTGTTGTTGCCCGGTGTGGCGGCGAGCGTGGCGGGCGCGGCGGGCGCGGCCAATACCGGTGCCGCCGAAACTTCCGAACTGACCAGGCTCTCACCGCTCGCATTGGTGGCCGTCACCACATAATAGTACGTCACACCGCCGCTGATCGGATCGGTGAACGCCACCGTCGGATCCGCCGTGGTGCCGACCGTCACATAGCCAGAGCCGCTCGTCGTCGAACGCTTCACGCGGTAACCGACGGCGCCGGAAGAGCCGGTCCAGCTCAGGCTCACTGAGTTGTTACCTGCCGTGGCGCCGACACCAGAGGGAACCGCCGGCGGCATCGTGGAAGTTTTTTCCGCCGAGTTGGCGCTTTCACCGGCACCGTTCACCGCCGAGATGACATAGTAATAAACCGAGCCGTCCACGGCGGTAGTGTCGGTGTAATTCGTTCCTGTGACCGCGCCAGCCGTGGAGAGGGTCACATATCCCGAACCGCTGGTGCTCGAACGTTTCACATTGTAACTGTTGGCGAAGTTGGCGGCCGCCCAGGTCAGGCCCACGGAATTGTTGGTGGCCACGGCAACCACGCCGATGGGGGCGGCCGGCGCGGCAAAGGTGGGCGCCGCGGAAACTTCCGAACTGTTCGCGCTTTCGCCCGTGGCGTTGACCGCGGACACGACATAATAATAAGTCGAGCCACCGAGGACGGAATCGGTGAACGCCACCGTGGGAGCGGTCGTGGTGCCGATGGTGACATAGCCGGAACCGCTGGTAGTCGAGCGCTTCACGTTGTAAGTCGCCGGGCTGCCCGTCGATGCGGTCCAGCTCAACGCCACGGAATTGTTGCCGGCCACGGCGGCGAGGCCGGTCGGAGTCGCGGGAACGGGCGGCGCAAAACCAACCACGTCGCCAAAATTGTCGCCCACCCGGAATTCATCGATGTTCATCGTCGTTCCGCCCTGGGCATTGATGCCGAAGGCTGAAATGGTGCCGACATCCAAGGTGGTGACTGTCGCGGTCGCCGCCACGCTGGGCGTGCCCGTGTTGGCTGCGGGATCAATGTAAAGCGTGACCGTGTCCTTCGTCGTCGATGTATTGAAATCAATCCGCATCACGATCAGATGCACGGTTGTGTTGGCGATGTTGGCCGTGCCACCCGTTCCCGTTCCACCCGTCACCCCTGTGCCGGCCGAGGTGACCGTTGCCAGGCCGAAGACGTTCTGGACACCGTTGACACCGCCGCGAAAACCCGCCCAGATGCTGTTGGCTTGGTCGCCTTTCAAATAAATGCCGTCGAGATTCCCGCCCGGATCGCCGCTGCATTTGAACAGGAAGCTGAACCACTTCGTGCCGCTGGAAAGCGGCGTCGCTAGGCTCACATATTGCCGCCCGCCCGTGGTGCTCAGGGCGCTGTTGGCCACGGGAAGTCCAGTATACGTCAGGCCGGTCACAATCGATGCCGTGGCGCCACAAGTCCAGGTGCCGGTCTCACCGGTGCCCGTGCTGGCGGCGCCGTTGGGAATGGAAGTCGTGTAGTTGAATGGCTCGTAAACCGAAACCGCCGCCCGGGCATGGGTCGCGCCCAAAATGCACGCGGCAAAAGCAATCAGTACACCAGGCAGCAGTCGAACGGCACCGCACCGGGAGGACACGGTGTAAATCAGTTTAGTCAGGGGTGTTTTCATTTGCGTTGGTTTTCGGGTTGTTAGGGCGACAAGGTCGTCGGTCTGCGTTACGGAGAGGGAGGCGCATGCTTCTGCCAGGGATCCCGTTCAAATTGCTCAAAATTTCAACCGGTAAAAGACCGCCGGGTTTTTCGGATTGACGATGATGCTGATCCGGTTAGTCGCGGTCGAACCGGCCACATCGGACCAAGTGCCACGGAGCCCGGCGCCGAGTGTGTTGGTCTGGGACTGCAAGGTCCAACCGGTGTGATCGGCGGGCCAGGAGATGGTCAGTTGATTGCCGGACACGCTGGTGACAATGTTCGTCGGCGTGGTGTTCACGCCACTGCCCACCGTCAGGCTCGCCGAGCTGCTGATGTACGTGGCGTCGCCAAGATAATTTGCCGTGACCGTGTAATTCGCTGGCATGAGGGCGGGCGTGCCGCTGGCAATGCCGCTCACCACGGCGCCGGTGCTTTGCACGACGCCATTGGTCAGGAACGTGATGTTGCCCGATGCACCCGGTGCCGCCACGCCATTGGTTTTCACCGTCGCCGTGAACACCGATCCCGTCTGCACCATCGCCGGCAGGATGTTGATGGTGCCGCCCGGCGAGCTGGCCGAGAGGGAGGCGTCATCCACCAGCACTCCGCCAAAATCATTTAAGATGCCGCCGGTGGCGATGCGGATTTCAATAAGCACATTCACCGCCCCTGCCGGTGCGACCACCGGACCGGTGGTGACCTGCGACCACGTGTTCGTGCCGACGGTGAAATTATTGAAACCCACCGCGCCAACGACGGCGCCGCTGGAATTCAACCAGGTCAGCTTGTACTGCTGCACATAGCCGCCGGACGGGTTTCTGCCGAGCGATTTGGCCCAGAATGAAAAATTGTAGGAGGTACCCGCGCTAATCCCCGGGCCGCCGTCCGCCACGTTGTTCTGCTGGAGATCGCAAATCTGCGCCGCCGTGGTGGTGTTGGTCACCAGAAGCTGCATGCAGGCCGCGCCGCTATGGAAATCGCTGGTGATCATCGTCGGCAACTGGCTGCCCGTGCTCGGCCAGTAAAACGCGCCCGTGCCGCCGTCACTGATCTCAAATCCGCCATCTTGGATCGTTTCCGACAGCGCCGGAAGAATTTCCTCAACCTGGTAAAACGGGGATGGTGCCGGGTCAAACACCGAGGTCACGCTGTTGCCATAGAGAAGATTGCCCAGGTTGTTCCAATTGACACCGTCCGTGGAACTTTGCGGCTGGTAATAATTCGTGCTGTTCGCGGTCCAGCTCACCTTCGCCGCCGGCGCGACCGCCAAGGCAAGCGTGGTCGGGATGGTCGGATTCAAGTTGGCGCCCACCACGGACGCGTAATTGGTACCCACCCGCACCTCATCAACTTTGATGGAAACCCCGCCTTGGTGAAGCACGCCCAGCACACTGAGCACACCGATGCCGCCCAACCCGGAGCTGACTGAGAAGTCAGGCGCCGGCGGGTTCGCCTGCCCCGGACCGGCCGTCGGATTCGAATAGACCGAGACACCATTCAAAGCCCCGCCGCTGTAAGAAAGTTTTACGACATAAAAATTATTGGCGTTGTACGTCTGGGTTACCGTGCTGTTTCCCAACTGCGAGCCAACCGCCGTAAACCCGTTTACGGTGGTGATGCCGGGCTCGCCAAAAGTGGCTTGAAACTGCTGGTAAGCAAACATCACACCTTTGCCCGTGCTGTCTTCCATGACAAAACCATCGCGATTGCCGCCATTGTCACCGGCCTGGTTGAAGATAAAGCTGACCCAGATCGTGCCAATGCCGGAGGGCACGGTGGACAGGCTTTCCAATTGGAACGTGCTGGAAGATTGCAGCGCGTTATTTGCCGCGGACAAGTTCGGGTAACTCAAACCGGAGACGATCGAACCATTCACACCGCAGGACCAATTGCCGGCGAACCCCGTGCCCGTGCTGGGCGTGCCGTTGACCAGATCACCCTGTGGATAATTAAATGATTCGTAGGCGCTAAACGCCGGCGCTGCCACGTTTGTCACCGTGATGTTCACCACGGAGGAGGTCGCCGCATTGCCATTGCTGTCCAAAGCCACGGCCTTAAGCGTGTGCGCACCCGGCGACACGCCGCTGGCGATAAGGGCGAAAGGTGAATTGGTGGCCCGGCCGGCAAAAACGTTATCCACGTAGAAACCTACGTTGGTGACCGTGCCAGGATTGACCGTCGCCGTGGCGTTGATCGTAAAGGGCGAAAAAACCACCTGGGTGTTGGTCGGACTCGTGATGGCCACGGTTGCCGCCGTGGGGCCGGGCACGACCACACCGATATTGTCGTAATTGATGGTGGAGTTCGCCCCCCAAAGCGGGACGATGTTAAGATGCGTCGCTCCCCGGCTGATCGTATACGAGAATGTGTAGGTCGCCCAATCGGTGGTGCCGGACAGGGGTCGCATGTCACCGCTTGTTCCCAGGACCGCCGAATCATTCCAAGATTCAATTTTTAGGCCGCCAATGCTGGTGCCGGAAACGATCTGCATGTCCATCACGAAGGTGTAGGTTTGGCCGGCCGTGAGCCCTAATGAAGCGAGGGTGGGCTGGTTTCCCGCCGGCGGATTCACATACGCAATGCCGCCGTAAGATCCCGCATCCGAAATCTGCACGCAGCCGTCCGGGTTGCCGCCGGTGGGCAGGAACGAAATTGTATCGCCGCCGAACATGTTCTGCCACGGACCGACATCGCCGTTCGGAGATTCAAATTGCCCGTCCGGGACATAGTTGGTGGTGTTGACTGCGTGCGCGAGGCCCGCCAATACGAGGACTGCGAGACCGATGATGACTTTTTTCATGCGTTGCATTTCTGTGCTCATGCGATAAGCCCGTGATTGCACCGGGCTTTCAATTGTCTGTGCGGTTACGACGCCCGCCCAAGGATTGTTGTTCGCGGCATAGGAAAGCCGGGCAGAACAATGCACTCGGTCGAGTGAATAAACGTCGTTGGATTTGACATGACCTTAGCAACAATCCGCCAACTGCCTAGCTAGCCAATCGGCTAGATTTACGATCGCATTGGGTCACTACTGTGTGTACATTTGCTTCACTGGGCTTTACGTCTGCGAATTTACTTCACGCGAGCGGGAATTTTCTGGACTTCGGAGCGAATTTGAACGGCATAGCCGAATGTGGGATGTTCGTCCCATATACATGCAATTTTAGCTGCCGCCTAATTTATAACGTGACCAAACTTCTTCAGAGAAAGTTTTAACATGACACATCCTGCGATTTCGACCGAAGATGTTTCCTATGGAAATCCATCGGCAATGCCAGTCGTCCGGCACGGCATTTTTTCTCAAACAATTGGGCAAAAATCCGTGCATGAATGGACAGAATTCAAACTGAACTACGGGCATGGCGGAAATTGGGAAGAATGGCCACCCCATTTGCGGTGAAATCCCGGAAGGATTTCGAAAAACATAGGCCTGAGTAAATAACCGGGCGGTCCGGGATTAAACCGGCCCGCCTCTTTCTACATTT
>DASZCA010000133.1:0-8669 GCA_035943555.1 Verrucomicrobiia bacterium
GACATTGTATTGCGGTTCTTCAAATGGCATCGTGCTCTCATCGGTGGATGCTTTCAGCAATCCCGGACAGGCGTTTGAGGCATCCATGAAGATCGGGGTGGACACCGACGCAGGGGAATCTTCCCGCACGTTCAATGGGAGCATCGACGACGTATCGTTTTTCAGGCGCGCGCTTTCCAGCACTGAAATCAGTGCGATTTATGATGCAGGCGTCGGCATCGTGCCCAACCTCCTGATCCTAAAACAATCCACGAACACGACGGTTTTTCAAGGGCAGCCCATCAATCTGTCCGTACAGGTCAGCGGACTGAATCCTCATTATCAATGGTACAAAACGACTTCGCCGATTGCTGGAGCCACCAATAACACATATACCATCGCCAAGGCGAAGGTTAATGACGGTGCGAATTATTACGTAGTGGTAACGAACGGGGTCAATTCTGTGACTAGTTCGGTGATCACCGTGACGGTACCTACCAAAGTCGTGTTGCCGTGGGGCGCCTCCGGCGCGATTTACACCAATGTGAGCGCGAGCAGTTCCTATCCCGATCCGAATTATGTCAGCGCGAATCTATTTGATTCGAACCTCGCGGGCGTGGCCCTTGGCACCCATCTTTCGGGGAAAGACTGGGCCGATGACGGCTACGGAACATCCTTTGCGCCGGCGTATGTCGCCTTTCAGGTGGATCAGTCCTACGCCGTAGATGCGATCTTGTATGCGCAGCGCAACAGCCAGTCCGGTCAGACGATTGACAAAATCACGGGCATCAGGCTGTGGGCGAGCACAACAACCCCGTTTTCCTTGAACGACCCAGGCACGACGCCAGATGCGGTGATTTCGATTCCTGACACCGACGCGGCTATCTTGCACGCGTACCTTTTGCCTGCAACGGTGACCGGGCAGTATTTCCTTATCGAAGTGGACCAGAACCCGATCGTGACCGGCAGCAATTTCGGCGGCAATGAATTCCGGCTGGGCACGCTGGTGACCCCAGTACCTTTGTCCTACACCTATTCGGCGGCGGGCCTGGCGCTGACCTGGCCGGCAGCAGCCACGTTGCAGCAGGCGGATGATCTGACCGGTCCGTGGGTAAATGCCACGGACGTGACGAATGGGGTACCGGTTTCCCCGACGGCGGCGAAGCGCTTTTATCGCATCCAATATTGAGATCAATCCGATAATTCAACAGGAGAGGGGCCGGGGGTATCCCCGGCCCGTTTGCCCTTTATAAAATGAAAAATGCCAAATGTTCACTCCGTGGTCACGGTAACGCCGGTTTTACCTTGATCGAGTTGTTGGTGGTGATCGCAATTATCGCGATCTTGGCGGCGATGCTGCTACCTGCCCTGGCACGCGCTAAAGAAAAAGCCAAACAGACATATTGCATCAACAACGAGCGGCAGATGGCCATTTGTTTTCAATTATACACTTCGGACTACAGTGAAAACTATCCGATTCACGACGGGTGGGCGGCCTTAGGCGGACAGCGCCCGGCCACGCCAGTTATCATCGGCCTGGCAGCCACTTACGGCGGCCAGGAATACGAAACCAATCGGCCGCTAAACGCGTACAGCAAAGTCTATGATTTATTCCATTGCCCGGCGGACAAAGGGGATTCCTTGAACGCGAACGTGAAGAGCTGCTGGGATGCCTGGGGTAACAGCTATCTAGTAGAATGGAATTATGATGACGATGGCGTCGTTGCCGTCACAGGCAGCAAAGGCAAGTATCTGCCGCCCAGCGCTTCGATCAAAGCATCGAGAGTGGGCTTGCGGCCTTCGACCAAGATTCTATTGGGAGACTGGCCGTGGCAGGGTAACCGGAACCCGACAACCGCGGAAAACATTTGGCATAACAGCAAGGGCAAGCGCAACGAGGCGATGCTTTTCGGGGACGGGCATGCGGAGTTTTACGCTTTTCCGGACACGATGCCGGCCACTTACGATCCTTATAATATTTATTGGTAGAGCACGTCTAATCTTCTATGGAAATGTATTTTTACCTGAAATCCCCCAAGTTTTCCACCTCCGTAGCTGGTGCCGGATTGGCATGGTGGCATCGAGGAAAAGCCTTTGGCGTGATGGCCGGACCGGAGGATTCATGATTTTGGCGGCTGATTTTGGTGGTGCTTCGATCAAGCTGGGCTTGGTTCGGGAGAATCGTGTCGTCGCACGCAGCCGGTTGGAAACGCGCCCGGAATATTCGTTTGCCGATACGCTCGAAGCAGTCGCGACGGAGTGGGGATCGCTTTTAAAATCGCAAGGTTTGACGCTGGCAGATATCGCCGGCGCCGGGTTGGCGTTGCCGTTTTTGATCAATGTGGAAACGCAGCGGGTGGAAGGTAAGTTTGAAAAATTTCCCGGCGCGGCGGCCATGGATTTTAAGTCTTGGAGCCGGTCGCGACTGGGATTTCCGGTCGCGTTGGAAAACGATCTGCGAGCGGCATTGCTCGGCGAGCAGGCGGCCGGCGCCGCGCGCGGCAAAACAGATGTGGTCATGCTTGCTTTCGGCACGGGTATCGGTTGTGCGGCAATGGTTGGCGGCCGCCTTTTACGCGGTGCCAAAAATCGTGCAGCGGCGCTCATGGGCCATAGCACCATCGCGTATGACCGGCCCGTCGGGCGGTGCGGGAACATCGGCTGCGCTGAGGACCTGGCTTCCACGGCCACGCTATCCAGGCTGGCGACCGCCCAGCCAGAATATGCCGCCAGCAAATTGGCGGGCGTAGCAAAGATCGATTACAAAATCATTTTCACCTTCGCCGCCCAAGGCGATGTTTGTGCCCAATCCATCCTCCGAAAGAGCCTCAGTGTATGGTCGGTGCTGGTGCAAAACGCGGTGATCGCTTACGACCCGGAAATGGTAGTGCTGGGTGGCGCGATACTGCGTAGCCACGAAGTGATCCTCCCGGCGGTTCGTGAGCATCTCCGGCGGCACATGCCCAGCCTGGCATTGGAGATTCCGATTGTCGTTTCCGCGCTGGGCGATGACGCGGCCCTGATCGGCTGTGCCGTGATGGCCGGACAACCTGGTTCCATTTCCACCCTATGAGAACTTCCACATACGATAAGTTTCCTTTTGTCCAAGTTCCAGACGGGGAAATGAGTTGCGTGCAGGGCTGGGGCGAAATTACCGCCCGCCTGCGGCAGGCCATCCATCGGCGTGTGGCAAAAAAGACGGTGCTGGTCGTGGAGTGTTACACTGGCGTGGAGGTAGCGGCGATCGCGAAGGAAATCCGGACCGGCCTGGCACCGACGCGAATATTTCAAGCGGAAGAAGCCTTGTTGGGGCCGGATCAGATCGATGCCTTGGTAGCCCCGTTTCTGGGCGGGAAGGATCCGGTTTTTGGCTTTTTGAGCGGCCTGACGTTGCCGCAATTTTTTGATCAGGAAAAACTGTCGGCGATGCGGACAGATATTGCGAACATTTCCGAGGGCCTGGTTTTGATCGTTGGTTGCGGTGGGAGCCTGTTGGCTGAGCCGGACGTGCTGGTCTATGCCGACTTGGCGCGCTGGGAGGCGCAGCTACGTTTTCGTCGCAATGAGACAAGCAACCTCGGGGTGGAAAACCGGTCGCTGGCGGCAAGCTTGCAATACAAGCGCGCTTTTTTTGTGGATTGGCGCGTGTGCGACCGCTGGAAACGGACGTTGATCGGCCGGTGGGATTTCGTGCTGGATACCAACAATCCACACGAGCCCAAACTGGCCGAAGGCGAGGCCGTGCGCTGCGGCTTACGGCACGTGGTAACGCGTCCGTTCCGCGTGGTGCCGTTCTTTGACCCGGCGCCGTGGGGCGGGCAGTGGATGAAAGAGTTTTGCGGGCTGGACCGCGCCGCGGAAAATTTCGGCTGGTGCTTTGACTGCGTACCGGAGGAAAACAGCCTGCTGCTGGGCTTTGGTGACAAGCGGCTGGAGATTCCTTCGCTGGACCTGGTGTTTCATGAACCGCGCGCCTTGTTGGGCGAGGGGGTGCACGCGCGGTTCGGTGATGAATTTCCGATCCGGTTTGATTTCTTGGACACGATCGGCGGCAGCAACCTGTCGTTCCAAGTCCACCCGCTGACCGAATACATCCAGCATCATTTCGGGATGCACTACACGCAGGATGAGAGCTATTACGTGCTGGATTCCAAGCCGGGCGCCTCGGTTTACCTTGGGCTCAAGGACGGGGTTGATCCGGTTTCACTGGTGCGCGATCTGCGGGAAGCCCAGACGGGCGCGGCCGCATTTCCGGCGGACAAATACGCCAACCGTTTTCCGGCCAGAAAACATGATCATTTTTTGATCCCGGCTGGAACGGTGCATTGCAGCGGTGCGGAAACCATGGTGCTCGAGATCAGCGCCACGCCTTATATCTTCACTTTCAAGATGTGGGACTGGCAGCGGCTAGGTCTGGACGGCAAACCGCGGCCCATTCACCTGGAGCACGGGGTGGCGAACATCCAGTGGAACCAAACCACCGACTGGACGCGCAAAAACCTGGTAAACCGGACCGAACCACTGGGCAACGGCGACGGCTGGCGCGAAGAGCGGACCGGTCTGCACGAACGTGAATTCATCGAGACCCGCCGGCATTGGTTCACGAAAGCCGTGCCGCATGACACCGGGGGCAATGTGAATGTTTTAAATTTGGTTGAAGGCGAGGAGGCGGTCGTGGAAAGTCCGACGGAAGCGTTTGAACCTTTCGTGGTACACTACGCGGAGACGTTCATCGTCCCCGCAGCGGTCGGGCGCTATACGATCCGGCCCCATGGCCGGTCGGAAGGCCGTGAGTGCGCCACAATGAAGGCGTTTGTCCGGCCGGGATTTCCTAAGATCGTCAAACGCAACGTCGAGGAGCGCTTTCCGGAATCCCGGGAAATCAAGCCGGGAGCTTTTAATCATAACGGCAATGTCCGCGTTGCCGAGACAGTGTGAGCAGGACGGTCAGCGAGAAGCTATGAAGAGAATCGCACCCTGGTTTTTGAGTTTGGCTTTGATCGGAACTGCTCTGCCGGCGGAGGAATTGTTGCGCAACGGCGGATTTGAACTGCCCGGCATGGATGATTTGTCGCGCGATTTTTCGCCTAAGGAACAAGAGATCACCGGTTGGAGTTTTTCCGGCGGCGGGGTCAGCTTGATTAACCACACCCGGTTGCTGGCAGGGGAAGGATTTCAATCAATCCTGCTGCCCTGCACCGCCACGGGCTCGCCGGTGTTGCAACAACAGTTCAACCTGGCGGTAGCCGGCCCGGTACGGGTGTCTTTTAAACTGGCGGCCTCCAAAGCCGTGGATGGCGAGATTGACATCGGACTTGACGGCGCGACCGTTAAAACCATCCGGTTGGCGGAGTTTTGGAAGCCGGAAGAAATCGCCCTGACGGACCAGATGAAGTGGCGCATCGCGACCACGCCACCGCTGGCATTGGCCGCAGGCAAACACACGTTGAGTTTTCAGGTCCGCCGATTTCAACCCCGTGCGGACCATCAGGGTGACACGCGCTCGAGCGTCCAAGGTATTCTCATCGACGCGGTGTCGGTGCAAGCTGAACCGTTCGACGAACGAGTAGCGGCTGGCCGGCAACACCCGTGGCCGGCCGAAGCGAAAACACAATGGAAGTCCGGTGGCATATTGCCGTTAGACGGCATTGCGGGACCGTGGGTGGCGACCCGCACTCTGGCCTGTTATCCTTCGCTTGCAAATTTCTATGGTGCGGTGCGGTCTACCAAGGAAATGGGTGGCTTACAAAATCTGCATTTTGTGGACGAGGGCGGCGCGGACGGGGTGCTGGATGCGATCACTCTGGACGGACACCCGGTGTTCTGCGACGAGAGCCGCTGGTATCCGTATCAGGTGCAAACCCGGGCGCAGGCGGGGGAGGTGGATATGGAATCAACATTGCGCATGGTTTTTGCAAACCATGGGGTGCTGGACCGGTTTACGTTCACAAATACTTCGGCTAAAACGGTGTCACGCCGGTTGGAAATGAATCTGCGGTCAGCAGAAGTCACCCGCCCAGATCCATTTACGGCAATCATTCCAGGCGGGGCGACGCGGGTGTATCACTTCACAGTGGCGCCGGATGATATTCTGACCACGAACGGCCTGACGGTGGCGGTATGGAACATTTCGCTGCCGCCGCAAGCAGGCAGGGAAATTTCTTTGGGACTGGCGCTCGCCAAAAACGCGGCCGAGGCCGGGCAGAATGCGCGGCGATGGGGCGAGCATTTCGCCGAAGTTTTCGCCTCCGCCAAGTCTGACTGGGAAAACCGCTGGCGGGCGGTGTTCACGCCGGGCAACGGCATCTATTCCGGGTGCCTGCCAACGCTGGAAACGGATGATCAGGCGTTGCGGGAGCTTTATTATCTTTCCATTGCCAGCATGTTGGAGACGGAGCGTGATAATTTTGCGGAATTCAAACAGTGTTTTGTCGGCGAAGATCCCGAGTGGGGCGGTGATGTGACCTGGTTCTGGGATTATTCACTGACCTCGCTGCCGTACGCCCTGCTCAATCCAGCAGTGATGAAAAATGAACTGCGTCATTGGCTGACCATCGACTATCGCGCGTGCAGCCATTTCAGCCTCTACACGGGCAGGGCGGACGGCAACTGGTATGCGGTGAACCCTTACGCATATTTTATTTCGTTTGACCGCTACCTGACGGTCAGCGGTGATTATGCCTTCCTGTCTGAACAGGTGAACGGGCGGACGGTGCTCGACTACCTGGATACCTTGGCGATGGATTGGCAACGGCTGGTCCCCCAGAATGGCAAACTGGCAGACATCGGCGGGAACTGCTGGAACATGCTGGAAGCCCCGCCTAATTATATCCATACCGTTGCGTCCATCAATGCGGCCAATCTCTGGATGATGCGGCGCATGGCGGAGTATCATGAGAAATTGAAACATCTTAAACGGGCAGGAGATCTGCGCGCCCGCGCCGACGCGCTGGTTCCAGAATTGTTGAAATTATACAACAAAAAAACGGGTTCTTGGAATGTGTTATATCCGGACGGGCGGCAGATCGACAGCCGGCACATATATGACTACCTCACGGTGGGCACGACGATCAGCGGTGACCTCGCAGGCGACGTCAAACAAGGGATGATGGATTTCATGGACCGCGAATTGATGACGAAAACATGGATGCGGGCGATGTCGCGGGAAGATCCATCCGCATTTAATTCCGACCGTTCGGATCACGGCCCCGCGGGCTCTTACACAGGCTGGCCGGCGAAGGCCGCACAGGCGACGGCGGAGCTGGGGCGCTTCGACAAGGCGCTGGACATGATGCGTCGATTCCGTACGGCGTTTGATTCCGCCATTCCTCAGGCAATCGAATTGACCAAGGTGGAAGGGCAGGAGGATTTGCAGGCTAAAGTAAGTTCGCGCGCCGGCGCGTCTTTTGCGGAGGTGTCCGGGTGTTTTGCCGAAGTGATTATAAATACGTTTTTTGGATTTCGACCCGAGCCGCAAGGGACAACAGCTCTTTGGAATCCCGAAAGTGTACGCGGGTTTAAGGGCCAGTTGCGACACATATGCTGGCATGGCGATTTTTACACAATTATGAGCGATAAGGACGGTTTGCATCTTACCCAAGAATAAAATCCAACCGACATAAGATATAACTCAAGTTGATAGGGTTTTATTATATATTAATGTTTGAAAAATCAACCACCTTGCCCACGACCGATCCGGCCATAGCTCGATGAAGACAGTGTTCAAACTAGCTATTGGTCTCTTGTTGCTTAATTACATCTTAAGGCCGGGGCAAATCCACGCCACCCCTGACGATTCCGGCGATCTCGCCCAAGGCGCGGCCATCGCGGTGGACAGCGTTTATCAAAATGATCCGGCCTATGCCGCTGGCCATGCCGTAGATAATAGTGACAGCACCCGTTGGGCGTCCGCAGTGAATGCTGGCACACATTGGCTGCGGGTGGATTTGGGCGAGGTGAAATCGGTCAACCAGGTTCAGATCAACTGGGAATCGGCTTACGGTAGGAATTACACCATCAATACGTCCCTGGATGGAACCAACTGGCAGACCGTGTTGACCGTCACGGGCAATACCAGTGGCGGGCTTGTTAGCCATAATTTCAATACCGTGGCGGCCCGCTATCTTCAACTCAATTGCACTTCGGCGGCGTTTAATTCGAACATTAGTGTCTATGAATTCCGGGTTTATTGTGGCAACCTGGCGCTCAACCGCTCCGTCACCGTGGACAGCACATTTTCCGCCGGATACGAAGGAGGCCGGGCGGTCGACGGGGACCAGGGGACGCGCTGGGTATCGCTTCCCAACGCGGGAACCCATTGGATTTCGGTGGATATCGGCCAGACAAAACTTGTGCGGCAGGTGCAGATCAATTGGGAACATGCCGCCGGCGCCGATTATACAATCCAGTTATCGACCAACGGCACAACTTGGACGACCGCCGTATCGGTCATTGGCAACGCCGCTTCCGGTTGGCTGGCTTACAGCTTTGACGCGAACCCGGCACGTTATGTGAAAGTCAATTGCACCCGGGCCAGTCTGGGTGCCAATATCAGCATTTACGAATTGTACATCGGCGTGGAGGACAGCGCCGCGCTCGTGAATTTTTGGACCAAGACCGGCATCACCGCGCCAAACGTTACGGGCGGAGACCAGCCGGTTCCCTCGAACCTAGTATCTTTATTGGTTCCC
>DASZCA010000134.1:0-7882 GCA_035943555.1 Verrucomicrobiia bacterium
ATCCCGCTTTCGCATCCCCCACCCTGCGCAACAGCCACCCCAAACCCGCCAACCCCAACGCCGTGACGACCATCACCTCCAGCCGCAAGCTCCACGACACCGCGCTGACCGTGCGTGTTTGCAGATTGATCCCCAAATCCGCCCGCTCATCCACCACCACCGCGCGTTTGAAGGTCAGCAACCGCCCCTGCTCCGGAATATTCGCCCGGATCACCGCGGGATTCGCCACTGCCGCGTCTTGCTGCTGGATCAGCCGCCCGGCCAGCTTCATCAGCGCCGCATTTTCGTCCGCGCTGTTGTTGTCGATGATCTGCTTGGCGTCCTGCTGCGTGTAGTTCGCGTCGCTGTTGTTGCGCAGTTCGAGCAATTTTCCATTCGCGCCGCCAGCCGTTCCGCTCACGCTGGCCTGGCGGACGTTCAGGCCCACCAGCGCCTGTTGCAATTTCAGATTGTTAAGCTGCACCCGCGCGTCTTCATTGAACGCCGCGTCGTTGCGCGATAAACCGTAGGCTGATTCAAACGCTCGCCGCGCCTGCTGCGGATCGCCGTTCTGCAACGCCGTGTTGCCAAATGCCAGCATTTCTTCAGCTTGCTTGGTCTTGTCTTTTTGCATGCTAGTTTCCGTCTGGAGATAACCGTCCACATCGAGCGCCCCGCCGCAGGCCACCAGCTCCTCGCGCTGCAATTGCAACGCGCCATCCCAATGTTTTAACTGCCATTTGTCATTCAAGAAAACGCGCCACGTCAGGTTTTCCAGCGGCAGATCAAACTTCGGCGCAAACAACGCCAGGTTCAACGCGCTGCCGCCCGCTTTGCCGGCCTCGCTGCTGAAAAAAATTTCCACCGGCACCGGTTCGTCACCGCGCGACTGCTGTTCGAGCGGGATCAAAATTTCTTCACCTTCGCGCCATGGCCAGACACCGTTCTGGTTCACAAACGCGAACCAGAAGTTCGCCCCCTTTGGCAGCGTGAAATGCAACAGCCGCTTGTCGCCCGGCAAAATGCTGAGCTTCGCCTGCGTCAGCATCACCCCTGCATCTGAGATCACAGAGGTGAACGTGACTTCATTCACGCGCGCTGGCAGCAGCTTCGTGGCCTCATGCCTTTCCAATTTTAATGGCAGTTGAAAATCTGGTTCCACCAGCCGGTACGCAAAGTTTGCCGACTCCGCCGACATGTCCTTCATCAACGCATGCGGAATCCCCTGCCACTCGGTCGGCTGCAATGCCGCCGGCAGTTCATCCACATGGATCTGCAAGCGTCCCGCCGCTTGCAACGTCGTAAACCCGCGTTGCAGATTCACATCGCCCGCCAGCACCCCGCGCACAACCGTCTCGCCCGCCTGCCCCGCCACCGGCGTCTGGTAATCCACTTGCAACAGATACTGACCGATCACCCGGCGGTGCAGTTTGATTTCCCACGTCTGCAAACCGTTGGTCATTAAACCATCTACCGCGAGAAAATCCGCCAGTTGGTCACCATGGAATGTCACGCCTTCCGCATTCGTCGGAATCAGGACGCGGAACGATTTTAGCCCCGTATTCTCGATCTGATATTGCAGATTCGCCACCACCTTCACTTGCGCCTCATTCACGGTTGCATGTTGCAAGCTCGTCACTTGGATCCATGGATCCACCTGCTCAATATCCAGAGCAAGATTCCACGGCGTCTCCAAGACGCGGAACGCCAGCACACCTTTTTGCCGCACGCCGGATTTCTGCGGATCAAGCTGCGTCACGCCCTCGCGCGTGGCGACCTGCAAACGCATCCCCTGCTCCGGCACGACCAACAAGGTTCCGCGCTGTTTGCTCGCTTCCCGGAAAATAATTTTCGGCGCCTGCCACGCCCCCGCCGTCTTCACGCCCGGCCCCGAAAGGCTGATGATGAATTGCTGTTGCCCGTCCGTCTTGCCGGAAAGATTCAGCGTGATGATTCGCCCCGCCTCCGATTTCAATTCCGTCCAATGGCTCAACGCCGCGCCGCTGATGGATTCCACATCAAAACCTGGCGGCATCAAAAAGCTCAGCTTAAAAATACCTGCCCGCGTGATGGCCACATCCGCTGTCGTCGCTAAAACAGTACGGTCTTCGCCCATCGACAAGGTATCCTGCGTTTCCACGCGCACATCCGGCTCGACCGCCGAAGCCTTCAACACCGCCGCCGCTTGCGTATCCGCATAGCGATAAGCGCGGCGCACCGTCAACCCGGGGAATTGCACCGCCAACGGGTCGGCCATGCCGCCCGGAAAATCTTCCAGGTTGATTGCTGAAAATTTCTCCGCACCCACATCATCCAGTTGTACATCATTCCCCGTGGCCACGCCCAGCAACCCGATCTGGTTCGCCGCGCCTTCAACGGAAATCAACCCCACCGGCTGCGTGAATGGCAATGTGCCCGTCGCCACTTGCGAGCGAATGATCAAGGCAAATGGTTTGGACTGCGCCGGGTTCAAGGTCACGCGCAGCTTTCGCGCATCCGGATCAAATCGCCAGGGCGACACCAGCGGCGTTTGTCTTTTGGTTCCCGGCCCGCCATCGGCCACGTCTGTGATCGTGGCACCGGATGGCACGTTGAAAACCAATTCACCAAGCTCACCCTGCGCCGGCCGGATGGAAACCTGGTGCACCCCCTCGACCACGCCGGCTGATGGAATATAAAGCTGCGATAGCTCCGCATAAAAGACCGGCTTCTCATTTTTTACGTCCCGGCTGCGCGGTTTCCAACCGATCCACGCGGCCCCGGGCGATAGCGTCAGCGTCGCCACGGTATTGCTTCCGCTTGCGTTGCGCTGCACCGATACCGCCACCGGCGAAGACACATCCACATCCAAACCGGTCAATGTGATCGCCACGCGGTTGATCAGGCCGGAAGTTACCGGCAGATTTAAACCGCTTTCCGCATCGTAGCGGATGACCTGCAATTGATACTGCACCTCGATGTCAAACTCACCGGCCGAGGGTGCGAAAAGTTGTTGTGCGTAGCGCGCACCCGGTGACGCGGCCTGCAACTTCAGCGGCTTCGGATAATTCACATGCGTCAGCACCGCCGGCTCAAACAACAACGGCATCACTTCGCCCTTGTCCGCCTGCCAATGAATTTTTGCCGCCCCCGTCACAAAACCTTCTTTGACCCAAACCTGTTGCACCACGGATTCAGGCAACGCCGCCGCCCGCCCGCTCATCACGCTGCCTAGCAGCAACAGACCGATGATCAAGGTCGCGACCGCCGGCGGCGTATCCGTCTGCACCGACGGCAAGTCTGTCTTCGGTTTGGTCGGCAGGCACCAGAGCTGTTTCAAACCGGGAACGATCGCCCGCACCACGATGAACACCGTTAGTACAATGAGAAAAACAGGCGCGCCATTCGGCAGACGCAACGCCGCCCACGCCAGAAACGTCCAGCCAATAATTCCAAACACCGCCTTCTTCCCGCGCACCAGACCGAAAACCCAGAACGCCACCGCGAGCAATGCCAGCGTCAGCGCCCCGCCATAGGCGAAGGTCGCCGCGTTCGCTGGCACGTTGACGACCTCCGCCGTGAGCGCACTGGAAGCCTGTTGCACCGGTGCCAGGAAAGCCACGCTGTTCGCCACGTCACTGGCGATGGATTCAAAAGCCCCTGCCACGCGTAGCAGCGAAACCCCGGTGAACAGAACCGCTCCGCCGCCCAGCAACGCACCGAGCAGATGGCGCGGGCTGAATTTGTGCGCCCCGCCACCCGTCGCCCAACGCCATACGAAGAGCGCCACCGCTACCGCTGCCAGTGCCACCACCAACGAACTGATCACCTTCAAAGCCCGCCCCGAGCGAAAGGTTTGTGCGATCTGTGCAAAGCCAGAGGCATCCGGTGCGCCATCCGCCGGCGTCAACGTGCCGGCTAGATAGATGAGCCGCTGGCCTTCATCCGGTTCCAACTTCCATTCCGCCAACATCACCGGCGCGGCGACAATGGGTGCGGCCACAGTCACATGCTTTGCCTCCGGCGAACGCGCTGCAAGTTTCAGGTCCAGCGTCAACACCGTGTCCGGATCGGCATGTTGCGGCAGCGGAATCAGGTTCGATTTTCCATCCATCACCGGCACCACGGCGGCGCCATTTACCATGGCCGACCACAATTGCGTTCCCTCCGGCAACGTCACGCGAAAATTTGGGTTCCCCCGGCTCTTCACAAAATACCGCGCTTCCGTGATCGCCTGTCCTTCCTTCGAGATGCGCGTGGTCAACGTGGCTCGATCCACCACCTGCGCCAGCGAATCACCTTGCATCAACGGGCTCAACGCCAGCTTCAGATTAAACGGCCGCGCCGAATAGCGATACGCCGCCAGCACCGGCTGGTCGAAAAACAACCGGTATTCCGAAGGTACTTCGCCGGGTTCCAGTGCCAGCAAACCGGGCGACACGTCATCCGGCTTCACCTGAAATTGGTACGCGCTGATGATGATCGTGTGCCCAGATTCCGATTGCGCATCCAACGGTCGCGCCCCGGTGAACGCCAGCGTCTCACCCTGCGCCTTGAACGGCCGTTCATAAGTCGCCAGCAGCGTGAACGCGCCCGACACCGGCGTATGCAATTGCACCAACCACCCGTTCGTCGTCCTCTCCCAATTACGGATGTCCTTGCCGGTGAACTCGACGTTAAAATATTCATCCGACAGCTCGACGCGGAACACCGACACCGGCGCGCCGCTGACGACATAATTCATCACGCTGCTGCCATACGCGATGCCCTCGCCGATGGAAAACAGATGAAACACATCCGCCGAAACGGTCTGCGGCAATCGCTCGATCCGCAACGTCGCCGACCAATCCGCCTCGCTCAAACGGAACGCCGACTGGATGCCGCTCATCGGTTGCGGGAAAAACGCCGTCGCGATCTCCGTCAACGACTGCGTGCGTTCTGCTGTAAGCCGAAAACCATTGTCTGCCGATACCCCCACAAACCCGCGCACTGACTTCGCCCGCGCCACTTCGATGCGCGGCAGCGTCCAGTTCGTTTCACCCAACGATTGATTACGTTCAAGGCGCAGTTGAATGACTTGCCGGTCGGAAACCGGCTGCCCATAAACCAGTCGCAGTTCCGCCCCGCTGTGATCCGGTGTTTCGCCGGTGAAATAATCGCTCAGCCCCGATGCCGTCAGCTTCGCCACCGCGTACCCTTTCGGAATGTTCAACAACAGCTCCCGCAACGGCGCTTCGCGGATATCTAGTTCGATCTGCGCATCCACGGACAATTCGTTTTCGCCAAGATTGTAAGCCACCACTTGCGACACACCAACCTCCGGCAAGATCTGGTCCGCTTGCACGCGCAACGCAAAATCCGCGCTGGAAAAACGGTACGCAAACCGCTGGTTGCCGGTCGTATGAAACAAGTTCGATTCTGGAAATTGATCCGGCGAAATCTGCGACAGGCCGCTGGCGGACAACACTTCCAACCGCACCGCACCATCGTTCACCACCCGGAAAGTTCCGGCAAAACGCGTCGCACCCTCGGGCCGCAATTGCATGGCATCCGCCGCTTGCGGAAACGCGCCCAGCGGCGTCTGCACCTGCACCGTCACGCCAAAGACATCCTTCTGCGGCTGGTTGAATTGCACCACCAGCCGGCGGTCTTCCGAGTTGGTCACCGGCCCGACATTCCACGCCAGCACCGCATCCCCTTGCACGCGCGTGACCTCACCGGCGCCACGCAACCGGAGCGTGAACCGGTTCATTTCGCCCTGCATGATCTTGCCACTGACAAGCGCCGTTTGCCGCATCAGACCCGGGCTGACGCCGATCTGCGCCACCATCTCCGCGGCGTAAAACAATTTTCCCTCCGCCTCCGGCCGTGATTGCTTCCACGAAAAATTCACCGAACCGTCCACCGGCAGATAGCTCACAAAATTGGTGCCCGTCCGTTCCGGCCGCGCCGCGCTCGCAAATTGAAATTCCGTGTCCGCCGCCAGCCCCTGCAACACCACCGGCTGCAACACGCTCCGCGCCACGTGAAAATTCACCGCTCTCCACGCGTTGCTCGTCGTCACCGCTGCATTGAAATGCACCTCGATCGGAAACGTCCCCCCGCGATCGAACCGCGCGATATATCGCCCCTGCTCCACATCCATCGTCCATTTTGGTTTCGCGCCCAAGCTTGTCAACGCCACCGGCCCCGAAAGTAATTCCAAAGCCCCGCCATGGGTATCATCTACCGTCGCATTCGCCGTGAGCGTGAATGCCGCCAGATCGCCCCCAAGATCGCCGGTCAGTTTAAAATCCTGTACCGTGATGCCATTCGCTTGAGCACAAACACCGGGTAATAAAAATAAAAACACCACGGCCAGCCTCTTGGCAAACCCGCGGCAGGCTTCTGCTCCGCATCGCAAAAAATTTAAGATGATGCCCGGCGGCTGCTCCCTCTCCCGGCGGGAGAGGGTTAGGGTGAGGGAGAAAACCCTCCGAAGCACAGCATTCGTTTTCATAATTCAGTCCTATTTTGGCAGCAGGCAACGCCGCCGTTATCAGGCGTGGGTCAAACGTTTGTAAAAAAACTGTCAGGCCGCAAAAAGCGCACCCGGACATCTCGGAAAACAATTTTAAAAATTTCGTGTCCGGGTTAATGACACGCCGGCAGAAGATTTCTTAGAAGATTTTTTAAATACAGATGGCTTAGGTTCGGAGTTCCGCCTTTAGGCGGTCCGGCATTACTTTCCCGACAAACTCTTTGCCTCACGAATCATTTCAACCAGCTTCTTCGGACGCTCATCCGCCCCATAGACTTCCGGCACGCCGCTCATGAGCTTCAACAAACTGTCCGGCGTGACTTCTTGCGCGAATGGGCTCACCGCCAACCATTCCGAAAACGCGCTCGCCGTCCCCGCCAGCCGCATCGCCGGGCTCGCTTGTTCGAGGGCCGGCACATTCGGCTCATACGCCACATCCCAACTGTGCTCGTGATAATCCGTCGTGCCGGGAATTTTATAGCGCACATGCACCGTCGCCACCGGCCCCGTGCCGTCCGGCTTGGTCTGGACCGTGTACAGCGCGTTGCCCGCCTCCTGCGCCGCGATCTCCGCGGCATCCACCGTGTTATCCCGAAACTGTTCCTTGGTAAGCTGGTGTTTCGCATAACCGATCTGGCGGTACGCGATCACCCGCTCCGGATTGAATTCCACCTGCACCTTCACGTCCGCCGCCGCGATCTGCAACGCCCCTGCCAGTTTCGCCGCGAACTCCGCTCCCGCCTCCTCTGGCGAATTGATGAACGCATAACGTCCGTCACCATTGCGCGAAAGCTGTTCCAGCAGATCGTCATCATACCCCTCAAAACCGATGCCGAAACAATCCAGCGCAATCCCCTGCTTGCGCCGCGCCTCGACATTCTGTTTCAAAACGGCGGGATCAACATTCCCAAGATTGGCCGCACCGTCCGTCAGCAACACCACGCGGTTCATCCCGTTGGCCAGGTAATGCCGTTGCGCCGTCTCGTAGGCCAGTCGCATGGCTTCCTCCAGATTTGTACCACCCTCCGGCGTGATGTCGCCGACTTTGTCCAACGTCTCGCCCGCCTTGTCACCGGCGATGCCATCCGCCCAAAGCCGCGCCGTCCGCGCAAACGTGACCACGCTCACCGTATCCTGCGGCTGCAACTGCCCCGCTAGTACATGCAACGCCTCGCGGATGATCGCCACCCGGTCCGCGCGCTCCATGGACCCGGAATTATCCAGCAACAAAACCAGGTTCAACGCCCGCCCCGCCGGCCGCCCCGCCGCCGCCGTCTTGATGGAGAACCGCAACAGTTCGCGATTCAACGCGAACGGATAACGCGCCCGCTCCGACGCAAATGCCATCGGCTGTCCCGCCGCCACTTCCGGATCGCGATAATTGAACGCATTGATAAATTCCTC
>DASZCA010000135.1:0-19119 GCA_035943555.1 Verrucomicrobiia bacterium
ACCAGGCACAGATCAACGATGGGATAGTCTTGGGCCATAACCTGGATCAGGGCATACCGCTCGGCGGCGCAGCGGAGAGTATGCCCAACGCTTTTTTTAGGATCTCCTGGTGCAGTTTGAGTTTTTGGTTCTCCTGCCGCAGCCGCTGCAGTTCCGCCTGCATGGCCAGCGGCGGCAATGCCGTCACATCCGTCGGCTGGTGCTCCAGCTCGAGCAGGTAGTCCTTTTTCCATTGATGCAACGTGGACAGGGGCACCCCCAGTTCCCCCGCCAAATCTGTCAGGGTCCGGCCCGTCATCAATAACTCCACCGCTTCCTTCCGGAACGCTTTGGAATGCTTCTGTTGGCTCTTGAGTTGTTTCATAAGTCGCTCCCGAAAGCTTACATGCTTTGTCCACTTTCGTGGGGCAAGCTCAGGCGCATGGAGGCACTGTCGCTTCCAATGAATTCCAATCGTTTCCAATGCTTTCCAACCGATTCCAATCATTTTGAGAAAAAAAATATGAAGATTTCATACCCTGCCAGATCACGCATCAAGACATCCCGGTTGCCGCCCCAACGCTTCAACCAATCTTCATTCGACCA
The DNA here is from genome assembly GCA_035943555.1 of Verrucomicrobiia bacterium. Taxonomy (GTDB): domain Bacteria; phylum Verrucomicrobiota; class Verrucomicrobiia; order Limisphaerales; family UBA11358; genus UBA11358. The sequence goes on from DASZCA010000135.1 coordinate 586, forward strand.
TTTAACAAATCAATTGACCTTGACCAATCCCCCACCCGGCCTATCGTATATTCCATGCGAGTCTCCAAGCGGACCGATTATGCCCTGCGCGCCCTGTTCACCCTCGTGGAACACCACGGCGGCGCCCCCATTCCTATCCGCGAACTCGCCCGGCGCAATGACGTGCCCAAACGTTTTCTCGAGCAGATCATGCTCGCCCTCAAGTCCCAAGGCTGGGTGGACAGCACCGCCGGCATCCGCGGCGGCTATTTCCTCTCCCGCAGCCCCGAAAAGATCACCATGGGCGAGGTCGTCCGCCATTTTGATGGTATTTTGGCCCCGATTGACTGCGTTTCTGTCACGGGTTACGTCCGTTGCTCGCAAGAACCCGTCTGCCGTTTCCGGCGTATCTTCTTCGACGCCAGGAACTACGTGGCCAATCTCATGGACAAGGCCACTTTGGCCGAGGTCGCCAAAGGCGCCCCGCTCACCCAGAAGGAAGTGCACGGCGGATTTGCCGAATTCGCCGGCGGCGAAGGTATTTAAAAAAATTTCACTTCACCTGTTGACTTTTACCGCCGACAAGACATAATAACGACATAATTAGTCGTTTATAGGTTTTCGGCCTGCGGGTGCAAAGTCGAAAGGAACGACGAAAAAAGCTGAACCGGGGTTCAGTTTTTTATTTGAAAACAAAGACGACTGAAAATGTCGTCATTGAAGTCAGTCTGTCGGTAATAAAAACGCTGACCGTAAAAACGGAAGCACAACAATAAAATGAAACTGAAAAATAGCATTGTAACGACCTTGGCCCTCACCGGACTGGCTTCCACCGCCTTTGGCGTGGAAGTGAGCGACGCCGACCTGGCCGCCCTCAAGCAACAGCTCGCCGACCTCGACCAGAAGGTGCGGGTGCTGGAACGTGAACGCGAGATCGATACCGACGCGGCCACCACTGCCGCCAAAGCCGCCCCGAAGCTTTCATTGGGCCAGAACGGTTTCAGTTTCAGCTCCGGCGATTCCAACTTTGTCGCCCAGTTGCACGGCGTGGTGCAATTCGACAGCCGCAGCTTTTTTAGCGATGGCAACCTGAACGGCAACGACGGCTTTCTCATCCGCCGCGCCCGCCCGATCTTCACCGGCACGGTGTTCCGCGATTTCGATTTCAACTTCACGCCCGATTTCGGCGGCAGCACGGTGCAGATCGTCGATGCCTTCCTGAATTACCGCTACAGCCCGTGGCTTCAGGTCCAGGCTGGTAAATTCAAATCGCCCGTCGGCCTCGAACAATTGCAGTCCGATCCCTACACCATGTTTAACGAACGCTCCATCGCCACGGACCTCGTCCCGAACCGCGACCTCGGCATCGAATTGAAAGGCGATATCGCCGGCGGCTTCGCCAGCTACGCCCTCGGCGTCTTCAACGGCGGCACGGATTACAACGGCACCACGGTCAACGCCCCCTTCCAGGATGATAAGAGCGTCGCGGGCCGCCTGTGCTTCCAGCCTTGGAAAAATTCCACCGTGAATGCCCTCAAAGGCCTCAGCTTCGGCGTCGGCGGCAGTTACATCATCGACCATCCGGCGACCAACTCCGTGACCGGTCTGACCCCCGGATATACGACGGACGGCCAGCAAAAGTTTTTCGGCTACAACACCGGCGTGAATGGCAACGGCCAGGGCTGGCGCATCTCTCCCCAAGCCTCTTATTACTACGGCCCCTTGGGCTTGATGGCTGAATACGTCATCTCGGATACGGAAGCCAAGCGGTCCGCCGCCATCGCCACCAAATCTGTAGATGTGCAGAACACCGCCTGGGAAGTCACCGGTTCATGGGTGTTGACGGGTGAAGACGCGTCCTACAACGGCGTCACCCCGCTGCATCCGTTCGATCCGCGTATCAACCAATGGGGCGCGTTCCAATTGGTCGCCCGCTATGCCGGCCTGGATATCGACAGCGATGTCTTCTCCGGTACGTCGGTCACCCAGCTCGCGGATCCCACCAAAAACGCCTCGGGCGCCCAGGCCTGGTCCGTCGGCTTGAACTGGTACCTGAACAAGAACGTCCGCGCCAACCTCAGCTACTCCCACACCGCGTTTGACACCTTCGGCGCCAGCAAGATCGCCGCGGGCAACGTCGGCGCGCAGCCGGAGAGCGTGATCTTCTCGCGCCTGCAACTGGCGTTCTGAACCAAACGAAAGAACATATTTACCTGATTCATGAAAACATTTCTTAAGATCCTGCTCGCCGCCTCCGTCGCGGTTTCCTCGCAGGCCGGCGAAATCAAGCTGCTCAACGTCTCCTACGACCCGACGCGCGAGTTGTACACCGAATACAACGCGGCGTTCACCAAGTACTGGAAGGCCAAGAGCGGGGATGATGTGACCATCAACCAGTCGCATGGCGGCTCCGGCAAGCAGGCGCAAGGCGTCATCAACGGCCTCGAAGCCGATGTCGTCACGCTCGCCTTGGCCTATGATATCGACGCCATCTCGGCCCAGGCCAAATTGCTGCCCGCCAACTGGCAGAGCCGGTTGCCGAACGACAGCACGCCGTACACCTCCACCATCGTGTTCCTCGTCCGCAAGGGCAATCCGAAGAACATCAAGGACTGGGGCGATCTCACGCAGAAGAACGTAAAGATCGTCGTGCCCAATCCGAAGACCTCCGGCGGCGCCCGCTGGGCCTACCTCGCGGCGTATGCTTCCGCGCTGGAAGCCAACGGTCACGATGATGCCAAGGCCAAGGACTACATCACGCAGCTCTACAAGAACGTGCCCATCCTCGATTCCGGCGCGCGCGGCTCGACCATCACCTTCGCCAAGAACGGCATCGGTGACGTGCTGCTCGCCTGGGAAAATGAGGCGCACCTCGTGTTGAAGGAATTTGGCGCGGACAACTACGAGATCGTCACGCCCTCCATCAGCATCCTCGCCGAGCCGCCCGTGGCCGTCGTGGACAAGAACGCCAAACATCACCACACCACTGAAGTGGCCAACGAGTACTTGAAATACCTGTACTCGGATGAAGGCCAGGAGATCGCGGCGAAAAACTTTTACCGCCCGCGCAACCAGGCCATCGCCGCGAAATACGCTTCGAACTTCAACCAGTTGAAGCTCGTCACCTTGAAAGAAGAATTTGGCAGCTGGGCCAATGCCCAGAAGACGCACTTCGCCGATGGCGGCGTGTTCGACCAGATCTTCCAGCCAAAAAATTAGTTTTCAGTTCATCCGGGGAGGCGGCGGCCCCGGCCGCCGCCTCTCGCAAATCAAAAATAACTTAACCGCTCAAAAATATGACCATCGCCGAATCACCTGTCATCGCCCGCAAGCAGTCATCGCGCAAGCAACGCCGCTCGATTGAAGACCTGCTCGCGCCGCTCGAAGCGATCGCCCGCACATCGCCCAACCTGGTCAGCAATCACGAGGCGCGCTTTGAAATGAATGGCGAGGCTTACGAACTGCCGCGCTACCTGTTCGTCGGCCCGCGCGGCGGCGATGTCCCCATCCGCGTCGGCATTTTCGCCGGCATCCATGGCGATGAGCATGAGGGCGTCCACGCGGTGATCCAGTTCATCAAGCTGCTCGAGGCCAAGCCCGAGCTCGCGACCGGCTACTATCTTTCCTTCTATCCCGTCTGCAATCCGACTGGCTTCGAGGACGGCACCCGCCTGTCTCGCAGCGGCGTTGATTTGAACCGTCAATTTTGGCGCAATTCCGCCGAGCCGGAAGTCCGCTTGCTCCAGGCCGAACTCATTTCCCGCTCTTTCCAAGGCCTCATCTCCTTGCACACCGACGACACCAGTGAAGGCTTTTACGGCTACGCTCACGGCGCGACGCTGACCAAAAGCTTGATTGAACCGGCCCTCGCCGCCGCGGAACAATTCGTGCCGCGCGACAGCCGCCCGAAGATCGATGGCTGGCCGGCGCGCAACGGCGTCATCCGCCACAGTTTTGAAGGCGTCTTGAACGGCCCGCCGAAAATCCGCCCGCGCCCGTTTGAAGTCATCTTGGAGACGCCGGCCACGCCGCCGGAATACCTGAAAGAGCTCGCGCTCGTCGCCGCTTTGCAGACTATTTTGCTCGAATACAACAAGTTCATCGCCTACGCTCCGAACCTTTAAATCGTGGCCGCAAAAAGCAAACAGACCAAAAAAATTCGCGTGCTGCCGGGCTTCAAACTGACGCTCGGCTTCACGCTTTTTTACCTCAGCCTCATCGTCCTCATCCCGCTCGGCGCGGTGTTCTGGAAAGCGAGCTCCCTGACGTGGCCGGAATTCTGGTCCACCGTCACCATGCCCACGGCCATGGCGTCCTATCGGCTCACCTTTGGGCTCTCATTTTTGGCGGCGCTGTTGAACCTGGTTTTCGGCCTGGTCGTCGCCTGGGTGCTGGTGCGCTATGATTTCTTCGGCAAGAAAATCATCGATGCGCTCGTGGACCTGCCCTTCGCCCTGCCCACCGCCGTGGCGGGCATCACGCTCGCCTCCTTGTATTCCAAGGATGGCTGGATTGGCCGCTTCTTCACCCACACGGACAGCTTTGGCCAGATCCAGTCGATCTTCTCCGCCTCGCGCCTCGGCATTTTCATCGCCCTCGTTTTCATTGGCCTCCCGTTCATCGTGCGGACCGTCCAGCCGATCCTCGAAGACCTTGACCCGGAATTGGAAGAAGCCGCCTCCAGCCTCGGCGCGAACCGTTGGCAGGTATTTTGCCGCGTGATCCTGCCCATGCTGACGCCCGCCCTGCTCACCGGCCTGGCCCTGTCCTTTGCCCGCGCCCTTGGCGAATATGGCTCCGTCATCTTCATCGCCGGCGGCATCCCGATGAAAACTCAGATCACCCCGGTGCTGATCATGCAAGAATTGGACATGTTCGAGTACGGCAAGGCCACGGCCATCGCCTTGGTGATGCTCGTTGTCTCCTTCATCATGCTGCTCGGCATCAACGTGCTCCAATGGTGGTCCAACCGTTATAACACCAACAACCTCGCATGACGCCTGCCGCCACCACTTTTCATGTGCCCCCTCAGGGTGTCCATCGCCGGACCACCGGTGAACCGCCCTGGGTCCGCCGACTGCTCATTGGCGTGGCGCTGGTTTTCGTCAGCCTGTTCCTCATCATCCCGCTCGTCTTCGTCTTTACCCAGGCGTTTGCCAAGGGCATCGGCTTCTACCTGCACTCGATCAATGACCCATACGCCCGCAGTTCCATCTGGCTCACCTTGCTGGCGGCGGGCATTTCTGTTCCGTTGAATTGCGTCTTCGGCGTCTGCGCCGCCTGGGCCATCGCCAAATTTGATTTCTACGGTAAAAACATTCTGCTCACGCTGATCGATTTGCCGTTCTCGGTCTCGCCCGTTGTTGCGGGCCTGATCTACGTCCTCGTGTTTGGCGCGCAAGGCTGGATGGGGCTCTGGCTGAACGCCGATAATCCGGCCTTTCCCTCGCTCGCCAGTTGGCTGAACGACCACAATTTCAAGGTCATCTTCGCCGTGCCCGGCATCGTGCTGGCGACCATTTTCGTCACCTTCCCTTTCGTCGCACGCGAACTGATTCCGCTCATGCAAGCGCAGGGCCGCAATGAAGAAGAGGCCGCGCGCGTCCTCGGTGCCAGCGGCTGGCAGACCTTCTGGCGCGTGACGCTTCCGAACATCAAGTGGGGCCTCATCTACGGCGTCATCCTGTGCAACGCCCGCGCCATGGGCGAATTCGGCGCCGTCGCCGTTGTCAGCGGCCGCATCCGCGGCCAGACCAACACCATGCCGCTGCATATCGAGGCATTGTATGATGATTATAATTTCACCGGCGCGTTTGCCGTGGCCTCGTTGCTCGGGCTCCTCGCGCTCATCACGCTCGGCCTGAAAACCTGGGTGGAATACAAAAACGCCGTCGCCCTCGAAGAAAAAAAATCCGCATGAGTGTCGAAGTCAAAAACGTCACGAAAAAGTTCGGCAGCTTCACCGCGCTCGACAACGTCAGCCTCAAGGTCGAGTCCGGCGAGCTCGTCGCCCTGCTCGGCCCCTCCGGTTCCGGCAAGACCACCCTGCTCCGCACCATCGCCGGCCTAGAATTCCCCGATGCCGGCGGCGACGCCCAGGTCCTGTTCTACGGCGAAGACGTGACGCAGATTCCCGCCAGCGAACGCAAAGCCGGTTTTGCATTCCAGCATTACGCGCTCTTCCGCCACATGACCGTGTTCGAGAACATCGCTTTCGGTCTGCGCGTCCGCCCCAAGAGCACGCGCCCTCCCGAGGCCGATATCCGCGCCCGCGTGGACAAGCTCCTGCACCTCATCCAGCTTGATCCGTTGGCCAAGCGCTTTCCGTCCCAGCTCTCCGGCGGCCAGCGCCAGCGCGTCGCCCTCGCCCGCGCCCTCGCCGTGGAACCCAAAGTTCTCCTGCTCGATGAACCCTTCGGCGCACTCGACGCCAAGGTCCGCAAAGAACTCCGCCGCTGGCTCCGCCAGTTGCACGACGAGATCCACATCACCACGCTCTTCGTGACGCACGACCAGGAAGAAGCCCTCGAAGTTTCCGACCGCGTCGCCATCCTCCGCAACGGCCGCATCGAACAGATCGGCACGCCAGAAGAGATTTACGACAAACCGGCCTCGCCCTTCGTCTACGATTTCCTCGGCAACGTGAACCTGTTCAGCGGCCGCGTGAAAGACGGCGGCGTCGTCATCGGCGATACCGAATTTGCCACCACCGACGCCGGTGGCGAAGTGAACTCCACCGCCGTCGCCTTCGTCCGTCCGCACGACATCCGCGTCACTCGCGTCGCGAATGGCCCGGCCCTCGCCGCCACCGTCATCCGCTCCAACGCCGCCGGCCCCGTGGCGAACCTCGAATTGAAACGCCTCGACAGCGGCGAACTCTTCACCGTGCAATTGAGCAAAGAACTGTTCTCGGAACTGCAGCCCAAACCCGGCGAACAGGTCTTCGTCGAATTGAAGAACGTAAAAATATTCTCTGACGATTATTCAATCTGACGCGGCGCCTTGGACGGAGCGCGGTTGTGTCCCGCGCCGAACGAGATCAGCCGCAGCATATTGGTTTAAACATGGCCTCCGGTGATAAAACCGCACTCTCTATGAGTATTCTTGCTTTCCCGAGCCGTTAAACCCTTCTTAAATCTTCTCCAAATACCCCTTCTTAACTTTCTCCGCGATCAAATTACCCGCTTCAGCCTTCGCCTTCGCCTCATCAGCAAAAGTCTTCGTCTGCGATTGTCCCGCCGTCCCGATCCGCCCAAAACGTACGGTAAACGAATTACCCGCCACCGTGACTTCCCAAAATTTCTGCGAAGCCCCACCGGTAAATTCAAAGCGACGCACCGAGCCCGGCCCGGCAACCGTCGGCAAAGGTGGCGGCACCGCCGCCGCCGGCCTCGGTTCCGGGACCACCGTGGCCTCAGGTTCGGTATTTTCAACCGTCGGTGCTTCCGGCTCGACCGGCGCTTCCTCTTCAGACCCCGTTTCTTCCACTGCCTCCTGCCCCTGCAACAATTTCTCGATCCGGACCAGCACATCATCCGGGTTATGATACCAGTCCTTGGTCAACACGAGCGCAAACCGCCAGCCAAACGCACGCAAGATCGAGGGCTGCATCAGGTAACGGTCCAGCAGGTTGGTATTCGCGTAATGTCCGTCCGTGTCCACCAAGATGCCCAGTTGATACAGGCTGTCAGTGGCGCTACGCACGGCGAGATCACAACGGAACTTCGACTGCCCGACATTCAGGTCTACCACATGCCCCCGCGCCTGTAACGCCGCCGCCAAACTTGCCACCACCGCATCGCCCTTGCTCACCGGCGCCAGCGCCTTGCGCGAGAGCGGATTTAAATTCTCTAAAACACGCCGCGCCGTCGCGGCATCGCCCTGCGACACGGCTTCCGCATATTGGAGGAAATTTTTTAAACTGTTCGCACCGTCATTGTAATCATTGGTGATGTCCGTGTGCCGGATGGAACTCACAATCGCCATGTGGTGCCGCGCACGCGAGAAAATGACATTCAACCGCTTCTCGCCGCCACGCTGGTTGATGGGGCCGAAGTTCATCAGCATCCGCCCGCCCGCATCATGACCGTAGCACACGCTCATGATGATGATGTCCCGCTCGTCGCCTTGGACATTTTCGAGGTTCTTCACGAACAGGCCGCAGAAAACATCGTTCTCTTCGCGCACATGTTCATTTTCCAATCGTGCGGCAAAGTCGATGTCCTCTTCGGCCAGATGGCCCAACGCGCTCTCGATCTCGCCCTGTTGCGCTTCCGAGAAGGCGACGAGGCCGATGCTCAATTTCGTATCGCGCTGAAGGATGCCGCGCACCATCTGCGCGATGTATGCCGCCTCATTGGGATTCCGCCGGTCTTCATACAAACCATGCTCCATGTAGTGAAAACTGATGCTGCGACCGAGCAAACCATCCACATTCGCCGCGCCTTCTTCGTTGGCGTGAACGATCAATTCCGGCAAATCCGCCAGCGCGCGTTGCCGGTCGGGAATGGTGAACAGGTTGCCGCCGTAAAACGCCGCGTTGGAAAAACTGATCAGCGATTCGTACCGGCTGCGGTAATGCCACGCCAGCAAGGTGGACGGCAGATTCTGCGCCGACTGCGTAAGAAAACTGTCCGCATCTAAATCCACCTCGATATGCTCGCCATCTTCTTCCACAACGACCGTCTCATCATCCGCGCGGGAGCCCGCGAAGAACATGGTCGGCGGCAACTGCATCTCATCGCCCACCACGATGGCCTGATGCGAACGGTAAATCGCCGGGATCGCCTCTTCCAAAGGAATCTGGCTCGCTTCATCAAAAATCACCACATCAAACAGATCCGGATCCAGCGGCAGCGTGTCCGAAACGCTCAACGGGCTCATCAACCAGATCGGTTTCAAATCTTGGATGACCTGCCCGGTATCCCCCGCCGCGAGGTCACGGATGGATTTGTAGCGCATCGTCTTGCCAAATTCGTGTTCCAGATCGCGTCGCCCGGCGGCGTAAGATTTCTTGAAGACTTTCTGTTCCGGCGACAGTTGCGAGGCCGGCAGCGAGGAGATGTTCGTATGCTCCAGAAATTTTTGCCGGACGGCCAGGCGGATGCAGCGCGCGTTAAGCCCCAGCCATTCGCGATAACGCTTTTCCAACTGCTCCATTTTGCGCGCCAGCATCCGTCCGTCAAAACGGTTCACCGCCCGGTCCAGCCGGTAGACCAGGTTCATGCTCTTGTTGCCGATGGCAGCTTCGAAACCCGGCAACGGCACCTCGGCATGACGCAACGCGTGACGGAACAGATCCGGCATTTCCAACAACTCACCCAAGATCGGCGATAACTCGGCCAGCGTGCCGGTCTGCTCGCGCAACGTCACCAGCACCTGTGCAATCTGCGGAAAATCAAACTGCACATGCTCGGCCAACAACGAACGCAGCACGGCATCCAACTCGCCAAAACGCGCATGGATATCCGCCAGCGAACCGATGAGCGCACCGGCCTCTACCGATTGCGCGAGCTGTTGTACCAGCGCCTTTACCGAGGGATGTTCCGCGCTGCGGTCCGCGCGCAACTCCGCCACTTGCGAGCGGAAAGCCGCCGCATCATCACAACGCCATTCCTGCCGGACCCGGGCCGCCACCGCATCCAGCGCGGCCTGCGCCGCCTGTTGCGCCGCCAGGTCTTGCAAAATCTTGCTCCAAGCCGGCATGACGGCGTGCTGCGAAAAATCGTAGCGCGCCTGCAATGTTTTCTTCAGACGCCAAAATGCCGGTTGCAGAAAACGGAAGAACGATTTTTCAAACGCCTGCGCTTGAACCAAGGCATTTTGCGTGTCATCCGGTGAAAGCGGCTCGCGCCACGCTGTCGTCTTTTGTTGCGCCTGGACCAGCAGTTGGGCTTTCGCGTCGAGTTCGGCGGCCAGCGTGTCAAACGCCGTCGCCGTCGGGCTCTTGGTCAGCACACCAAGCAGATTGCGCGCGGCCAAGGGCTGGACACGCACGGCAAACTCCACGATCGCCTGTATCTCCTCAAAGGTGTCCCACAGTTCGCCGGGCAGCCCGGATAATTCCAGCCCGCTCTCGATGGCATCCAGCAAATCCTCCGCTTGGTCGAGATATTTGACCAGCGATTCCAACGGCCGGTCCGCTTGCAGAACACCATTGCCGAGCCAGCGCAACGGATGCTTGGCAAAGCACAGTTCCTCGCCCATGTCCACCAGTGCCGATTGCAAGCGCTGGATGATCTCCCCGTACTGCAACCAGAGCGGATAACCGGGCAGCAAATCTTCGATCTCCAGCGCCAAATCCTTGGCGCGTCCGCACAATTCAACCAGCCGATGCAACAAAGACCGCACCGCGATGCCAGTTTGCACGTGGGTTTCGCGCATAGCATCCGAAAAACGGCGCAAGCTCGCGAGATCCTGCTCCATCGCTTTTACAGCCGCGGTGCGCGTCTTGTCCACACCCGCATCCAGATCGGCTTGACCCAGAAATTTCTCGTACGTCTGCTTCAGGTTTTGGATGAAGGCCTTCTTGTCCGTCTGCGAATCGTGGATGAGACAGCACAGTTCATCCAGACCTTGCTGGCGCAAACGATGAAACACCACGTCGATGGCCGCGCGTTTTTCACAGACAAACAGCACTCGCTTGCCCCGTGCCACATAGTCGGCGATGAGGTTGGTGATGGTCTGCGATTTGCCGGTGCCCGGCGGGCCTTGGATGATGTAGCTAGCCCCGGTGCGGGCCCGCGCGATGGCCGAGGCCTGCGTGGCATCGCATGGGATGACCAGTTGCTGCTCGGCGAGTTCCAGCGGCGGAGGGGGCGCTTCCTCGGCCGGCTTGGGCGTCAGCGAAAAAACCGTGTCGAACGCGCGGCTCGCCATGTCCGTCTCAATCAGGTTCGAGAAATCACGCACCAGCGTCATTTTACGATAATTAAAATTACCCAGCGTCAGGCTGCACAAATCAAAATCCCATGAATACGGATTCGAATTTTCACCATCGCTCAGTGAAAACATTTTGCGCTCCGTCTCCAGCACCTTGCCGGGTTCTTCCGGCGACGGGTCGATGATGTGCGGCAGGCGCGGTTGCGGCGGTGCCCCGGCGACATCGCGCAACGGCATCGGCGCAGGCCGGATTTTGTCCAAAAACAGCTGCAAACCCAGCGGGCGAAAATGCTCGCGGTCATAGCTGTAATCCGGCTTCGTATGGGCGCGATGGCGGCGGGATTGCACCTTCATCCGGCGACGATACTGGTCCACGCGTTGGCGGGCTTTTTCGTGAATAAGCGAGATTTGGGGCCGGTCAATCTTGTTGAACGTTACGCCCGGTTCGCTGGCGTGGATTTGCGCCTTGAGTGCCTCATAAAATTGATCAAGCGAAGTCTCTTTCAGGTCCACGAACTCCGGCAGGTTCAGGTTGTAGAGTTCTTTGAGATGATGCCGCAGAGCCGGATTTACCTCGGCCTCGCTGCTCGTAGGATCGAGGACGTAATTGTCGCGCACGCCCTTTTTCTTGGTCAATTCCACCGGCAACAACAGCAGTGGCGAATGGATGCGTTCGTTGGGCGTTTCCTTGAGATTGTTCCAACGCAAAAAGCAATGCACCAAGCGCAATTGGGCAAAGCCAAATTCCGCGCGGTCACGCCGCGCCTCACTCACAATTTTGTCCAGCACGCCGGGAATATACGGCGCATCCTCAAAGCGCAGATATTTGCCCAAGGACATCGGCGCCCCATCCGTCACCGTGGCGGCCAGTTCGGGATGCCATACAAAAAGCTGCTCGAGCTTGATATTCTTGTAATCCAGCAACACCGGCACGGAAGCGATCGTCAGGTTCAGCGTGTGCAGCGACGGCTTGAAATAGATCAGACGGTTGCGCCGCGAGATTTCAAACAACCGGTCGCGCAAATGCGATTGGATGAGCTTCCGTTTGCCGGTGACCGGCGATTCCTTGAATTCCTTCCGGTTGAAAACGCCGGTGTCAAAATCTACCGCCTGCTCGCGATAATTCTGCAACCGCGAAATCATCTGGGCCAGGTCCGGCGCGCGCTTGTGGCGGTTCAGCTCCGTCATCTGTACGATGACGGAGACCAGCACCGGGTTCAGCTTGCGGTTCACCACGAACAGATTTGTCCGGTTGGCGGTGAAAATCTCCAATTCATCTGGATCATTGAAATCCAACCCGCACGCCAAACTGCCCAGCAACAGACCAAGCGAGAAAATGTCCGTCAGTTGGTCATGATGATCGACCGCATGTTCCCACGACCGGTAGCGCGGAATAAAAATCGGCTTTGTGATGGCCCCGTCCGCCGCCCCGACACCCAGATCGGAAACGGTCACCGATGATTTGTCGATATCCGCCGTGCGGCGCATCTCGGCGACCACCTCGACCGCGCTGCTGACCGGCGTCTGTAACGCTTCAATTTTGCCCGCATTTTTTCGCGGGGGCAGCACCGAAGCCGGCGCATAGGACAGATGGCCCGCCTCATTGGTTTCCAGGGCGGCGAGGCCATCCAGCGGCGCCACCATGCCGGTTTGATGCGTGACGGCCACCTGCCGCATCAACGGCAGGAGCGCGGACAAAACATCATCGGTCGCAAAACCGCCCTTGGCCAGCAGCCGGAGGAACGGAGATTCCAGTTGCTCGCTCATGCCGCCACCTCCGCCTTGGCCAGCAGTTCGGCGGCCTGCTCTTTGAGCTTCCGCACATCGCGCACTTTCTTTTTGAGTTCCTTCGCCGCGAGCTTTTCGAAGGCCGCTTCCAGGTCCAGTTGTTGGGTCAGCGCCAGCGCCGCCGCCAGCGGCACCTCGTCCAGTTCGGGATCAACGGTCACAAAATCCAGCAACACATAGCACAGATATTCGCGCAGCTTGGCATCCGTCTGTTTGAATTCGCTGATGACCGCATCATCTTTGACGGCCGCCGGTTTAAAATCCGGGAAGAACAGCTTGGCGTGCCCCAGCACCGCCGTCGTTTGAAACCATTTCGGCTGGAGAAATTGTTCAAGCAGACGCCGCGTGCTTTTTACCTGCCGCATCTGTCCCATCAAATCCAGTTCATCGAGCGTCGTCACCCCTTCGATCATCCGCACGATATGCGGCGCGGCTTCATCCGGTTGTTCCTGCCACAATTTCAAAGCGCGGGCGCGGATGAAAAGTTTCGGGTGCGATACCTGTTCCGTCACCACATCACCCTTGGCAAAAACTTCCTCCGCCTGCTTCAGGTAACCGGCCGCACTGACCTGCGCGAGGCCGGTCTGCACCTTCACCAAGCCGGCGATGACGGGCAGCAGATCACCGGTCACGCGCAGCGAACCACGGTCGGCAAAGATTTCAGTATAAAGCTGGTATAGACGCGCGGTGTTTTCATGGCTGGACGCGGCACGTGGGTCGTGAGCCACGGCTTGGATCAGGCGATCCACGATATGCAGGTCACCCTGCTGCCATTGCCACAGATGATAATGCGCCAGTTCATGGCCAAGGATGGACTTGATTTCCTCCGCGTTCATCAGCGTCAGCACCGGGCCGGAAAAAACAATATGCCCTTCGCCGGGGATGAAGAACAACGTCGCATTTGCGTACGGATTGCTCTGCGCCTGATAGAGCGTGACGGGTATGTCCAATCCCAACCGCACCTTGGCCTCCGCCAGCCCTTGGTACAATTCCGGATGGCCTTCCGCGTCCAGCCGGTAGGTGGACTTGAGCAGTTCCAGCCGGAGGTTTTCCGTATAATCCGCCTGCGCGCGCGCCGAGGCGAACCAGTTCCACAGCTCCCGCTCCTGCGTCTTGAGATAATCCCGCAACTCGACGTGATACGCCAATGGCTCGAGCGGTTGTTGCGTGGATTCCACAATATTTTTGCTGCCGGTCGCCGCCATTAAAACCGAGTCGCGGACAAAGTCAAAACAACAGGTAGATTGATCGCGGCTTTAATTTTCCGGGGGCGCGGTCAAATTAATCGCCGTCGGACATGAAACCTGCGCTGGTAGGGCGCGTCGCTCCGCGCGCGCCGCAGTCGCAGCGAAACTCAACTCAGTGCCAGTTAAGATGTATCGCAATCAAAACCTTCGCGATGATCTTTTAAATTCAACTCACTTGGTTTTATGATGCACCGGCGGCGCAACGTATCAATAAGGCGGTGCCAGCCGGCGGAATCCGTGGAGCAACACGACGATCACGAAGAAAATATTTCGCGGAATCAACCCCGGCCAGAAATAACGGACCGGCCCCAGCGGAACACCTTTTTGTTTCTGCTCGGCCAGCCGCACAGCGATGCGCTCCATGACCGACATTGAACGTGGCCATTCACAAATGCCGGAAATCAAATCTGCCGGCACACCCTGCCGCCCCAATTTTGCCCCGGCCACCGCGCCGACGATTGCACCCACGGTGTCCGTATCGCCACCGCAATTCAAGGCGGACTCCAGGGCTTGGCGAAAATCATCGCCATGTCGAAACGCGGCATAGAGCGCGACCGGAACAGTGTGATACGCATACCCCGTCACGCCGTGTTGCAGACCGAGGAAGCCGGCAAAATCTTGCACGGACATTTGGGCGGTCAGCGCCGCGGCCATTTTCCCCCGGATTTCAACCCAGCCATCAGCGCCTTCCAAAGCCGGCAGATGTTTTGGCAACTCCGTGACCGGCACGTTTTGATTCATCGCCCAGGCGGCGGCTTCCGCCACGGCGATGGCCGCCGTCTCCGCCCGCTGATCCGTGTGCGTCAACCGGGTTGACGCCAGAACGAATGCCAGCCGCCGCTGCGGATCATCGGCAAAATACAAACCGATGATAGCGCTCCGCATGGCTGGCCCGTTGCCCGCCGAGGCGACACCGCTTCGCTTCGGAGAAAACCCCAGCCACAGTTTCAAGATCGACCGGAGCGTGGCCAGACCGATGCCAGCCGGAACGCCCAACAACCACAAACGTAATTTCCAGGCAAGACAGCGTTGAAACGCGTCCACATCATCCGGATGGGCCAACAACGCCTGGGCAACAAATAACGTGTGCTCCGTGTCATCACTGATCATGCCCCGGCCAAAAAAGAACCGATGCCGCCATCGCCCTTGCCACATCCGCCGGCTGCGACTGCGCGAAATGCCCTCCGCTGGCAGTCCCAACGCATCGCCCACGGCGGTGCCCAGCAGCAAGCCGGCAAACCGCTCGGACAATTCGGTATTTGAAGCAGGCCGCGTCATTTTTTCTGCCCCACAAAATACAACCCCGCATACACCTTGGCATCGACCAGAAAGCCAGCCTTCGCCTTCGCTTCAAGCCAATCATTTATTTCCGTCAACGGAACTTCATGAACCGTGATCTCCTCGTGTTCCACCCCGCCACCCTTGCCGACCTGCCGCAACTGCGACGCCATAAACAAAGTCACCCGCTCGGAAGTAAGTCCCGCGCTTGAAGGACTCGTGAACAGCGGCTCCATTTTACCGGCGTCGTATCCGGTCTCCTCCAGCAATTCGCGTCGCGCTGCTCCCGCATGGGATTCTCCGCTGCTGCCCGGATCATCACCGATCATCCCGGCGGGAAGCTCGATGACCCGGCAATGCAACGGAATGCGATATTGCTCCACCAACAAAAGCTTTTGCTCCGCCGTCACCGCCACGATGATCGCCGCCCCCGGCGAATTGACGCGCTCAACATATTCCCAATGTCCCTCTTTGATGAGCGCCAGAAATTTTCCGGAGCATAATTTTTGCGTTTGGCTTCCCGTTTTCGGTTTCGTCAAGCGGACGCGAACCGCTTGGATCAGCGCCTCCAAATCATTCACCAGCGGAATGTTGTATTGCGCACAGACCATCTCGACATTGCCTTTGCGCCAAAAACCATCCGGACACGCAACCATAAGTTTGCCGCTGCGGGCGAACAAACCTGTTTCCAGCAGGGAAATCGGCGCGCGCGATCCGGGGGCGAAGTACATGACGATGATGTCAGCGCATTCCAGTCCGGCCAGTTCCCATTCCACCTGGCTCCGAAATTCTGGAACGTGCGCCCGTTGTTCAACGGACGCCTGCCAATTTTCCCGCCGTGGATTTAGCCAGACCAATTCATCATGCTTGAAGGCCGCGATGAAACGGGTCTGCCAATTTTCCGCCGTACCTTCGTCAATGGATCCGGCCAGAAAAATCAAAGGCCGGCCGTCTTTGGTGGGCAATGGTTCCGGTGCGGTGATCACTTGAGTCATAGTTTTGCGTTTGAATTCAGAATATCGCTGCTTTGGTTGATGACGATGCCAGCACGGCGCATTTCCGCCATGGAGTTTTTGACATCATCCGACTGGAGGTTCACACCGCGGCTCGCGTCCTCGATAAAATGTGTCTTGAAACCGAGCCGGGCGGCATCCAACGCGGTGAATTTCACACAGTAATCCGTGGCCAGACCGCACACAAAAACTTCCGTCACGCCCTGCCCCTTCAGCCACTCACCCAAGCCGGTAGATTTGCGCTGCCCGTTGTCAAACAGCCCGCTGTAACTGTCGATGCCCGCATCCGTCCCCTTGGGGAAAATTTTGGCGATCCGGTCGCGTTGCAATCCCGGCGCCAGTTCCGCCCCCGGCGTCCCTTGCACACAATGCACCGGCCACAGCGTTTGCGACAGGCCGTTCAGATCGATCTGCGTGAAAGCACTTTTGCCCGGATGATTGGCGGCAAAGCTGCCATGATTCGCCGGATGCCAGTCTTGCGTTGCCACCACCAGCGGAAACGCGGCTTGCAGACGGTTGACCGTCGGAATGATGGCGTCACCGTCCCGCACAGCCAGCGCGCCGCCAGGCAGAAAATCATTTTGGATATCGACAAGAATCAGGGCTTTCATGGATTAAAATTAATGGGTTAATCAGTTTAGGATTTAGCGATTTCCGCGTTTCGCGGTCGCCAATGACGATGAAAAAATCCTTAGAAGTTCGTCAGCTTCTTCAACAACCGTTCCCAACTTCGAAATGAAGTCGGCCTGAGATTTGGCCCGGCAGACAGCCCGATAATTGGCCGCGACCGAAGTGCCAGAGCGCAAGACCTGCCGTCCGAGTACGCGGGCCTCATCGGTTTTTGGCAAAGTTCTGTAAAACTTCACTATTTGAACCACAAAAGACTTGGTCCGCATTTGCATTTTGACGCTAAAATCAAAGTTATTCATGGCATGGTCTCCTTCGTGTTTATGTTTGATCTTTACCGTTTATCAACTCGGAAACTCCCTAACTCGGAAACTCAATAAATTCTCCAGGCACTTCCGCCACCAGCCAGACGCCATTGGCCGAACAACGAAAAATGTGACCGGCCCGGTGCATCTCACCGGCACGAATCACCAATAGCACCGGCTGGCCATGACGGCCTCCCACCTGCAACGTCACTTTTGTCTCTGCCGACAGATGAACATCATGCCGCTCCATTTTCTGCAAGCCGCATTGCCGGATGCCATCGAGAAAACGCGTGGCGGTGCCGTGATACAAAACCTCCGGCGGTGTTTGGGGCGGATATTGCAAATCGACCTCCACCGAATGCCCTTGGTTTGCGCGGATCTGCAAACCGTCCTCACTGAAGGCAAAGCGCTTTTTGTCACTGGTCTCGACGATGTGTTTCAACCCATCAAGGTTGAGGGCCACGCCGTGACGTTTCACCGCATCCAACAATTCAGCGACCCCGACCCAGCCCGCCTCGCCGAGCTTCAACCCGACACGTTCCGGCTCATGCCGGAGCACCAGGCTCAAAAACTTGCTGGCCCGTTTGGTTTCTTTTTCGTTCATGACTTCCTCCATCAAATTTTGACCGCTTCCCGGGCCACCAGCCATTCTTCCGGAATGCTCTCGCGCCCGGCACTCAGGGCGACAATGCCGCCAACGATGGCGCATGTTGTGTCACGATCACCAAGTCCGCTGACGGTATTCCACATCGCTTCCCGATAATCTTTAAGATGCCGGGCGGCGCACCAAAGACAAAACGGAACAGTGTCCGAAGAAATCACTCCCGACCCATTGCCTAATATCAACGCAGCCGCGCGTGGTGAAAGTTTGAGCGGAACCTGTAGCGCTTTCTTTAGGCCATAAAAAGTTTCCCGTTGCGGAATGTTTTCCATGACAAATTCAATCAGCGCATGGTCGTCCCTGAAAGCTTGTGCACCTTCACGGACAACCCACGCGGCGGCCAAGGCCACGGCAATCGCCCCGGTTTGCCCATCGGGATGGGCATGGGTCACTTGGGCCGAAGCCCTGGCTTCTGCAATAACTTTGGGAATGTCATCAGCAAAGTAGGCGCCGATGGGCGCCGAACGCATCGCCCCGCCGTTGCCACAGGAACCTTGACCATCAAACACCCGCACCGCCGCTACTTGCCACGACGTCCCTTCGCCGATGGCTTGCAAGATTCCGTGTGCAGTGCCGCCGTAACCACGCTGCGGATCTCGGGCATACTCGTGAGCAAATGCCGCCGCCAGCGCATCCTGCTGGATAAAACCATAACGGTTCAGACATCGCACGATGGACAAAGCCATCAACGTATCATCCGTTACCACCCAAGGAGCCGGTGGTGGGTCGCGATATTCTAGCCGTCGTTCAATAGT
>DASZCA010000136.1:0-3578 GCA_035943555.1 Verrucomicrobiia bacterium
CATCAAATCCGACCGCGACGTCGCCGACATGTAAAAAACCAACGCCGTCCACGCCACCCAAAAAAGCACCTTCCATTCCCAAAGCACCCCCTGCACCACCAACGGCTGCCGCCAGTGCCAGTAACGGTTTTCGATGCGATACAATCGAATCGCCCGCACCGCCGCTTCACGATCCGCCGCCGCCACCACCAATCCCCAACCCGCTCCCTCCGACTCATGCTCGATCGTCGCGCCGATCCCCTGGCTCGCCAGCACCAACGCCCAATCCATCACCTGCCTCCGGTTCCGTGCTGGAATGCTGGCCAGGTTAAGATCAGGTTGATTGCCGTCCATCCCTGCAGAGATATCAAAAATCCGACGGACCGAAAATCAGATTCAGGTCCAGAAACATATTTCCCGGCTTTGTTACCAGCAACATTCGAATCGCAATCACAACAAAGCGCGGATCATTGATCCGCGCTTTGCTCAGAATAAGCCAGTTCACCCTCTGCACCTCTCTGCTCTCTCCGCGTCTCTGCGTTTATCCAGCCTCAGCCTCAAGGCTTCGCTGGCGCCGCCGGTGCCGCCCCTGGGGGTGCTTGCGGCGGCTTCACCTTCACCTCGATATACAGATCCCGCAACTGCTTCGCCGAAACCTGCGCCGGCGAATCCGTCATCAGGTCCGTCCCCTTCGCCGTCTTCGGGAAGGCGATCACATCGCGGATGCTCGTCGTCCCGCACAAGATCGCGATCAGCCGGTCAAAGCCCAGCGCGATGCCCCCATGCGGCGGCGCGCCATACTTGAACGCGTCCAGCATGTAGCCGAAACGCAGCTTCGTTTCCTCCGGCGGAATCGCCAGCAGTTCTTCGAAAATCGTCTTCTGCACATCCGGCTGATGGATACGGATCGAGCCGCCGCCCAGCTCCACGCCGTTCACCACCACGTCGTAATGTTGTCCGCGCACCTTCTTCGGGTCCGTCTTGAGCAGCGGAATATCCTCGCCCACCGGCGCGGTGAACGGATGATGGCTGGAATACCAGCGGTTCTGTTCCCGATCAAAACCCAGCAACGGAAATTCGATCACCCACAGGAAATTGAACTGGTCCGCCGGAATCACCAGCTTGCCCTGCGTCTTCAGCACGTCCGCGCAATACAACCGGATCTTGCCCAGAATTTCGCACGCGTTCAGCCACTGGTCCGCCGCGAATAGGATCAAGTCGCCTTCCTGGATCGCCAGCTTCGTCGTCAGCGCCGCCTTCTCGGCCTCGCTGAAGAATTTCACGATCGGCGATTTCCATTCGCCACCCTCCACCTTGATGAACGCCAATCCTTTCGCGCCAAAACTCTTCGCGTACTCCGTCATCGTCTCAATCTGGCCCTGCGTCGCGCCGGCCATGCCCTTCGCGTTGAGCGCTTTCACCACGCCGCCGTTGGCGATCGTGCCGCTGAACACCTTGAACGTGCTCGCCTTGAAATTTTCCGTCATGTCCACCAGCTCCATCGCGAACCGCGTGTCCGGCTTGTCGATGCCATAACGGTTCAACGCCTCTTCAAACGAGATGCGCTTGAACGGCGTCGGAATATCGATGTTCAACGCCGTCTTCCACACGCGCTTCACCAAACCCTCGATCAGCGCATAAATGTCTTCGCGATCAATGAAACTCATCTCGATATCCACCTGCGTGAATTCCGGCTGACGGTCCGCGCGCAAATCTTCATCGCGATAGCACCGCGCCAGTTGGAAATATTTCTCGATCCCTGCCACCATCAGGATCTGCTTGAACTGCTGCGGCGATTGCGGCAGCGCGTAGAAGGTCCCCGGCTCACGCCGGTTCGGCACCAAAAATTCGCGCGCGCCTTCCGGCGTCGATTTGAAGAGCGTCGGCGTCTCCACTTCCAGAAAACCCTGCTCGTCCATGTAGCTGCGCGTGGCGATCGCCACCTTGCTGCGGATCTTCAGATTGCGCGCCATCTCCGGCCGGCGCAGGTCGAGGTAACGATACTTCAACCGCGTCTCCTCGTTCACCTTGCTCGCCACTTCCGGATCATCCACCGGAAACGGCAGCACTTCCGCCATGTTCAAAACTTCCAACCCCGTCACCCCCACCTCGACTTCGCCCGTGGGAATCTTGGCATTGTTGGTGCCTTCCGGACGATGCCGCACCTTGCCCGTCAGGCTCACCACGCACTCGCTGCGGAGCGCCGCCGCCTGCGCGAACAGTTCCGGCGTCAGATCCGAAGGATCGAACACCGTCTGCGTCCGCCCCTCGCGATCGCGGATGTCGATAAAGATAAGCCCGCCCAGATCGCGCCGGGAATGGACCCAGCCCGAAAGCGTTACGGTTTGCCCGATATGTGCCGGGCGCAGTTCGTTGCAATGATGCGTGCGTTTCATGAAAATATTCGCCGGAGCGAACGGTCATCTTCCCCAAAAATCATCCATTTTTCAAAGTTTTTCTGCACTGCATTGCCAACTCCAACGGAGTTGCAGCCTTCAGCCCAGGGTTGCGACAAAGGCGCTACCCCGGGTATCTGCCCTAATAAAATCTCCTCGCATTTGCCCGCCACCCGCCGGAGGGTGGCGGGCAAATGCGAACCTTTCCGCCCTCTGAAAAAAATCGAACACTCGGATCCAGTCGGATTCAGTCGGATAACCGGTTCTCTCTGCGGCAGGCTTGCCTGTCCCGCACTGCGGGATTGGCTGTTGAATGTTTCCCATTTTCTTCCTTCATCATTTGCCTTGGCCGCCCCCATCATCGCGAAGCTCCTGGTTCCATGGGCCCGCACGAAGGCGGATGCCGTTCGCACTTTTTTTATTTCTAGGGTTTGACAAGGCTTGACGAAGCTTGACGGCCCATGATTCCCAAGACCTTGCACGAACGCATCGCATCGCGTCCCCCTTGGGCGTTGAGAGTTGAATGTTGGCTGTTGAATGTTTCCCATTTTCTTTATTTCCCCCCACACTACCTCACCCAGTTGGACAAAGGCTGTCCAACCCGCCATTTTCTTTTTTATTTTGAATCTAGACCCTCCCGAGAATCCTGTCATTCCGTTTTATTCCGTCTTCATTCCGCCCGCATTGGATTCCCTACCAAAGAACTGAAAGCCCGCCATATGACAGCCCAGGCCAACGGCCTGGGTAAAACGCCAAAAATTCAACAGCGCTGTAAGCGCGCAACATTTCGTCCAGCCCCACCGGTTTACACCGGCAGGCACATCGCGCTGCGATGTCCCTGCCGCCGCTTCCCTATTTTCAGGCGGCACCCCTTTGCTGGCGACTTCCCCTACCGCGCACTATTCTCGTGAACCTTTTCTCCCCCTTGCCCGCCGAATTTTCTAACTCTAACGGAGTTGCAGCCTCCAGTCCCGCCACTGCGGGATTGCTCGGTTCCCTACCGAGCTACCCTAGGTAACTGGCCTAAAAAGATTTCTTCACTTTTGCCCGCCACCCGCCGGAGGGTGGCGGGCAAATGCGTGTCCATTCGTGGTAAAAATCCTCCGCTCGCCCGTACGGCTCACACTATTTCAACGTCTTCACCGTCTCCGCCTTCGTGATCTGCCAGCTTCCTTCGATCTTCTTCCACTTAAAATGCATCTA
>DASZCA010000137.1:0-12518 GCA_035943555.1 Verrucomicrobiia bacterium
CTCGTCGGTCAATTTTCCATGGGTAACGAACCCAGCCTGCACATTCCTTATGTCTACAACTATCTCGGTGCGCCGTGGAAAACGCAGAAGCGCGTCCGTATGTTGCTCGATACTTGGTTCACGGACACCACCCTCGGCATGCCCGGCGATGAAGACGGCGGCGGCATGTCGGCCTTCGTGGTTTTCTCGATGATGGGTTTTTATCCCGTGACGCCCGGCCTGCCGGTCTATGACCTGGCCAGCCCGGTCTTCGATCGCATCACCATCCATCTGCACAACGGCAAAAATCTGGCCATCATCTGCCGCGACAATTCGCGGGATAACAAATATATCCAAAGCATCAAGCTCAACGGCCAGCCGTTGAACCGGGTCTGGTTCAAACACGCGGACATCGCCGACGGCGGCACGTTGGAATTGCAGATGGGCAACACCCCCAATGAAAAACTGGGCGCCGACGCGGATGACCTTCCGCCGTCGTCCCGTTTGCAGGGTCCGATGTGAAGGTGCCTGAAGCGTTACGATGAACCGTCACCGCATTTCCCTGGCCAATTTTTCGATATTGTCGGATTTGCAAATATTATAAATATCAATCCCGCTTGGTCATTGGATTTGCACCCGATAAAAACGGTCACCCCCATCGGTCGGATCTCGCACTGATTGAATCGTGCCATCGCCGGTGATGGCGCCCGTCAGAGGAATCCAAACCGCATCGGTCAGATTGGTTTTATATTGTGCCTGATAGCCATAGCCCGGTTGCGTGGGAAAAACGAGGCGCATGCCCCCGCTGTCGTTGGAGACCGTCAGCGTCATGCTCGCGGGCGGTGCATAGGCCGGGATAAGGATATAAAAATTCGCGTTATAATTGCCGTTGTCCGTGGTCGCGCGCAGGGTTTTCACCGAGCCGCTGTTGGTGACTTGAACCAGATTACCAATACCGTCTTTCAAAGGCACCCAGGTGTAAGCCTGCCAATCGCCGGTGGCCGGGACAAAAAATGTTCCCAACTTCGTGGTGGTCTGATTCGTCGTGGTTTGCCCGCCGGTCACCGCTGACAGGCTGGCGCTGTCACCGGATGCGCCGATGCCATCCGCGGCGCGCAGATAAATGTTGTAAGTTCCGGCCGGAAATGTCCGCGTGTAATTCCCCCAGTTGCCGGTGCTGTTGAAACCGACATCGTAATCTTGCACGCCGGGATTGGAGGCCTGGCGCGGACGGTCTGTGCTGCCCTCGGTTTCCAAGCCCGGCGGATTGGGCCGATAGTCATGCCCGCCTTGCCCGGAATTCACGCTGTGAAAATCAATCCCGTCGACCGCGCTCAAACCGGCGTAGGCACCCGACTGCGGGTTGTCAAAAAATTGTCCGCCGTTGTAATCAAAATCTTCCGCTTCAAACGTATAACTGCCGGGGTTGAACGTATCAAAATTTACCGTCGTCGAAGCGGGGCGCCCGCTATTGTCGACCAACGCGATGATGGCGGTGTGCGGATGGTTGAGGGTCAGCCCCGGAAAAACCACGCTACGGCTGGTGGCCGGACCACTGAAGGCCAGGTTTGTCCGGACGACTCCGTCCACGTTCACCGTGATGTTGCTGTTCGCGATCCCGGCGGACGAAAGCGCGGTGAAACTCAACGTGCTGGTGGCCTGATAGAGGCTCGATCCATCCGGATACAGGCTGTAAATGACCGGCTGGGCCGGATCCAAAATCGAATACGTGGCCAGTGCGTAATCGTTCCAGCAATTCACCGGATTGTTGGCGGCGACATTGATCAAGCCGCAGCCGTTGTATGCGTAACAGCCGATGAATTCATTGGTCCTCCCTGCAATGCCGGCGTTGGTACCAAAGGTCACGTTGTAAACCGGGTTGCCGCTGACACTGGCGGAGGCGTTGACCAGATGAAACACGCCGCCATTGACGATGCTGCCGATTGCGGAACCGTTGTCCGAATGAAACATGTCGATGCCGACATCGCCGCCGTTGATGTTGAAATCCAGATAGTTTCCGCCCCACTGCACAGAACTGGTGAATCGCGCCGTCCCCTGATAATTGGTCGTGCTCAGCACCGTCACCGTGGCCTGCGCTTGGTCGGCATACCCGCCAAAATTGAATGCCGTGATCGGCGAGTTCACCGCATTCAAGGTGCTGGCCGGTGACGCCGCGTCCAGCACATATCCCCGGATGCTGGCATCGCAGTAATTATTGAGGAGCGTCACGCGCGGCCCTTGGCCATTCTCCGTGATGCAGTCCAGGTAGGTTTTCTCGATGATACTAAAGTCTTTCACCATCAGTTCCGTGCAATCCCCGAGTACATACATTTCCAGAGTGTGCGATACGTAGCTCAATACGGGCGCCTGTGTGTTTTGCGGCAAAGTGCTTTGCGAGTCGCCATTATCAATCCAGTACGTCCAGTTGCAATGGCAGTCCAAGATGGTGCCGGATGAACCGTGGCCGACCTTGTAGCCGGTGTTCAGCGCCCAGCCATCCGCCATGTCGAGCAGATGATTGGTGCAGGTGTAGGTGTCCAGATCAACATACCAATAGGGATTCGGAGAACAAACGCCGATGATATGCACATTCCCGCCCCGTCCTTGGATGGTCGGCGGGAAGGGAATGCAGTTTGAATTCTGGCCCTCGTAACTGATGGTGACGCCGCGCAGTCCGCTATCTGCTTCCAAGGCGATGGCCGCCGGGCCGTTGGTCGTCCCCTGCCCGCCATACGGTTGCAGCACTGTCCCCTTTGCTTTTCCATCCGCTCCCGACGATGTGCGATGGCGCGTCTCGAAAGCGCCGCGCAATTCTACGCCGGCCGGGACGTCTAAGGTATCTGTCAGTTTATATTTTCCTGCCGGGGCGTAGACGATGCCGCCGCCATTGGTGCCCGCAGCAGCCAGCGCACTTTGAATCGCCGACGTGTCATCGTGTACGCCATCACCATTTGCGCCCCAAGCCGTGTCGGTCACAACATACAAATTGGTTTTGGCCGGGTTTCGCGACAAAGAATCGTTGGCCACATTGGTCCAATAGACCAGCGGTATCGTATTGGACAGGGCGGCACGGGCATCCACCAACAAATTGCTTACGTTGCCAGAATTCACAAAGTTGGCTGACGGACTGAACGTGCAACCCGTGAAAGCCGCGCGCGTCGCGCTTGCCGCCAGCACGCATTGCGTGCTGCCGAGCAAGGTTGAATTCACCACGTTGAATACTCCCGGCCCGGTGAGTTGCAGCGCATTGGAAAACGTGCAGCTTTGAAATTGCATCCAGGAATGCCAGTTGTTGCCGGTGGAAATGACCGCCGGACCGGTGCGACCGATGATCTGGCAATGATCAAACAGCGCGTTGGCATTGTCCGCGGTGTTGGTCCGGCTGATGGCGACATCACCATCGAGTGTAAAATTGGCGAACATGAGGCCGAAGGCGCCGGGCATGCTTTGCGCCAGCAACGCCGCGCCGCAGTTGCTCACCACGCCGGAATAGAAAGCGGCGCCGGGCTGGCCGTTGGTCGCCGCGTTCGCCTCAATGCCGACTTTGTAGCCACTGATGAACGTGTCCATGCACATCTCCCCATCCACCCGCAACATCCGCAGGGCCGTTCCATTCGCCCGCATCCAAGTCGCGTGCGGTCCTCCGAAGGCGGGCGCATTCGATAAACCGGAGGCCGACCAGATGTCCGGGGAAAACCGGATGTCTTCTGCATGACCTACATCAAATATCTGATCCAAGGCAATCCCCCGGTAGAGCGGCGAACCGATCACCGTGCGCAGAATGTGCTTGTCGCCGCCACCGACCACGCCTTGGTACGAATTGACCAACGCCACATTCTGCACCACCGAATCACCTCCGAGTTGAATGGTAAACGGATAGCCGGTGATGGCGGCCGCATTCTGGTTGGGATACCAGATGTTCACATCACGCAACGCGGTGGAGTTGTTCAGGGTGATGAAAGGCGTGCCGTTCGTCAGGCCGGCTCCGTGATACACTTTGAAAGTTGTACCGACCAGTCCGCCGCCGCTTTTCGTCCAATCTTTCCAATCGCCATGCACGATCACTCCCGTCGGGACGGATATGTTTTGGTAGAAAGCATAATTACCCGCCGGCACAAAAACCACGCCACCACCGGCGCCGCCCGAATTGTAGACCGCATTCATCGCCGCCTGAAAAGCGCCGCTGTCATCCGTGATGCCATCGCCCACCGCGCCATACTGTTGCGGCGTCGCAACCGCGACCACAATTTCGTTGGTGTTCAGCGGCGGAACGATCACGCGGGGCTGGTTGGGCGAAACATAAGATACCACCACGCGCTTATTCGCCACGTCATCCACGATGGTCGCGCCCGAGGAAATAGTGCCGGTGACAAAACTGCCGGCACCGCTGCGCGCGCCGCTGTATTGTAACAAGGTGGTCGTGCCGGATTGAACCACGCCGGCCACATTCACCGTGATGTTGCCGCCCATGGTCAACACCCCGCTGTCGTTGATCAGCGGAACAGAAAAATTACGCAAGCCGCCCAGGTTGAAAGCCAGTATCGGCGTGCCGGTACCGAACGTGAGACTGGTCATGGGAAGTGAAGTAGTCGCATTAGCTGCGGTCACGCTCAAGGTGCCGCCTGCTGTGTTGGTATAAGCCATCGCGACATTCGCCGACGTCGTCAACGCCACCGTACCGCCGCTGACGGTGGTGCCGCCCGTATATGAGTTCACGCCGGACAAGGTCAGTGTGCCTGTGCCCGACTTGGCCAATCCGAGTTTGGCGCCGGTGCCGCTGTTTTGAAGAGAACCGCCGAACGTGGGGCTGCCATTGCCAAGCGTCAGTATGGCCACTGTCCCCGCAGCCGTATTATCTACCACGCCACCCGCGCCGGAGAGATTGCCGATCGTTTCACTGTTACCGTTCAGATCGAAGGTTGCCCCGGAAGCCAGCGTAACGGTCGCGCCATCATAAATCTGGTCGCCACCTGTGCCGGTGATTTTGGCCACACCGCCGTTGTTCACCGTCAATCCCGGGCCGCCGATGGCATGCGTGCCGCCGTTGCTCGCCTTGTTCAGATTGACGCCACCGCCGTTCACGATGATGCCGGTGCTGCCATTGTCGCCGTTCCCACTGGTCGTCCAAATACCACCGCCAGCCTTGGTGACCGTGAAATTTCCATTATTAGGGGAATTGACGGAGCCGGAACGCCCTGCCGCGCCCGTGGTCAGCACGCGCCCGGCGGCCACTGTCCACGTCTGGTTTTTGCCAAGATTGAGCGCGCTGCAATCCACCGTCAGATTGACCGTTGCATTTCCAAGATCAATGCCGTTGGTCAGCGTCAACGTCGTGTTGCCGACGATGTAAACCGGCACCGCCGGATTGCTGACGACGATGCCGCCCCAGATTGCCGCGCTACCGAAGGTGTTGGTGCAATTTGCCGGAGTCGATACGGTGGCGTTCCAGATCGCATTCTCATTTCCCGTCGGCGCGACGCCACTGACCCAACTGCCGCCCAGCTCGAGATTGGTGAGATTGTTCGCTTTGAACTGGTCGGCATGTGCCGCGAGAAAGGCGAGCCCGGACAGCCAGCCGATCAGCCACCGTTGGGGCAAAAAAAAGATGCGGCTGAATTTTTTCCCGGTGATTGCTGGCATGCCTACAACTAGCCCCATCTTCCGCCATTAAGCCATCCCCGTTTTAAGGGATGTCGATGGCATGGGGTCAATGTGGTGCATCCGGATGCGTCAGGTTGGGTTGAAATCATTTTTCACCTTGATTGCAAAGGGTTTCGCGCGATGGTCGGACCACGATGATACTTTTAGACACAACCCGGTGCCATCGCACTGGATAAGATGGCGGCGTGGAATTGATGGTGGTGTTCCGTTGTCCCTCTCATCCAAATCCTCGCTCATCGGAGCTTGGATTTGGATGGTGAGGGGAGAGATTAACTCGCGCGTTTAATTCATGATTTTAGCTATCAGCCACTTCACGTTCGTTTCCGGATGCGCGCCAAACTGTTCTTCAAAAGGATCAAACAACATGCGCGCTTGCGGGCATTCTTGGGCCACAATGAAAATGCGGTGCGCTTGCAAGCTTAGGCGGCCGTCTGCACTTATTTGCTGGTGTCCATAGTCAAAAAAGAATTTTTCTTGCCGTTAGGCTTGCATCAATACCCAAGTGATCAACATTTCAGCCAGTCTCTTTGCCCGAACTCTTTATGACAACGCTTTCAGACCAACAGATAACAGCCGACTCCTTCTCCCTCCTTAACTTGGCATTAGTATTGCGGCGAATCACCCTTCACTCCGATATCCAAAACCAGCTCAAGCCGGCGAATCACCTGTCAGGCTTGTCCATGGCTGGGTTATTAAAATGGAAAAAACAGTTCAATTCATAACAGGAATTCAACATGAACCGCTGTCCCTGTGAACTTTAAAAGTGCAAAATGCAATTTTGCCGCACGGCATTCATGCAAAAAGCTGCCAAGATAGTCATTGATACGCGTATCGTATGCAGATTTTAAGCGAAACGGCGCAACTACATGCGTGAGAACATTCTAAAACTTGGCATCTTTTGCGCTAATGGAAAGCTGTCGCACAACGCCAGTGAGGAAAATTCAATGAGCGGTGAAGGCGGCTTTATCCGTATATGTCACCTATCCGCCTTTGCGTTTGCAGCGTGCTTTGTCTTCTGACGTTGCCTTTTGCCATTGGTTGCAAAAAAAAAGCCCCGCCCACGCCGCCGCCGGTCGTTGAAATCATCACCTTGGCTCCGACAAATGTCCCCGTTTTTGAGGAGTGGATCGGCACGCTGGATGGGTTTGTAAATGCGCAAATCCGTGCGCAGGTCACCGGCTACCTGCTTAAACAAGATTATGCCGAAGGCAACAAAGTAAAGAAGGGCGACGTGTTGTTTGAAATCGATCCACGCCCGTTTCAGGCCGCGCTGGATCAGGCGAACGCAAAACTCGCCCAAGATCAGGCTCAATCCGCGAAAACAGCAATGGATGTGAAGCGCTTTACGCCCTTGGCCAAAGAGCAAGCCATTAGCCAGGAAGAACTGGATAACGCCATACAGGCGGACATCGGCGCCAAGGCGCAAGTCAAGGCTGACCGGGCGGCGGTGGCCAATGCGCGAGTCAATCTGGGGTTCACCAAGGTTCTCTCCCCGGTCGATGGATTGGCCGGCACGGCGCAGGCGCAGATTGGCGACCTCGTTGGGCAGTCCGGCAGCGTACTCACCACGGTGTCGACCATCGATCCCCTCAAGGTCTATTTCCAAGTCAGTGAGGAATCATATTTCAAGTACTGGCGGCGGTTTGTCGGGCATACCAACCAAGATTCAACACTGGATCTGATTTTTACCGATGGCTCGGTTTATCCGCTAAAGGGCAGGTTTTATTATGCCGATCGCGCAGTGGACCCGAACACAGGCACCCTGCAAATCTTCGCACTTTTCCCCAACGCGGATTTTGTGCTGCGCCCCGGACAATATGGTCGTGTCCGTGCCCAGACGGAGATGAAGACCAATGCTTTGCTGATTCCGCAACGTGCGGTCACTGAATTGCAAGGATCCTATCAGGTATCTTTAATAAGCGAGACCAACACTACACACATCCAGGCCGTCAAGGTGGGCATACAGTCCGGTCCGAATTGGATCATTGAAGATGGATTAAAAACCGGTGACCGCGTCGTGGTGGAAGGAACGCAAAAAGCCAAAGAGGGGGCAGTCGTGAATCCACAACCTTATGACCCCGATCATCCGGCCAAGGGCGATTCCAGAACGAATTCGGCAGCGGGCGGCACGAAGCTACCTTCGCAAAATACGAATTCTAAATAGTTCTTCCTCGCGCCAAGCATGTACAAGTTTTTCATCAACCGCCCGATTGTAGCGATGGTCATTGCCATATTGATGGTGATTATCGGGCTGGTTTCGATGGTCAGTTTGCCGGTCGCCCAGTTTCCCAATATCGTCCCGCCGGAAATCCGCATCCAGAGCACTTTCGTCGGCGGCGATGCGCAGACACTGGCGGATTCGGTTGCGACGCCGATCGAGGAACAGATGAGCGGTGTGGATAACATGAACTACATGTATTCCATCAGCGCCAACAACGGCGTGATGCGCATGGGGGTCAATTTCGATGTCAAAACGGACCCGAACATTGATCAGGTGCTGGCGCAATTGCGTGAGAAACAGGCGGAATCGCAATTGCCGTCCGACGTCCGTAATTATGGTGTTACGCTCCTGAAATCTCCCAGCAGCCCGATGATGCTGATCGGCCTTTCGTCTCCCAACGGCACTCATGATGCGACGTTTCTGGCCAATTACGCCTACATCAATCTGGTGGATCAAATCACTCAGTTAAAAGGTATTTCCAACATCAACGTTTTTGGCGCGGGGCAATATGCGATGCGCTTTTGGGTCAAGCCGGACCAGCTGGCGAGGCTTAATGTCACCGTCACCGACATCCTCAACGCGATCAATTCGCAGAACACGGTCAACCCCGCCGGGCAGGTCGGTGGTCCGCCGACGCCACATGGCCAGGAATTCACCTATGCCATCACCGCGCAAGGCCGGTTGGTCACCGAGGAACAATTTGGCGACATCGTCATCCGCGAAAACCCCAATGGCGGGATTGTACACCTGAAAGATGTCGCGCGTGTTGAACTGGGCGCACAGCTCTACAACGTCGTCGGTAAATTGAACGGCAAACCGTCGGCCATTCTGGCCATCTACCAATTGCCGGGCTCCAACGCCATCGATGACAAAAAGGAAGTGGTCAAGCTCATGGCGAAGCTCAAGCAAAGCTTTCCGCCCGATTTGGACTACGCCATCCCTTTGGACACGACGTTGGCGGTTTCCGAAGGCATGCATGATATTATGCGGACGTTGGTGATCGCGCTCGTTCTGGTCATTTTCGTCGTGTTCATCTTCCTGCAAGGCTGGCGCGCGTCGCTCATCCCGTTACTGGCGGTGCCCGTCTCATTGCTGGGAACATTCGCGTTTTTTCCCATCTTCGGATTTTCGCTCAACACGCTTTCGCTGTTCGGCTTGGTATTGGCAATCGGTCTGGTTGTGGATGACGCCATCGTTGTCGTCGAAGCCACGGAACGACACATCGAAGAAGGCATGAATCCGAAAGACGCGGCGCTCAAGGCCATGAGCGAAGTCGCTGGACCCGTGGTGGCATTGGCTTTGATTTTGGCGGCTGTGTTCATCCCGACCATCTTCATCGCTGGCATCACCGGCCGGCTTTACCAGCAATTCGCGCTGACCATTGTCATTTCAGTCCTGCTCTCCGCCTTCAACGCCTTGTCCTTGAGTCCCGCCTTGGCGGCAAAACTATTGCGGCCGAAGGACAAAGAAAAAAAGCCCGGCCCATTGCAACGCTTTTACAACTGGTTCAATCACTGGTTTGAGAAAACCTCCAACGGCTACATCAAGATCGCGAGCACGCTTATCCGCAAAAGCGTTTTCAGCATCATTATGCTGGTCGTGATCGCCACCGTGGCGTTGCTGCTTGGCGCGCGCCTGCCCACCGCCTTCTTACCGGAAGAAGATCAAGGTTACGTCTATGTGGCCGCGCAACTGCCATATGCCGCATCGCTTGAGCGGACGGACGCTGTCTGTAAAAAAATTGAGGAAGTCATGAAAAACACGCCGGGGGTACAGTATTACACCACGGTCGAAGGATTCAGCCTGTTGAGCCAGGTGCAGGCCACTTATAACGCATTCTTTTTTGTGACGTTAAAACCTTGGGGTGAACGAAAAAAAGCGAACGAACAGATCATGGCGATCCGTTCTCATCTGAACGCCGAACTGGCAAAAATTCCCGAGGCGACCGTCTCTGCCTTTTCGCCGCCCTCGATTCCCGGGGTGGGCACCTCCGGCGGTTTTACATTCATGTTGGAGGATCGTTCGGGCAAACAGGACGTTTCCTATCTCACGCAAAATCTGAACAAATTCTTGGACGCCGCCCGCAAACGGCCGGAGCTGTCCGGCCTGATGACAACGCATTTGCCCGATGTGCCGCAGGTATTCGTCAAAGTGGACCGTGATAAAGCCTTGAAGGAAGGGATACCCATCGCTGACGTCTATAAAACTTTGCAAACCTTCATGGGGGGCAATTTTGTGAATTATTTCAACCGCTTTGGACGGCAATGGCAGGTCTATTTGGAGGCTGAAGCAGATTATCGCACACATGCCGAAAATCTGTCGCAATTTTACGTGCGCAACAATCTGGGGCAGGCCGTGCCGCTTTCGGCTTTCACGGAAATCCAGCATCGGGTCGGCCCGGAATTCATCATGCACTACAACGAATATCCCTGCGCACAGGTGAACGGCTCCGCCGCGCCCGGTTACAGTTCCGGTCAGGCCAACAAGGCGTTGGAAGAAGTTTTCGCACAAACCATGCCGGGGGAGATGGGTTTCGATTATTTTGGCATGTCTTTCCAAGAAAAAAAGGCGGCGGAAGGCGTTTCTCCGGCGATGGTTTTTTCCCTCTCGGTGCTTTGCGTTTTTTTGATTTTGGCCGCGCAATTTGAGAGCTGGTCACTGCCCATCAGCGTCCTGTTGGGTACGCCTACTGCCATACTCGGTGCCTTCCTGGCGCTGACGCTTCGCGCCTTTCAAAACAATGTCTATGTCCAGATCGGCCTGATCATGTTGATCGGCCTCGCGGCCAAGAATGCCATCCTGATCATCTCCTTTGCCAAAGCCCAATACGACGACGGCAAGTCTATCGAGGATGCTGCTTTGACGGGTGCGCGCATACGTCTGCGGCCAATTTTGATGACGTCATTCGCCTTCATTCTCGGCTGTCTGCCACTGTGGCTTGCGTCCGGTTCCGGCGGTGTCTCCCGGGAAACGCTTGGCACGGTGGTCATCGGCGGCATGTTAGGCGCTACGT
This sequence comes from Verrucomicrobiia bacterium, assembly GCA_035943555.1. Taxonomy (GTDB): domain Bacteria; phylum Verrucomicrobiota; class Verrucomicrobiia; order Limisphaerales; family UBA11358; genus UBA11358. Next base: position 10,875 of record DASZCA010000137.1, read on the forward strand.
TTGTAGACATCTTTATCGTGCCGGTGACGTTCACCATCGTTGAAAAGGCGGTAGCGCGTATCAGCAAAAAAGCCCGGGAAGAGCATAAACCAAAACCGCCGGAGCCGAACGGATGAGAGGCAAAATGTCAGCCAGACGTGGCGAAGCAAAATTTTTAAGTCCTAAAATATTTTGCAGTGCCACGCTTTTTGTTTTGGTCATGGTCTTTTCTGGCTGTGCGGTGGGACCGAAGTATAAACGCCCCGATTCCCAAGTTCCGCCGACGTTTCGCGGACAGCCTGAGAGTGCCGATAGCACCAGTTCCTTTGGTGAATTGCCCTGGTGGCAGGTGTTTCATGATGACAACTTGCAACGGCTGGTTCGTATCGCGCTGACCAATAACTATGACCTGCGGATCGCCACGGCGCGGGTGGAGCAGGCGCGCGCGATGGCGGCCGAGGCGCGCTCCCAGTTTTTCCCGCAGATCAACTACGCCGCGCTGGCAGGCAGGGGCAAAAATGTTTCCGGCACCGCGCCGTCGCCGACCGGCGCCGGCGGCACCGTTTTCGGTAGTGACGTCAACGCCACGTGGGAGATCGACCTCTTCGGGCGCATCCGGCGTCTCACCGAGGCCGCGCGTGCGCAATACTTTGCCACTCAAGAAGCAAGGCGCGATGTGATGATTTCGCTGATCTCCCAAGTGGCCCAAGATTACTTTCAACTGCTTGCGCTTGACCGGGAATTGCAGATAGCTCATGACAGCACCAATTCATTCGGTCAAAGCCTGAAGATTTTTAACGAACGTTTGCAGGGTGGCGTGGCCTCCAAATTGGAAACCTCATCCGCCGAGGCCCTCATGGATTCGGCGGCCGCCACCATTCCTAATCTCGAACGCCAGGCCGCGGCGCAAGAAGATCAGCTCTCCGTGTTGCTGGGCCTGAATCCAACGGCGGTCTCCCGTACCAATTCCGTGTTCGACCAACAGGAGTTTCCCGAAGTTCCTCCGGGTTTGCCATCGCAATTGCTGGAGCGTCGCCCGGATGTCCGGGAAGCGGAGCAAGAATTGCGCGCCGCCAATGCCCGGGTGGGCGTGGCCGTCGCGGACTTTTTCCCGCAACTGAACCTGACCGGCCTGTTCGGAACCGTCAGCCCGGAATTGAACGCCTTCACGGGCGGCGGCGAGGCCGCTTGGAGCATCGCCGCCAATCTGGCTGGCCCGATCTTTCACGGCGGCCAGTTGCGCGCCCAATATGCCGAAGCCCGCGCGGCCCGCGAACAGTCGGCCTTGCAATATCAACAAACCATATTAAATGCGCTCCAGGAAGTTTCCGATGCTTTGATCGCCCGCGAAAAACTGGCTGAAGCGCAGATGTATCAAGGCCGCGCGGTCGATGCCTACCAGGAAGCCGTGAAGATCGCTATGGAACGGTATAAACTGGGCCATGCGGACTACTACGAAGTGTTGCAAGAGCAGCAACTGCTTTTCCCGGCGGAAAATACCTTGGTCCAAACGCAACTCGATCAATTTCTTTCCGTGGTGGAACTGTATCGCGCCCTCGGCGGCGGCTGGGAAGTTTCTGCTAAGAATTGAGCGGCTTTTAAGTTCCGCGTGGAGACTGATGCGATTTTAAAAAATCCGCTAACGCCTTGTAGAATTGTGGGAAC
>DASZCA010000138.1:0-17603 GCA_035943555.1 Verrucomicrobiia bacterium
GCCTATGGCGATAACTATTATGAAGTCAGACAAGGCAATTTTATAAAAGGCGAATCCTTTGACGGCCATGGCGGTGGCGCCGCCGTCAGCCTTTATCAACTGCTGGATCCGGGCGTTCTAATTCCGCTGAACCTGGTTGCGCGCGGCGGCTTTCATTACGCCACCTATGCCACCGAGGATCAGACAGCCGCCGCCTTTGCGCTTCCGAACGATCAAGTCAATGCCTTCACGCGCGTCGGTCTGCGGTTCGCCGGCAAAGAGCCGGTGCTCTATCCTGATCTGGGCCTGGAAGTGTCCGCCTGGTTTGAACGGCAATGGCGCATGCAGGATGACACCTACGGTTTCAATAACAACCCCTACCGGATCAATCCCGCTTCAAGCCTTTATTGGGTCTATGCCGGCATCAATTACGCCTTCACCAACAGCGGCCAGAAAATCTCCTTCGCCGTAACCTCCGGCGGTTCCACCGATGCCGACCGCTTCAGCGCCTGGCGGTTGGGCGGAGTGCTGCCGCTCATCTCTGAATTTCCGCTCGTCTTGCCGGGCTATTATTATGAAGAACTCACGGCCAAAAGTTTTGTCCATCTTTACGCCGCCTATGATTTCCCGCTCGAACCCGAGCATCGTTTTAAATTTCGCATCGAGGCGGCCTCGGCCCACCTGGATTATCTGGCCGGCTTTGAACAGGCCAATGCCTGGCAGACCGGCGCCGGTTGCGCCCTGACCTTCGCGCCCAAGAAGAAAAATTTCGAGATTGTCCTTCGTTATGGCTACGGCTTTAACGCCATCCGGCACGGGGAAGAGGGCGCGCACAGCATCGGCCTCCTGTTCCAGTACGATTTTGAAGCGCGAAAGAAATCAGATTGAACCGCCCCAAAATGACGACCTATGAAATGCTTTCACTGTGACAGTTGCGACCTGATGGTTTTTTTTGAAAACGACCGTTGCTTGCAGTGCGGCCACACCCTTGGTTTTTTGCCGGACGTGCTGGATCTAAGCGCCATTGAAATGACACCGGATGGCAAAGGCCGCCCGACGGCAGCGAAAATCTCCGGACACGCCTACCATCAATGTGAGAACGGGAAACAGCATCATGTCTGCAACTGGATGATTCCGGACAACGATCCCAACCCCCTGTGCCCCGCCTGCCGACTCAACGAAGTCATCCCGAATCTGACCGACACTAAAAATGTTGAACGCTGGTCCAAATTGGAACTGGCCAAACGCCGTTGTGTTTATACTTTTCTAAAACTCGGCTTGCCACTGGAAAAAGCGAATGATGGCAGGCAGGGGTTGAGTTTTCGATTCCTCCAAGATAGTCCCAGTTCACCTGTGCAAACCGGGCATGAAAACGGCGTGATCACCGTCAATATCGCCGAGGCGGACGAGGACGAACGGGAACGTCGCCGGTTGGATTTGCACGAACCGTATCGCACCCTGGTCGGGCATCTGCGGCATGAGTCAGGACATTTTTACTGGGACCGGCTCATCGCGGGCACATCCAATTTGGAGCCTTACCGGAAGCTCTTTGGCGATGAGACCTTGGACTACGACGCGGCGTTGAAAAATTATTACCAACAAGGACCGCCGGCCGGCTGGCAAGACCGGACGGTAACAGCTTATGCGAGTTCCCATCCGTGGGAAGATTGGGCGGAAACGTGGGCGCATTATCTGCATATCACGGATACGTTGGAAACGGCCGGGAGTTTCGGCATGAATCTAAGCCGTGAAAAAGGCGTCAAGGGCGGTTCTCCGAAGGTAACAGCCGAAGCATTATTGGAGGCGGAATCGAATTTCGACGATATGCTGGCCCGCTGGGTTCCACTCACCCGCGCGCTGAACTCGATCAATCGCGGCATGGGCCTGGCTGATTTGTATCCCTTCGTGATTTCACCTGCGGTCATCGAAAAACTCCGGTTCATTCACTCGGTCATCCACGGAGCCAAGCCACCACTGCCCACTGGCGGCCAACCAAAGGCGGCTTCCAACCCGCAACTGGCCGCCGCATGAACTGGATATCATGAAATCATTTGCCGCCATCTCCCCTCCCGGTGAAAACCGGCCGAGAGAAAGTGCCGCGCTTAATAAAAAAACGGCGCAGGCGGATAGCGGTTTGGTGCGATTGACAAAAATCGCTGAAATTCTCGCCATCATTTTGGGGAGCATCGCCTTTGCCTATTTCGCCCGGTCGGTCGTGCTGCCGCTGATGCTGGCCTGGGTCGCCTCGATGACCCTGAAACCACCCGTCACTTGGCTGCGGAACAGCCACTTCCCTGCTCCGCTGGCCGCGGCGATCGTGCTGGGCATCTTCTTGGTTGGCATCGGATTTGGAGCAATGTGGCTGGGGCGTCCGGCGGCCCAATGGGTCAAATCCGCGCCGGAAAAAATTCCGCAATTACAGGAAAAATTCAAAAACATCCTGCAACCCGTCATGCGTTTCAGCGCCGCCGCCGCCCGCGTAGGCAGCATGGATGCCGCCCAAAACTCCACGAATGCCGTGCCGACGGTGGCCGTCAAGGACAACCACATGATCGGGGCCATGTATGAATGGACCAGCAGCCTGTTCGCCGGCATCGGCGGGGCGATCGTCCTGACCTTTTTGCTGCTCGCCTCGGGTGACACCTTCATGCAAAAACTGGCGAACACCATCCCGGACCGGCAGCATAAAAAGCGCGCCGTGGAGATCAGCCGGGAAATCCAGCACAGCATTTCGGGTTATCTGTTCACGGTCAGCGTCATCAACACCGGCGTGGGTTGCATCGCGGGAACGCTGTTCTGGCTTCTGGGCATGCCCAGCCCGGCCATGTGGGGCGGCGTAGTGGCCGTATTAAATTTTCTTCCGTTTTTCGGACCGACTGTCGGCATGGTTTTGGTCGGATTGGCGGGACTTATCGCCTTCGACACGGTCGGCGGGGCGTTGCTGCCGGTAGCTGCTTATCTGCTGCTCCATCTGGTGGAAAGCTATCTCGTCACCCCGTTTGCCTTGGGCCAGCGTTTCAGCCTGAACCGGGTGATGATTTTTGTAGCCTTTATTTTTTGCGCCTGGTTATGGGGCGTGGCGGGTGCGTTGCTCGCGGTTCCCTTGTTGATGAGTTTGAAAATTGTATGTGAGCGTGTGCCCGGCCTGTCACCGGCAGCGGAATTTTTATCGGATTAAGACACAGCCGGACAGGCGCATACAACTAGACAGTGTTTGGCCCAGACGTTAGGGTTTTAATCTGTCTTTGGAATGTGCGTGCGAAATTCACAGTTCAACGTTAGAAAATTATCATGCGGCAAATCGGCAACAGGTTTTATAAGACAATCGTCATCCTCTGGCTGACGCTCTCCATCGGGAGCGTGGTGCTGGCGGCTCTTTCGTGGTTCAAGCTCAACCACCTGTTGGGTGAAGGCCGGCAATTGACGGTCATCCGCGACGATCTGCATGAGACTCTTAAATCAATGCTGGATGCCGAGACCGGAGCGCGGGGCTATGTCATCACCGGTGATACGAATTATCTGGAACCGCTGATTTCCGCCCGAACGAACCTGCCGGCGCGATTAGACGAATTGGTGGAACTTTCCCGGGACGATTCGTCTTCCCTGAAAGATATAACGATTTTGCGCGGCCAGACGGAACTTAGCCTGAATTTTGACAGTCACATCGTCGAAGCGCGTGATCGTAATTTTAAGCAGGCAGCCGACATGGTCGCGACCGGAGAAAGCAAAAAAAACATGGATGCGATCCGCGCCCAGGTGGATCTACTGGACCAGAAACAGGTTGCCGACCGTTTCAACATCCGTTCCGAGTTCCAACGGCAGATTTCCCGGGCCAGCCTCACCAGTCTCGTGGCCGGCACGGCCGGTGTCGGCGCCGGCATCATCGCTTTCTGGCTTACCCGGATCGCCCTGAGACAGCAGCGCCGGGAAAAGGAATTGACCGAAGCCAAGGCCCGGGCGGAACATAGCAATCAGGAAAAAACCGCTTTCCTCGCAAACATGAGCCATGAAATCCGGACGCCGATGAACGCCATCGTGGGTTTCAGCGAGCTGTTGCAAAACGATTTGCGTGAACCGCGCCACCGCCAGTATCTGCAATCCATCCGCGCCAGCGCCGGGTCCCTGCTCCTGCTCATCAACGACATCTTGGATATGTCGAAAATCGAATCCGGCGTATTGGAACTGCGTCCAGAGCCCACTGATTTGCGCGAGATTTGCGACTTCCTCCATACGTTGTTTTCCGAACCCGCCGCCAAAAAAGGATTGACGCTCAAATGCAGCGTCGCCGAGCGCCTGCCTCATGCCTTGTTGCTGGATCGCATACGGTTGCGGCAAATCCTCGTCAATCTGGTCGGCAACGCCGTCAAGTTCACCGACAAAGGCAGCGTGGATGTACCGGTAACTTGGGAAAAACAAACGGGCAGCAGCCAGGTGACGCTCATTATTGAAGTGCAGGACACCGGTGTGGGCATCCCCCAAGACCGGCTGGATGCGATCTTCAAACCGTTCGTTCAAGCCGGTGCGCACCGTGAAAAAGAAAAGCAAGGTACAGGACTGGGTCTTTCCATCGTCAAACGTCTGACCGAGATCATGGGCGGCACCGCCACCGTGGCCAGCGTGCTGGATCAGGGCTCGGCATTTCATCTGCGTTTTCCGAACGTGCCCATTTCAGCCCGGCTCCCGGCCACCTCAAAATCCGGCCTCGTTGGTGAAGTCGATTTCAACCAGTTGCGTCCGGCCATTTTGCTCGTCGTGGATGACAATGAAACCAATTGCCAGTTGATCGCCGGGATGTTCAATGGCACGCATCATCAGCTGTTCTTCGGCTCCAGCGGCGAGGAAGCCGTGGTCAAGGCCCGCGAACTCAAACCGGATGTGCTCCTGCTTGATGTACGCATGCCGGGCATGGGCGGCCAAAAGGCGCTGGAAGAGATCCGCAAAATTCCCAGCCTGGAATTTCTGCCAGTCATCGCGGTGACCGCTTCGAATCTGCTCAACGAAGATGAATCCATCAAAGAGCGTTTCAGCGGTTTTGTCCGCAAGCCGTTCACCAAGCGCGAACTGTTTGACGAACTGGCGGATTTCCTGCCCCAGCATTCAAGCCCGGAATCTTCCAAGGAAAACGGCGGACAAAACCAACCCGATGCCGGCCCGGTGGTTTCCACCCCAGTGCCCAAAGAGCTCCTCTCGCAGTTGCGCCAACTGCTGGTTGATCCCTGGCCCTCGATCCGCGACAGCGTCGCCGTCAATGAAAGCAAAGTTTTCGCCCAAGGCCTGGAAGGCCTGGGCTTGCGCTGGCAATGTGAACCGCTCGTGCGTTACGCGCAAAAATTGATCACGGACGCGGATAATTATGCCATGACCGACCTGGAAAAACATCTGGGCGAATTCGCCGCACTGGTCGAGGAACTTGACCGCAACAGCCAACCCAAATGAGCGCCACCCCGTCAGCCGCATCAAACGCGGAGCAAAAGCCGGTTCCAGTCATGCGCCAGAACCAAGGCGAAGCGGGGCGTATTCTGGTCGTAGATGACCAGCCCGCCAACGTCCAGATCGTCGGCGTGGTACTGGGCAAGCTGGGTTACGAGATCATCGCCGCCGCCGATGGCCCGACAGCCTTGAAGCGCGTGGCCCTGCGCCTGCCGGACTTGATCTTATTGGACATGCTCATGCCCGGCATGGGCGGCTGCGAAGTCTGCGAGCAGTTGAAAGCGAATCCCGACTGGAAAGATATCCCGGTCATGTTTCTTTCGGCGGCGGATGACAAGGATCTGATTGTCCGCGCGCTGGACGCCGGCGGGGTGGATTACATCACCAAGCCGTTCAACCATGCCGAACTTATCCAGCGGGTAAAAACGCACATCGCCCTGAAAACGGCACGGGATCAATTGAAACAACTGGCCGAGGACAAAGACGAGTTGCTCGGCATCCTGGCGCACGATCTGAAAAATTACCTCGGCGGCATCAACATGAGCGCGGAATTGATGGTCGGACAGATCGAAAAGTACAAAGATGATCGCATCACCAAGCTGGTGAACAACATGGTGCGGTCCAGCGGTTCGGCCATGGCTTTCGTCAAAGAATTCCTGGCCAATTCGACGGCCGACCATGGCCTTACGCTGAAATCTACTCCCGTCAATTTCAAGGAGATTGCCGCCGCCGTCGTCGAGCAATATCAGGAAGCGGCGGCCCGCAAGGACATCATCATCCAGACTGATTTTCTGGAGGAGGATACCCGGGTGCTGGCCGACATGTCCGCGCTGGACCAAGTTTTGGATAATCTGGTCTCCAATGCGCTAAAATTTTCACCGCCGGACAAACAGATTTATGTCTCCCTCCAACCGGTCGGGAATTTTATCGAATGTGTTGTCCGCGATGAGGGCCCAGGCTTTTCTGAAGAGGACAAGACCCGCATGTTCCGCCGTTATGGCCGACTCTCGGCAAGACCGACCGGCGGCGAACCTTCCACCGGACTGGGCTTGAGCATCGTCCGCAAACTGGTTTTGGGCATGGGCGGTGAACTGTCATTCGAAAGCAATCCCAATAAGGGCGCAACGTTCACCATCCGGCTGCCCCGGCATATGAAACCCTGAAAAAATGCCCGCCATCATTTAGGCGGCAAAACAATACAACCATTAAAATATTTTGAAAACACTCAACCCCAACAGCCTTATGAACTTTCTAGTCATCGATGACGACAAGACATTTCGCGACGCGACCTGCTTTTTGATCGAGGAAGCGGGGCATTACGCCGAAGGCGTTGAATCCGGCCAGCTCGGCCTGAGCTGGCTCAAGGAGGACAAATGGGACACCGTGCTGCTGGATGTGAACCTGGGCAAAGAGAACGGCCTGGACGTGCTCGTCGAGATCCAGAAACAATTTCCACAACTGCCGGTGGTCATGTTCACCGCCCAAGGCAGCGTGAAGACAGCCGTGGAAGCCATGCGGCGCGGCGCGGTGGATTTTCTGGAGAAACCGTTTCAGCGCGAGCAGTTCATGACCGTGCTGGGGCGTTTGCTCCGGCTCAACCAGATGAGCCAGCGCATCGTAAAACTGGAACAGGAAGTCACGGAAACGCGGGCGCAGACCTTGGAACCGATCTTTGATTTCACCACGCCGGCCATGAAGGAAATCATGGACGTCTTGATGCGCGCCGCCAAAACGCCGGCTTCGATCCTAATCTTTGGCGAGAGCGGCACAGGCAAGAGCGTGGCCGCCCGCGCGGTGCATGAAAAAAGCCATCTCGCGGACAAACCGTTTGTGACCGTCAGCTGCCCCAGCCTTTCCAAAGAACTGCTGGAAAGCGAATTGTTCGGTCATATGCGCGGATCCTTCACCGGAGCCATCAAGGATCACTGGGGCAAGGTCAAGGCGGCGGAAGGCGGCACCCTGTTTCTCGATGAAATCGGTGACTTGCCGATGGAGATTCAACCCAAACTGCTGCGCTTGTTGCAGGAACGTGAATATGAACGGTTGGGCGAAAACGTCACGCGGCAGGCCAACCTGCGGGTCATCGCCGCGACCAATCGCGACTTGAAAAAGCGCGTGGCCGAGGGCTTGTTCCGCGAGGACCTTTATTTCCGCCTCAACGTAATCGCGGTCGAGATGCCGCCGTTGCGCCAACGCGCGGAAGACCTGATCCGTTTTGCCGAGCATTACGAAAAGTTCTTTGCCGACCAGTGCCGTCGCAAACTCGAAGGCCTTTCGCCCGAGACGATCGCCTGCATCAAGAACTACACCTGGCCGGGCAACCTTCGCGAACTGCGAAACGCCATTGAACGGGCGGTGATTCTGGCGCGGGAAGAAAAGCTGTTGCCCGAAGACTTCCCCTTGGAACTAAGGACCCAGAATGCCGTTCCCAACGCGAACGGCGAAACCCTGCTGCAAGTCGGCTCCATGGTGTCTTTGGAAAAGCTTGAGGAGGCGCACATGCGCCGGATCCTCGCCCAAACGCCCAGTTTGACCGAGGCTGCAGAAATTTTGGGCATTGACCAGGCAACACTTTACCGTAAACGTAAAAAAATAGGCTTAGGATGAAAGAGACCCTGATTCAGGACGAAACCGGACGCAAAGTCACCTGGGAGCAGCTTGTGCAGGAAAACGCACGACTGCGGGGAGACTTGCGCACCATTGCCACGCGCATCAACCATGACTTGCGCACGCCGCTGGGCGGCATCATCAACACCGGCGAACTGCTCAAGGAGATTCTGGCTGAAAGCAATTCCGATTCCCTGCCCCTGGCGGGCTCGCTGTTCACTTCGGTTGATGAGATGGCCAAACTGATCGGCCAGCTCCGGTTCATCGCCAAAGCCTCGGCCGATTCAAAACCAAAAGAACGTGTGGACATGGGTCTGGTTGTCCCGGGAGTTTTGGCGCGCCTGGAAAGCAAAATCCTGAAAAAATCGGCGGTGGTCACCAGCCCCGATGCCTGGCCGGAAGTGAACGGCGTGAATGACTGGCTCGAATTTATCTGGCTGAATCTCCTGACGAACGCGCTCCAGCATGCCGGGGAAAAACCGCGCATCGAACTGGGCTGGCACAAGGAAGACGCCGCTTTCCGCTTTCAAGTTTGCGACCGGGGCGGCGGTGTGCCGGCTGATACCGGCGCAAAATTATTTCAGCCCTTTGACTCCCTGCATAAATCTGGCAGCACGCGGGGCCTGGGGCTTTCGATTGTGCAGCGATTGGTGGATTTGCAAGGCGGCAATTGTGGCTATGCACCGAACCCGCAAGGTGGTGCGTGCTTTTATTTTACTTTGCCCCGTTGAAAAATGTGATGGTCGTCAGAATACCGTTGCTAAATTGGAATTGTAACCGGCATCCTTGGTTGAAAACGTCCTAACCCTAAGAGGAATTCAGACATGCAAATCTTGATTCGCCTTTGCGGCAAATTGGTTGTTTTGGTGTGCATCCAGGCCATGGCCTTTTCCTTCGAAATTCAGGCGCAAGAATTGCCACCGCCAAGCTCTTCCGCCAGCACCAAAACCAATTCCGACGAGCTCGCGACTTACAAAAAAATGAGCGTGGAAGAGTTGATGGACCAGGAAGTCACCTCCGTTGACAAACAACCTGAGCCTTACGTCCACGCCCCGGCAGCGATCCAGGTTGTGACGGATGACCAGATTCACCGCTCGGGAGCTTCCAGCATTCCCGAAGCGTTGCGGCTGGCGGATAACTTGGATGTGGCACAGGTCTCCTCGGCCAGTTGGGCGATCAGCGCCCGGGGGTTCAACGCTTCCGTCGGCAACAAACTGCTGGTTCTGATGGATGGGCGCAGTGTTTATACCCCGCTTTTCTCCGGCGTCATCTGGAACATGCAGGATTACCTGATGGAAGATATTGACCGCATCGAGGTCATTAGCGGGCCGGGGGGAACGCTGTATGGGGCCAATGCCGTCAACGGCGTCATCAATATCAGCAGCAAGAGCGCGAGGGACACGCAGGGTTTGTATGTCGAAGCCGGCGGCGGCAGCTGGCTCCAAGATTTCGCGGGTGCGCGCTACGGCGGCATGCTGGCGACGAATGTTTTTTTCCGCGTTTATGGAAAATATTTTGACCGCGGCCCGGAGGTTTATGCCGATGGCACCAGCGCACATGATTCATGGAACCGCGGCCAAGGCGGTTTCCGCATCGATGCCGAACCGGCGACGCCCAACAAATTTACGTTGCAGGGTGATTTTTACACCGGCAAAACGGATGTGATACCCGGCGGCGAAGGAACGCCTTCCGCACAAGGCAATGCCTATGGCGGCAACCTGCTGGGACGTTGGACGCACACCTTCGCGGATGATGCCGACATGTCATTGCAGGCGTATTACGACCGCACCCACCTAAACGCGCCGTTCCAATCCGCCGACCTGTTTGGTCCGGTCATTCCCGCCGGGCCGCTGATTGATGATCTGGATACGTTTGATGTGGACTTTCAAAACCGCTTCCCGCTTGGCACCCGCAATAATGTTATTTGGGGACTGGGCTACCGATTCACGCATGACTACGTGCAAGATGCCCCGCTGGTGGCGTTTCTTCCCAATAATTTCAATCAGAACCTGTTCAGCAGCTTTGTGCAGGATGCAATCCGGCTGCGGGACAATTTGTTTCTGACGCTGGGCTCCAAGTTGGAACACAATGATTACACCGGGTTCGAAGTGGAGCCAAACGTACGCCTGCAATGGAACTTCACCGACCGGCAAATGCTCTGGGGCGCCGTTTCACGGGCCGTGCGGACGCCGTCACGTTATGACCGCAATCTGTTCGAACCGGGCCCGGCCTATGGCAACTTTCTGGGCGCGAATAACTCTACGTTCGAATCAGAAACCGTCGTCGCTTATGAACTGGGCTACCGCGCCCAACTGGTCCGGAAAGTTTCCGGCACCGTTTCTGTTTTCTATAATAACTACGACAACCTGCGGAGCCTTAACCTGACGGATGGCGGCCTGCCGATCGTCTTTCAAAACAATCTCCAAGGCGACACGTGGGGACTCGAATTGAGCGTCGAGCATCAGGTGCTGGATTGGTGGCGCCTGCATGGCGGCTACGATCTGCTCAACGAATCCATCCGCGTCAAAGGCGGCCAGACGGACTTGGACCACGCCCTTAATGAAACCGCCGATCCGCAAAACCAGGTTTTTTTACGTTCGTCCATGGATTTGCCCGGGCACATGTCATTTGACCTCGGCCTGCGCTGGATCGACAGCATCCGCAACAATAATGGCAGCAACACCGGCACGGTGCCTAACTATTTTGAACTGGATTCCCGGCTGGCGTGGCAACCGACCAAGCAGCTTGAATTTTCCATCGTCGGCGAAAACTTGCTACACGACCACCATGCGGAATCCGGGTTCGCCGGTCCCGCACAGGAACAGATCCAGCGCAGCGTTTACGGGAAAGTCTCATGGCGCTTTTAATGTCCATAAAACAATTTTGCGCCCGTTGTGGCGAAATGGTTTTGCCATCCCAAGTTTTTCGGGAATGGATCACTCGCTTTTTTCTGCGCGGGACGTGGCTTGCCGCCCTGCTGGTGAGCTTGGCGGGCATGAGTTCCAATGCCCAGGTGATTTCGCATGAATATGAACTGAAGGCGGTCTTGATCTATAATTTCGCCCAATTCACGGAATGGCCGACGAACGCCTTTGAAAGCGCAGACTCGCCCTTCGTCATCGGCATCCTGGGCAACGATCCTTTCGGCGGCACCCTCGAAACCACGGTGCAGAACGAAACCCGCGTCGGCCGCAAATTCATCGTAAAACATTTTTCCAGCGTGGAGGAGGTCACCAACTGCCACATCCTTTATATCGGTCAGTCCGAAGCCAAGCGGCTGGACAAAGTTGTGGCCGAGTTAAAAGGCAAGCCGGTCCTGACCCTCAGCGACATCCTGAACTCCGCTTATCAGGGCGTCTGTGTACGGTTCCTGACTGAAAACAACAAGATCCGCCTGCGGGTGAACACGGATTCCCTGCAGGCGGCTAATCTTGTGATGAGTTCGAAACTGTTGCGTCTGGCTGAAATTGTGCCGGTCAAAATCAAATGACAACGCCACCCAGAACATCGATCAAGCGCAAGGTGATGCTGGTCATCATGCTCGCCAGCGCCACGGTCCTGCTGGTGACCGTCGCCGCGTTCATGGTCTATGACGTGGTGACCTTCCGGCAAAATCTCGCGCGCAACCTGGACACCCAGGCGCGGATGATCGGCGAGAATTGCAACGCGGCTTTGATCTTCAAAAATGAAACGGATGCCGAGGGCATCCTGGTTTCATTGCGCACGGAACCGCATATCGTCGCGGCGGCCCTTTATGATGATCAGGGGAAGCTCTTTGTAAAATATCCGGCCAACATTCCGGATGGCGACCTGCCCGCCGCCGCGCAAGGGCGGAGCCAGCATTTTGGAAAGAACCAACTGACCATCTTCCTGCCCATCGTTCAATCCGGGACGCATCTGGGCACATTATATTTGAAATCCGACCTGACCGCCCTTTCACAACGCCAGCATCTGTATGGCGCAATTTCCCTGTTCATCATCGCCGGCTCGCTGCTCGTCGCTTTGTGGCTGTCCAACACGCTGCAACGGCGCATTTCCAATCCCATCGTCGCCCTGGCCAACACCGCCCGCACCATTTCCGGCAAGCAGGATTTTTCCATGCGCGCCCAAAAAACAAGCGACGATGAACTGGGTGATTTGACCGATGCCTTCAACGTCATGCTGGCGCAGGTGCAAAGCAGTCATTCCGCGCTGGTGGAAAGCGAATCACAACTTTCGGCCATTTTCAACCAGGCGGGCGCCGGCATCGCCCAATGCGATCTCTCCGGCCATTTTCTGAAGGTGAACGACCGTTATTGTGAAATCACCGGCTATCGCCGTGAATCCCTCATCAAAGGGCTGACCGTCCAAGACATCACCCATCCGGATGACCGTCCGTTAAATATTTCGGCCCTGGTTGAGGTGAACAAAGGACTCCCGTCTTCCATCATTGAAAAACGCTATGTCCGGCCGGATGGCGAAGTGGTTTGGGCCCGCGTCTCCGTCGTGCCGTTGCGGGATGCCGCTGGCGATGTCGAATTTGCCCTGGCCGTTGCCCAAGACATCACCGAGCGCAAGCGCCAAGAGGTGGAACTGGCGAGCCTGATGCAACAACGGGACGCCCAAGCACGGTTATTTGACGCCACGCTGTCTTCCATCGCCGATCTGGCCTACACCTTTGACTTGGAAGGCAATTGGATCTATGCCAACAAGCCGCTGCTTGAGATTTGGGGAAAATCGTTGGAAGAAATCACCGGCAAAAGTTCTTTGGAGCTCGGTTATCCGCCAGAACTTGCGAAACATTTGAAGCAGCAGGTCAAGGAAGTGATCCGGACGGGGAAACCCGTGAAAGATGAAACGTATTTTACAGATTCAAAAGGCGTCGAAGATTATCATGAATACATTTTCAGCCCGGTCTTTGCGGCCGATGGCAGTGTTTCAGCGGTCTGCGGCACCACGCGCCTGACCACGGAGCGCAAGCGCAATGAGATCGAATTGAAAAATGCGCGCGACCAGGCGCTGGCCGCCTCGCGCGCCAAGGATGATTTTCTGGCCGCCCTTTCGCACGAACTTCGCACGCCTTTGAACCCGGTGCTGCTGCTCGCGAGCGCGGCCGCCGAAGACGCGGGACTGACGCCCGATATCCGGGCCCAATTCGTCACGATCCGCAACAACGTGGAACTGGAGGCACGGCTGATCGATGACCTGCTCGATCTCACCCGGATCACCCGCGACAAATTATCGCTGGAAATGCATACCTTGGATGTGTATGCGATTTTGCGGAATGCCATCGACATCATCCGGTCGGATTTGGAGAAAAAGCACGTCCGCTTGACGCTGGATTTGGCAGCGGGCGAGCCCATGATGCTGGGCGATGCCGTGCGGTTGCAGCAAATCTTCTGGAACGTGTTGAAGAATGCCGTCAAGTTTACACCGGACGGCGGCGAAATCATCGTGGAAGCCGGCCTTCTCCCGGAGAATGGAAATATTTTCATAAAAGTGACGGATACGGGCATCGGTCTGACACCCGGTGAAATTGAACATATTTTTGACGCGTTCTCCCAAGGTGAACACGCCATCACCGGCAGTTCGCACCGATTTGGCGGCCTGGGCCTGGGGTTGACCATCTCCCACAAGCTCGTGGAACTTCATGCGGGAATCATTCGGGCCACAAGCGCCGGTCGCAACCAAGGCGCGACCTTCACCCTGGAATTTCCACAGCTCCCGGCCGTGATAAAAAAAGATGCGCCTGTGGCGCCGGAAAAAGCGCCCGCCCGCAATCTGCCGGCCCCGGAAAAACCGAAACCGGCGATGCGCATTCTTTTGGTGGAAGACCATGAACCCACCCGGGTGGCCCTCGCTCATTTGTTAGCCCGCCGAAAGTACAAGGTCAGCACCGCCGGATCACTGGCCGAAGCGCGGGCCCTGGTCCAACGGGAAAAGTTTGACCTGCTGGTTTCCGACATCGGCCTGCCGGATGGTGACGGCTATACGCTGATGGCGGAATTGCGGGATCAATTTGGCATGAAAGGAATCACCTTGAGCGGCTATGGCATGGAACAGGATCTGGCCAAGGGCAAAGATGCCGGTTTTATCGCGCACCTGATCAAGCCGGTTCGCGTGGAATCGCTCGAAAAAGTTCTGAATGAGATCGCAAGAGATTGAAGCATCAATAATTGGCACATGACTTGCACTAAATAATTTGTTTAAAGGCATGAAACTTAAGATGAAACAAAATCCGCGCTGCACCACGGGGACGGCCGGCTTGGACGCTATTTTAGGTGGCGGTCTGCCGCATAACCGGATTTACCTGATTCAAGGCGATCCCGGCGTGGGCAAGACAACCTTGGCATTGAAATTTTTGCTGGAGGGCGAGCGTTTGGGAGAACGCGGATTGTATATCACGTTATCAGAAACCCGCGAGGAGCTGGAGATGGTCGCCGAATCGCACGGCTGGAATCTCAAAGGGATCAATCTTTTTGAACTGGCGGCCATGCAAGATGCGCTCCAAGGTGAAACCGACAACACATTTTTTCACCCGTCAGAGGTCGAATTGAACCGCACCACGAAAGCGCTGCTGGACGAGGTCGAGCGCTTAGAACCGGTGCGCATCGTTTTTGATTCGCTTTCTGAACTGCGGATGCTGGCGGAAACACCGCTGCGCTATCGCCGGCAAATCTTGCAGTTAAAGCAATTTTTTGCCGGCCGCAAGTGCACCGTTTTGCTGCTGGACGACCGTTCGGCGGGCGCGCGCGATCTCCAGATCGAAAGCATCGCCCACGGCGTCGTGTCCCTGAACCGTTCTTCGCCGGAATACGGGATTTCCCGCCGCCAATTGCAGGTCCAGAAAATTCGCGGTGTAAAATTTCGTGATGGCAACCATGACTTTATCATCCAGAGAGGCGGGCTGACGATCTTTCCGCGGCTGGTGGCGGCGGAACATCATGTTGAATTCAAACGCGAGAGCTTCCCCAGCGGCATCGCGGAACTGGACGCCTTGCTAGGCGGCGGACTGGACCGCGGCACAAGCAACATGTTCATGGGGCCGCCGGGCACGGGAAAATCAACCATCGCCATCAAATTTGCGATGGCGGCCGCGAAGCGCCGGGAAAAGGTGATTTTTTTTAGTTTTGATGAAACGATTGGCACCCTGATGAACCGGGCGGCCAGCCTGGGCATGGATATGGAACCGCAAATTAAAAGCGGGCTGATCCAAGTGGAACAGGTTGATCCGGCGGAAATCTCGCCCGGCGAACTGGCGCACCGGATCAGCGAGGCCGTGACCCGGGACAAGATCCGCATGGTGGTCATCGACAGCATCAATGGTTATCTCAATGCCATGCCGGCAGAACGCTATCTCAGCTTGCAGCTGCATGAGCTGCTCGCATTCCTAAACCAGCAGGGTGTCATCACCATCATGGTGCTGGCGCAGCAGGGTTTGATGGGAACCATGCAATCGATCGTGGATCTCACCTATCTGGCAGACACGGTGATCATGCTACGCTACTTCGAAGCCCGCGGTGAAGTGAAGCAGGCCTTGTCAGTCATCAAAAAGCGCAGCGGCAACCATGAGCGAACCATCCGGGAGATAAAAGTCAGCAAACAAGGCATGGAAGTCGGGCCGCCTCTCACGCAGATGCAAGGAGTATTGACCGGCACGCCAACGTTTTTTGAACATATAGGTGGCAAATGAACCGGGGCACACATGCCATTTCAAACTTGAAGGAACTGCCCGCCATCGGGGCCGGCACTGCGGTCAGCGAGCGCCGCATTTTAATTTTGGCACCGACGGGGAATGACGCCCGGCTCACTGCCGATTTTCTGGTCAAATCCGGCCTGTTCCCGCAACCATGCCAGGACGTACAAAGCCTTTGTGATGAAATCGCACAAGGATGTGGCGTCATTGTTTTGGCGGAAGAGACCCTCGGGGATAGTTCCATTCCCGATCTGATCCAGACGCTAGCAAAACAGCCTTCTTGGTCGGACATTCCGCTCGTCCTGATCACCAGCGGAGGAGAAGCCAGCCAGACACGGTTGCGGCGCCTCGCCCTATTTGGCTCGGGAGGCAATGTGATCTTGTTGGAACGGCCGTTCCGGCCGGGCACGCTGACCAGCACGCTGGAAGTCGCTTTGCGTGCGCGCCAGCGTCAATATGAGGCCCGTGATTCGGTGAACAAATTGAAACGCGCCCATGATGAAATCCAAGCGGCTTCACGCGCGAAGGATGATTTTCTGGCAGCACTTTCCCATGAACTGCGCACACCCCTGAACCCGGTGCTGCTCATCGCCAGCGACAACTCCGGCAATCTGGAAATTCCGCCAAAAATCCGCGCTGATTTTGAAACCATCCGCAAAAATGTTGAGTTGGAGGCCCGACTGATCGACGATCTATTGGATCTGACCCGCATTTCCCGCGGAAAATTATCCCTCGATAAACATCCAGCTGATCTGCATGACATTTTGCGGGATGCCCATGCCACAATTGCTGACGACATCAAACAAAAGCGAATCGAGGTGACGATGGATTTCAGCGCCGACGAACATATAGTTTTGGGCGACGCCGTCCGGTTGCAACAGGTGTTTTGGAACATATTGAAGAACGCGGTGAAATTTACACCGGCAGGCGGCCGGATAACCGTCCAAACCCGAAACCTGCCAAACAAGGAGAAGATCGCGGTCAGGATAGCTGACAGCGGGATCGGCATGACCCCGAAGGAGATCGCCCATATTTTTAACGCCTTTTCGCAGGGTGATCACGCGGTCGGCGGCGGGCCGCATCGTTTCGGCGGCCTTGGATTGGGGCTGGCGATCACGCGAATGCTCGTGAAGCTTCATTCTGGCATCATCTTTGCCACGAGCGCGGGCCGTGACAAAGGTGCGACCTTTACCGTAGAACTTTTCCATATAAAAACGGTAGCAGGTGAAAATCACGTCGCCAATCCGGGGAAGCCCCTCAATAAGCCGGGCACGGTGCCAGAAAACAAAACCGGAATGGCCATTCTTTTGGTGGAGGATCACGAACCTACGCGGATCGCCCTGGCTCATCTATTAGCCCGTCGAAAACACAAGGTCATGACTGCCGCCTCGGTAGCGGAAGCACGGGCGGTGGCTCAAAAAAATAAATTCGATCTGGTCGTGTCTGACATCGGGCTGCCGGATGGCGACGGTTATACCTTGATGTCAGAGTTGCGGAATGATTTTGGCCTTAAAGGAATAGCCTTGAGCGGTTATGGCATGGAGCAAGATGTGGCGAAGAGCAAGGAATCGGGCTTCGTTGCCCATCTCATCAAACCAGTCCGGATAGAATCGCTTGAAAAAACGCTGGCGGATGTCGTGTAAGTGATCAGACCTGCAACCGTGGCGCGGGGAGCGGTTGTTCGAAGATGTTGATACCCACTTCAATCGCTTTTGAGGTTTTCTGCGTGGGCTGAGGAGTCTTTTGTGGCCGGACCATCTGCACCGGAGCACCGCCCTTGCGGAGCGACTCGGAGGAAGCCTCCAGGATGCTGACCAGCTCGGTGCCGCGCGTGCCGCAGCTCACCGGGGTCGCCCCGTACTTGATGCAGTCAATGAAATGCTGGCACTCCGTCTTCAGCGGCTCTTCCTGC
>DASZCA010000139.1:0-4463 GCA_035943555.1 Verrucomicrobiia bacterium
GATCTTCTTCCACTTAAAATGCATCTCCTGCACCCCATAATCTTTCTCATTCCCCACTACCACCCGCAAGGTACAGCTCACATCCGCCGTCAACTTGTCCGCGCCGATCCGCACCGTCGTATCTATAAACGACACCGCCAGACTCGGCAGCCCCGCGAACCCGCCGTTCGCCGTCTCCCGCACCTCGTCCCGGCCGGAGAGCGTATGCGCCCCCAACTCCGGCACATCCACCACGATCTCCGTATCCACGCTGAAATAACCGATGAATTCCGACGCCCGTGTCGACCGGCCGATGTTGCTCACATCCCGCTTGAATGTCAGCACCCCCGCCAGGCCTTGCATGCGCTTGAACACGACTTTCTCCGGGCTCGGGAAAAATAACGTCCACAGCCACCAGCCCAGCGCCACCGCCGCCGCCAGCAAAAAAAGGCGGATGAAAATTTTCATAAAAGTACTTTGCCCACGATCCGCTCGCGCTCCGCGCGCCCTTGGGTGTGCAATTCATACGGCATCGACCGGTTGTCTCCCACCACATAATATTCGTTCGTGGTGCATTCAAACGGCCCCGCCTCCCAGTTGCAGGAATTTTTCAAGTACGGCTCCTCCAAAACCTGGCCGTCGATATACGTCTTCCCGCCATGGAAAAAAACCGTTTCCCCCGGCAGCCCGATGATCCGTTTCATCAACATGATACTGTCGCCTGCGAGCCGCACTGAAACCACGTCACCTCGTTGCGGTTCATGCCGGAGATACGCCAGGCGGTTCACACAATTGATCTGCCCCGTGTGATAGGTCGGCAACATGGAAATCCCCTGCACCCGGATCGGCAGCAACACATATTCACGCAGAAGAAAACAAACCGCCACCAGCACCACGATGCGCACCAGCGTCAGCCGTGGCCGGCGGCCGATCACCAGCACGCGAAACCAGTGCGGCTTCGGCGGTTGCGGTTGTTCCGGTGCGTTCAACACAACCCCATTAAACCGGAAATGGGAAGTAATTGACCAGCAAACAATCTCGGATATGAAACTCACTCAGACCGCCGACCATACGGAAACACACTGGTGTTTTGGAGCCCGGCATATTGAATGTTTGAAGTTTCACCCCAACCTCAGATCCGCAACCCCACCCCCCCACACTTCGTCTCATTCGTCGTTCAGATTTCGTCATTGCCGCAAAGATAATCTCCGATTCAATGCCGTGAATCCCCGCCCATGGCGTATCGTATCCATTCATGAACATCCTCATCGAAAACGCCGAGAGCCTCGAATACCTCACCGAAACCAACCAATGGTCCAAGAAACCTGCGGACGGTAAAAATTTCGGCGCCATCAAGGCCGCCCTCGTCGTCGCCAAAAAAGAAGCCATCGGCAAATTCAACATCGTCTGGTATTTCGCCGAAACCAGGCAGTTCATCAACATGGACCACGGTCGCGGCTCACTCAGCGCCAGCGCCGCCGCCGCCTAGTCCGCAGCTTTTCCCCGTTTACCCGCGATGTGCCAACTTGCCGACAAGGTGGGTACTGTCGCGCTGCGACAGTGCCTGCCTGCGCACCAGCACTTTGAGGCGTGATCATTTTGCGATCCCAAAACAGTATAATCGGCATCGCCAAGCCCAAAATCATCTTGGACTGCGGTGGCAAGTCCCGCCCTGCGGGACGCGACACCGCTTTCGCCTGCAACCAAAGCATGCAAAACTGCAAAACATTCACCTCGCCCATTGGTTCTTCTCTGGCTCATTGCGCCGTAACTTTGGTAAAGCCGGAAGCTTGGACTTGAATCGGTTAGTGATCGTTCGCAAGTGCCATTCGTCATTCGTACTTCGTCATTTCCATTGACCCCCGCCCGCTTCGGGCTACTTTCCTTCTGTCATTGCCAACATGAGCCAGCCCGATCCCAAACGCGAAGTCACGCCGCCGGAGGTTTATTTCAACCGCCGGAAATTTCTCGAGACCGGCATCCTCGCCGCCAGCGTCGTCGCCACCGGCCTCGTCTACCGGCAGCTCAACCATCCCGGCGCCGGCAAAGTCCGCACCGCCAAGCTCGCCGGCCTCACCTCCGCCACCAACAGCCCGTCCGGCACCAACGCCGCCAACGGCTTTCGTGCCACCGAACCGCCCACCTCCTTCGAGAACATCACGCACTACAATAATTTTTACGAGTTCTCCACTGACAAGGAAGCTGTTGCCGCCGCCGCCGCCAATTTCGATACCAAAGGCTGGCAAGTCTCCGTCGAAGGTTTGGTGCAGAATCCAAAAGTCTTCACCCTTGATGACCTCCTGAAGATCAGTCCGCCCGAGGAACGCATCTACCGCATGCGCTGCGTCGAAGGCTGGTCCATGGTCATCCCGTGGGCGGGGTTTTCTTTGTCCAAACTGCTCGATGTCGTCCAACCGCTCGCCAATGCCCAATATGTCGCCTTCGAAACGTTGCTTGATACCAGCCGCATGCCCGGCCAGCGCGACAACGTCCTGAACTGGCCCTACGTCGAAGGCCTGCGCCTCGATGAAGCCATGCACCCGCTCACGCTCCTCGCCAGCGGCCTCTATGGCAACTCCCTGCCGCCGCAGGATGGTGCGCCCATCCGCCTCGTCATCCCGTGGAAATACGGCTTCAAAGGCATCAAATCCATCGTCAAGATCAAGCTCGTTGCCACCCAACCCCAAACCACGTGGAACGAATCCGCTCCCCACGAATACGGCTTCTACGCCAACGTGAATCCCGCCGTCGATCACCCGCGCTGGAGCCAGGCCACCGAGCAGCGCATCGGCGAATCCGGCCGCCGTCCCACTTTGCCCTTCAACGGCTATGCCGACCAGGTCGCGCACCTCTATGACGACATGGATCTGCGCAAAAATTTCTGACCCGCACCCGACGCCATGACTGATAAAAATCTGCGTTTCGCCCGGCTGCTCGTCCTCGTCAACTGCGCCGTGCCCGCCGTGTTGCTGGGCTGGGATGCGTGGCACCATCACCTCGGCGCCAACCCCGTCAATTTCGCCATCCTCACCACCGGCCTGCTCGCACTCATTTTTTTGCTCCTCACCTTGGCCGTCACCCCGTTGCGCAAGCTTAGCGGCTGGAACTGGATCATCTTCGCCCGCCGCACCCTCGGCCTCTACGCCTTTTTTTACGCGTCCCTCCATTTCCTGATCTTCTTCGCCTTCGACCGTTCCTTCAGCGTCTCCGGCACCGTGTCGGAAATGCTCAAACGCCAATATTTGATTTACGGCAGCATCGCCCTCTTCGTCATGGTGCCGCTCGCCGTCACCTCCACCAACGGCATGATCAAGCGGCTCGGCGGCAAACGCTGGCGCGCCCTGCACCGCCTCGTCTACGTCGCCGGCATCGCCGCCGTCATCCACTACTACATGCAGACCAAAAAAGACGTCCGCCAACCCCTCGTCTTCATGGCCGTCCTCGCCCTCCTCCTCACCTACCGCCTCGTCGACCACTGGAGCCAGCGCAAACCCAAACCCGCCCCCGCGCCTACCGTCAAACCAACCGTCGGACCGTGACCGCAACCCCTTCGACACTCGCGTAATAAAACGCGTAGGTAGGGCGCGTTGCCAGTCCGGCTCGGACCTCCGTGCGCGCCGCGCCTGTCAACCGAATCAATCGAGTCGACAAAAGCGCATCCTGCCTTCCCATCGTATTCGGAGCGCGGCGTTCACGCCGCTTAAACGTGTCTTGCAACCAACGCATAACAAAACCCGGAATCACACATTCTCAGTCCCCGGATCGGATTACGCCTCACGAAAACTCGCTTCAGATAAACCACCCCCTTAAAAAATTTTCTTTCCTAAAACCATATTAGCCGTAGCTTGCCCTTGCCCGGACCAATCAAACTCCCATGCCCCAAACCCCGCACATCGAAAAACATTTCACCGCCAGCGATTCCGTCCGCGACGTCGTCATCGGCATGTCTGACGGACTCACTGTTCCCTTTGCGCTCGCCGCCGGCCTCACCGGTGCCATCTCCTCCTCCCACCTCATCCTCGCCGCTGGCTTTGCAGAAATCGCCGCCGGCTCCATCGCCATGGGCCTCGGCGGCTTTCTCGCCGCGCGCGGCGATGCCGAACACTACGACAGCGAACGCAAACGCGAAGAAGAGGAGATCATCACCGTCCCCGAAGTCGAAGCGCGCGAAGTGCAGGACGTTTTTAAAACCTACGGCCTGACCGAGGAAGAAAGCGCCTCTGTTGTCGATGCCCTGCGCAAACGTCCCAAGGACTGGGTCGATTTTATGATGCGCTTCGAACTCGGCCTGGAAAAACCCGAACCCGGCCGCGCCTGGAAAAGCGCCCTCACCATCGCCCTCGCCTACATCGTCGGCGGCATCATTCCCCTCAGCGCCTATATTTTTCTCAGCGATGCCCACCGTGCTCTCTGGATTTCCATCGGCATCACCTTGGTGGCCTTGGCGACCTTTGGCGCGATCAAAGGCCGTTTCACCGGCACCT
>DASZCA010000140.1:0-10750 GCA_035943555.1 Verrucomicrobiia bacterium
GCGTGGGGCATATCGTAAACAGCACCGGCAATCGCGATGGTGAAGTCTGGGGCAAACGCGCCGACTGGTGCGATTACTACTCCGTTCGCGACGGCAAAACATACGGCGTGGCCATCTTTGACCACCCGGAAAATCTGCGGCATCCGACGTGGTGGATGGCGCGCGATTACGGCCTATTCGGCGCGAACCCCTTCGGCCAGCACGATTATGAAAACTTGAAAGACCAGCCGCACATCGGCGATTACACCATCCCCGCCGGCGGCAGTCTCACTCTGCGCTATCGTTTCTATTTCCATAACGGCGATGAGAAAACGGCGAAGATTGCAGAGCACTATGCGGCGTATGCTGCGGGAAAATGAAACTTTTGCGATGAACTTTAAGCAAAATTCAACGCTCAACATTCAACATTTAACACCCAATGCCGGAATTTTTTCCGCATACAACTGGCACACCCGTGGACGTTGGATGTTGAGCGTTCAATGTTGAATGTTTCCCCTAAATAATCTTTAAATCATTTTATCCTATGTCCTCACTAAACCGCCGCTCTTTCCTAAAAACCTCCGCCCTCGCGACCGGCACCCTCGCCTTCTCCGCCCGCTCGTGGTCGCAAATCCCCGGTGCGAATGGCGATATCCGCGTGGCCGTCATCGGCCTGAACGGGCGCGGTAAAAACCACGTCAGCAGCCTCGCATCGATCAAGGGCGTCCGGATCGTCGCCTTGTGCGACCCTGACACCGCCGTGCTGGAGAAAGCGAAACGTCTCGAGGGCATTGATGCCGCCTCGGTCAAAACGTACACCGACCTGCGTGAACTGTTCGCCGCGCCGGATATAGATGCCGTGACCGTTGCCACGCCGAATCATTGGCATTCGCTTGCAAGCATCTGGGCCTGTCAGGCCGGCAAGGACGTCTACGTGGAGAAACCCATTTCCCACAACATCTGGGAAGGTCGCCAGCTCGCCGCCGCCGCGAAAAAATACGACCGTGTCGTTCAGGCTGGCACACAGATCCGTTCCGGCACGGGCTTGCAGGAAGCGGTTGCTTACGTCCACGCCGGGCAGCTCGGCAAGATCATCGCCTCGCGCGGGCTGTGCTACAAACGCCGTGATAGCATCGGCAAAACCACCGGCCCGCAGCCAATTCCCGCGACCATCAATTATGATCTGTGGACGGGGCCCGCACCCATGCTGCCTTCGCGGCGCAATTCCAAAAAGAACGGTTCGGTGCATTACGAGTGGCATTGGTTCTGGCCTTACGGCAATGGCGATGTCGGCAACCAAGGCATTCATCAGATGGATGTCGCGCGCTGGTTCCTCGGCGAGTCCGGCTTGCCGCGCCACACCTTCAGCATCGGTGGCCGCGTGGGTTATGATGACGATGGCGAGACGCCGAACACGCAGGTCATCGTCCACGATTACAAGACCGCACCGCTCATCTTCGAAGTGCGTGGCCTCCCATCCGGTGGCAGCAAGGGCAGCGATATTGACACCTCAAACATGAGCAGTGCCGATGCGGCGGATGCCCAGGCAGCCACGATGGATAAATATTACGGGGCCTCCATCGGCATTGTCGTGGAATGCGAGGGCGGCATGATGGTCGTCCCGAATTATTGGAATGCCACGGCGCATGACCACAACGGCAAGGTGATCAAGGAATTCAAAGGCCACGACCGTCACATGCAAAATTTTATCGATGTCGTCCGCAGCCGGAAAAAAGCGGACCTCTACGGTCCCATCGATGAAGGCCACGTCTCCAGTTCGCTCTGCCATCTCGGCAACATCTCACATCAAGTCGGCCGTACCATGACCGCTGGCGAACTCGCCGAGCGCACCCAAGGAAACAACCTGACCGCCGAAGCCACCGGCCGCATGGTCGAGCATTTGAAAAAGCATAACGTGGATTTCACCAAAACCCCGCTCACCCTCGGCGCCCCGCTCACGCTGGCAAACGGCAAGGAAAGTTTCACCGGTGAATTTTCCAAGGAAGCAAACGCCCGGCTCACCGCACAGTATCGCGCGCCATTTGTGGTGCCGGAACTGGCGTAAAAATATCCCGAAGGGATTGAATCATTTAGCCCAGGGTAGGCCGCGCTTCAGCGGCCTACCCCGGGTCAACGAACAAAAATTCTCCCAACCCTGAAAGGGTTGAATCAACCCGCCGTAAAATCCTCCGCCAAAAACGCCTCGCAATCACCCGCCTCCGGTGGACGGATGAAAACGCGGGTTTTGGCTGTTCGTTTCATTTTCCGTAAAGATGTGTTAGGAGAAAACCTACTCAAATTCTCACCCACCAAGCAATGCCAACGTCGCAAATGCCCCCTTGCCGCGCCGTAGGCGCGACATCTTTGTAGCACAATATCCGAAAATTGATAAAGCCCGTTAGGGGCGGCATACACCGCAACGTAAATCTGGATGGAACTGGTGATTTTTAACCGGTTTTCTCAAAAGTGTCGCGCCTCCGGCGCTATTTAAACATGCAAAACAAAAAGCCCATGGCTCTCGCCATGGGCTTTAAAACTACCGCCAGCATCGGTGGCGACCGGCTTACTTCTTCTTCGCGTGTACCTTTGCCGCGACCTTCAACCGTAACCCGTTCAACCGGATAAATCCCGTCGCGTCATCTTGGTTGTACGCCTTGGTTGGGTCGGCTTCCATCGTGGCGATGTGCGGGTTGTACAGGCTCACGCTCGACTTGCGACCGCTGACCATGATGTTGCCCTTGTAGAGCTTCACCCGCACCGTGCCGCTGACGTTCTTCTGTGACTCCTCGACGTACGCCTGCAACGCATAGCGTTCCGGCGCGTACCAGAAACCGTTGTACACGAGCTCGGCGTATTTCGGGATCAACGCATCGCGCTGATGCATGACTTCGCGGTCCATCGTCAGCGATTCCATCTGACGATGGGCAAAGTGCAGGATCGCGCCGCCCGGCGTTTCATATACGCCGCGGCTCTTCATGCCCACAAAGCGGTTCTCCACCATGTCCACACGGCCGACACCATGCTTGCCGCCGAGCTTGTTCAAGGCCTTCATCACGCCCAGCGGGTTCAGCTTCTTGCCGTTGACCGCCACGCAATCGCCCTTCACGAAATCAAGTTCCACAAACTCCGGCTTGTTCGGTGCGTCTTCAGGCAGCACAGAGAGAGTGCAGAAATAACCGCGGTTCTTCAGGTCGTAGCTGTCATACCATGGATCTTCAAGGATGCCCGCCTCATACGAGATGTGCAGGAGGTTGCGGTCCATTGAGTACGGTTTCTTGGCGCTCGCCTGCACGGGAATCTTGTGCTTCGCGCAATAATCGATCATCTCCTGCCGGCCCGGAAATTCTGTGCGATACCGTTCATCCCGCCACGGCGCGATGACTTGCAGGTTCGGCGCCAGCGCGGCGGCCGTGAGTTCGAAACGCACCTGGTCGTTGCCCTTGCCCGTCGCGCCGTGCGCGATGGCATCCGCCTTTTCCTTCTTGGCGATCTCCACCATGCGCTTCGCGATCAGCGGGCGCGCGATGCTGGTGCCGAGAAAATATTGACCTTCATAGATGGCCCCGGCACGGATCATCGGATAGATGAAATCTTCCGCAAATTCTTCCTGCAGGTTGTCGATATAGATCTTGGAAGCGCCGGTGTTGATGGCTTTCTTTTCCAAGCCGTCCAGTTCTTCTTCCTGCCCGATGTCAGCGCAGAAGCCGATCATCTCCGCGTTGTACTTTTCCTTGATCCAGGACATGAGGACCGAGGTGTCGAGACCGCCCGAATAAGCTAAAACAATTTTCATGTGGCGGACATTAAACCGCGAAGCGGTGGCGAACGCAAAGCGGAAATGAAACGCAAACCGGCCACCCGTTCAGCGGTTATGTCCGTAAACAGGATCACCGCCATCAGACGTGTTTGGAAAGCACCAGAGCCGGTTTTTATTGGTAGCCGACACATCGGCATACCAAGCGGTAAATTTGATGTAGCTGGATGAACCGTCAAAAGCGGCCTGCACCGCCCCTTGGGAATGCCGCGCGCTCACCCCCTCGTAAGGCCAGCTCGATCCATCATTGAAATCAAACGGATGCCGCTCATCCGTCTCCCAAAACGCACAGTCACCCGGGCTCATTTGTGAGATTTTTACCGGCACGGCGTTCGAATGAAATCCCGACCGGAAACCGATCACCGCCCCGTTCATGACATAGCTGGAAAGCTGTTGCGCTCGATACTCCACCTTGCCCGAACTGTCCGGATAGGCTGCTCCGGGGTCGTCCATCGGACAGACATACACTTTTGTCTCGTGAACCGAGTTCCAGAGTAGCCCCGTCTGCACCGTGAATACATTTGTGCCTTGTGCCGCCAAGTCTGGTGTGTACAGCCAGCCCGGGCGGACCGTGCCATCCGGCATGGCCCCGCCGTAATCCCAGTTCGGCCACGGTAACGCACCATTGCCATCATCCGCATAGACATGCAGCGCGATCATGATCTGGTGAAAATTGTTGAGGTCCGTCGCCTTGGCACCCTGGTTCTTCGCCTTGCTCAAAACCGGCAACAGCAGCGCCGCCAAGATCGCGATGATGGCGATCACCGCAAGCAACTCCATCAAAGTGAATGCGCGCCGCAAATTCATGAACAGATTAGACCGTCCTACCACCAAAACCGCAAAGTGAAAACGCAGCCGCCCGGCAAGCCCTTCCCCCGGAGCGCGGCTGTGTCCCGCCGAGGGATCAGCCGCAGCACATCCAAACTACCAAGCCTCATCCGTGTTAAAACCGCCCCGGCAACGAATCCCCTTCCCTGATTCTTCAGTTCGGCACCGTTGCCACCGCCTCCAGCCGCAACAAATTATCCAAACCGTTGTTGAACCGGAAAATCTCCGCGTGCCCGTCCGCGAACGTGATCGGATAACCGACCTTGTGCCGCAACGAAGGCTGATCTTGGAACCCCTGCGTTGGGTCCATGTACACCACGAACATGCCGTCATTGATCGTGCTGTCATCTTCATCCAGAAAAACGTACGACTGCGAGGGGCTGCTGATGCTCGCGTCCTTCTGAAACAACCGGTGTGCCGTGTCGATGTCATTTGCGGAATCCGCGAACGGCTCGCCGCTCATCCAGTTGTTCATCGAATAGCTGCGCAGGAGCGGCACGCCGGCGATGTTCCGTTGGTCGCTCGGGCAGCGATAGACGCTGTAAGACTGGGTGTAGGGAAACAGCGTCCCGCGCGAGATCGCATTATTATTCGTGCCATCCAAAACCCCCGGATCGACGATGCCAAAACCCGGCATGTTGACCGTGCTCGCCACGCCTTCCACCCACGCATTCTGGTTGAACGCATGCGTGACCGGATCGAATGGCCAGCAGGTGGAGATCCTGCCATTCGCTTCGCCATTGTACATGATCCACGCCGTCTGCAATTGCCGGACATTGTTCATGCACGAAATCCGCTGCGCCTTGGTCTTGGCCGTCGTGAGCGCGGGCAACAACATCGCCGCGATGATGGCGATGATGGCGATCACCACGAGCAATTCGATCAAAGTAAAAGCGCTCCTGAACTTCATTTTAAGATTAAACTCCCCTCCCGCCCCAAACTCAAAGGATAATTTCGGAAACGGCAATTATTCACCCGCCACTCACCTTCCATCCGGGTTATCGGGATAGCACCACAACCGGTTGCGCTGGGGATCGATGATATCGCTCATCCAATCTGCGACGCGTAAAAAACTCGCCGAACCATCAAAGGCCGCTTGAACCGCCACCGCATCATGGTGACCACTCACGCCCCAGTTCGGGGTCGATGCGCCATCGATAAAATCATGCGGGTCGGTCTCATTCGGCTCCCAAAATGCCGAGTCACTTGGCCGCAACGACGTCAACTTCACCGGCGGATAGATGCGGGCGTTGTAATCAATCACTCCGCCATTCATGGTGTAGCTGGAGATTTGCTGCGGGCGTTGTTCCACCATCCCATCCATCTGCGACATCCGGCTCTCATCCGTTTTATCCAACGGACACAGGTAGACCTTGGAATTTTGCAAGACATCCCAAAACAGTCCCGTTTTGACGTTGAACCGGTTCGTGCCCGTGGCCGACGGGTTCACCGCATACAGCCAGCCGGTGTTCGTACCGTTTGCCCCGCCATAGTCCCAGTTTGGCGGCGGGACCACATCGCCGCTGTCCGAAGTATAAATGTGCAGCGCCACCATTACCTGTTTCAAATTGGCCAGATCTGTCGCCTTGCTCGCGGATTTCTTGGCCCGGCTCAATGCGGGCAGCAACAACGCCGCCAAGATCGCGATGATGGCGATCACCACCAGCAGTTCGATCAATGTAAACGCCCGCCGCTTTTCCATTATCGATATCACACCACTGTTGACCTTTCGTTTCAAGTATTTCGCGCTCACATATGCATGTGTTCGCCCGCGAGCAATTGATGGTCATCCAATTCAGACATTCACCAAGTAATGTCCACCCGGAGGAAAAGGGAACAGAAAATTTTGAAGATTAATGCCGCCTGAACCCGGTCACAGGCCGTCGGCATTGTCCCAACCATGGATGATATTATAACGGAAGGTCATTTCGTTGGTGTCGTAGCCCTTGTACCACTTCACATGGCCGTCGGCGAAAAGGATGTTTTGGCCCTGGCTGTGCACCCGCCATTCCTGCCAGTTATTGATGCCGTTGGCCGGACCGCCGACGCAATTCTGCGAGTAATCATCCTTGTCCGCATCCAACGAGGACGCCGGCGTAAGCGAAGAATCCCACAAAGTGTCGCCCGACAGGACAAACGCGCTGGCAAACTGGATTTTTTTGGTGTCCACCGACGCATCATCTTCGGGCACCGGCGAACTGGTGAGATATGCCGCCCGTGCGCCGTTAAAATAATTGAAGTCCGATTGTTCGTTCGGCGGGAACAGCCGGTTGGACGGACAATGGTAGACGTTGGTGTTGGCCGTGAAGGAAACAATCTGCTCCATCCAGCTCGCCGCATGGGTGTGCGGGTCAGTTTGCCCCCACGGAATCGTGCCCCCGGATTCGGGATACAGCCCCTTGTTATCATCCGCATACATCGTCATGCCGATGTTGATCTGGCGCAGGTTGGAAGTGCACGCGATGGTATAGGCGCGCTCCTTCGCCTTGGCCAGAGCCGGCAAAAGCATGGCGGCTAAAATCGCAATGATCGCAATGACTACCAGCAACTCAATCAACGTGAACGCGGTAGCGCATTCCTTGTTTTTAAAAACTTTGCGCATAACGGAAAAACTAGACGGCCATCCTGCGGGCGTGGTTTCAAATAAATGTATAAAAAGTGAACGGGCGTCGCTCCCTTACGGTGGAAACCCGATGGCCAATTTTACCGCGGAATATTCCGGATGAATTTTTCCCTCACGGGTGCGTATGATCAGGTCCGGCTCCGTCCACGTCTGGCCGCGAAACCATTCAGGCAAATCATCAGCACGCATCATCCCGAATAACGCCACCAGCGCCGGATCGCCCTCGCGAAACACTACGGGCCGTTTGCGGACGATGACCAAACCCGCCTCACGCGCGCCCGCCTCCACCCGCGCCAGTTGCACCTTCTCATGCGGAAACACGCACGTAAAAAAACCGCCCGCCGCCAGATGTTTCGCGGCCGTGGCGCAATAGTCCGCCACCGTGCCGCGCAATTCAAACCGGCACGCAAGCTTCTGGGGATGCTCGCTCTTCACCCCCGCATCCGGCGCAAAATATGGCGGGCTGCCGGTGATCAGGTCGAACGTCTCCTCCGCCCGGATATTTTGGGGATCGCGAAAATCGCCTTCGCGGATCTCATAGCGGTCGGCAATGCCATTGTAACTCGCAGACTTTTTGGCCAAGACAACACTTTCACTCTGCGCCTCCACGGTCACAAACCGCGCGCCCGGCAGCCGCCACGCGCAGATCATGCCCACCGTGCCGATGCCGCTGCCAAGGTCAAGCGCCGTCCGTGCCGTCGGGCACCAGGCCGTACCATACCACGCCGTCAAAATGCCATCCGTGGAAAAGCGGTGGCCATCACGTAACTGAAACAGGCGGAAATGCCCGCTGATGGCATCCAACGTCTCATGCGGTTCGGCCGAAATACCCGCCACCGGGCCCGGCGGAACGGGTCCGGGTTTGGCCCAGCCCTTGAAATGAGATTCAATTTTCACGCGAAAGTTTTTTCGCCGGAACATCCAGCGGTTCGATGTGGATCAATACATCCGAGACGTTGGGCATCTCTGCGCGCACCTTGTCTTTTACCGCATGGGCGATCTCATGCGAGCGCAGCACCGTCATCTGCGCGTCCACCTCGATGTGCATGTCCGCAAAAAATTGCCAGCCCATCTTGCGCACATGACATTTTTCCACGTTCGCCACGCCGGGCACCGTCGCCGCCACGGCGGCAATTTTCCGGATCAGTTCCCGGTCCGGCGCACGGTCCATCAATTCGTTGAAGGCGGGCCGCAGCAACCGCCAGCCGTTAAAGGCGATCACAAAGGCCGCCGCCAACGCCGCCCAGTTGTCCGCCGTCTCATAACCTTTGCCGCCGATAAGCGCGATGGAGATACCTACAAACGCCGCCGCCGAGGTGATCGCGTCCGCCCGATGATGCCACGCATCCGTTTCCACGGCGGAACTCTCGACATGGGTGGACTCCTTCAGCACAAAGCGAAATAAAACCTCTTTGACCAGAATAACGATGATCAGAATGATCAACGTCCACGCCGATGGCGTACCGCGCGGTTCGACAATTCCCACCAACGAGTGATATGCGATCCATCCCGCCGCCAGCAGCAGCATGACCGAAACTGCCGCCGCCGCCAAGGGCTCGGCCTTACCGTGGCCATACGGATGATCCTCATCCGGCGGCGTCTCCGCCACCACCAACCCGCGCCATACGATGATGGAACTGAAGATGTCTGCCAGCGACTCCACCGCATCCGCAATAAGCGCCTGCGAATGGCCGAAGATTCCCGCCATGAATTTGACGGCGCTCAAAAGCACGTTCACGGCAAGGCCGAGGAACGTGGCGCGGAGACTGCGTTGCAGACGATTGGCAGGCACGCGGAAATGTTAGTCATGAATGGCACGAATGAAATGCGGAAATAGGCGCCCTGGTAGGATTTCGGATTACCCGGTCAAAATTTGCCTTTCCCCGGTTGCATTTTTGACCGACTGGGACGAGAATGCTTCCGTTGTTCATCATCTCGAACGTCTAAGTTGTATATTAAGGAAAATAGTCTTCGCGAGCATGTCAGCACCCTGGTTCTTTGCCTGGGTATGCTGCTGCCGCATTTTCATGCCCGTGGCGGCGATGCCGCCCAGTTTATTTCCGCCACCGTTTCAAACAACACGCCCATGCTGCCGCGTACCATCTTCACTCAAACGTGGACGATGAAAAACACCGGCACCACCACCTGGTCCCCGACTTTCAACGGTTATACCATGAACATGGTCGGTTCGGACAGCCTGGGTGCCGTGCCGCCTTCCGCCAAACCGTTCTCCTCCCATACCGTATCCACACCGGTTGTCAGCGGGGCTTCAATCGCTCCCGGAGGGACCGGCACCTACACCATGAGTTTCATCGTGCCAGAAGCTTCCGGTTCCTATACCGACAGCTTTCAGTTGAACAGTTCCAGCAGCGTTTTCTTCGGCCCGACCAACACCATCCAAATCGTTGTCCTGCCAGCCGGTTCGACCAACCAGTATGACCGCGCGCGGGCCGTTTCCTATGCCAATAACTATTGCGGTTATGTGAACAGTGACGGTTATTTTTGGACGAACGGTTCCACCTACGGCACTTTTGCGCCCGGTTCAGCCGCTCCCGCCAGCGGGCTGGGCGATGATTGCGCGCACTTCGTCTCCAGTTGTATCGGCAGTCAGGCCAGCATGCGGGGTGGCGGCATGAAAATTCCCAGCCGGGTGCCACCGACTTATGGTGAACCCGGTGCCGCCCATCTGGCCTATACTTGCCTTATTCAACCGGGTTATGCCACCGAAGTGTATTCCTTGACCAACATGTCCCCCGGCGACGTCGTCGGCTGGAACTGGTCCGGCGACACCAACATCGCCAACCTCGATCACGTCACCTTTTACATGGGCAACGGCCTGCTCGCCTCCCATTCCGCTTCCGCTTTGGATGTCTCCGCCAACACGTGGTATCAGTCTTCCGAACCCAATTATGTGCGGCATCTCATCCACATTTATGACGCCCCCACGATCACGTCATTCACGGCAGGCAAAAATCTGGTCCTGTCTTGGGGAACCAACTGGGCCGGCTACGTTTTATATTCTGCAAACAGTCTTGCCCCCGGCGCCACCTGGACGACGGTCGCAAAATCTCCCAGCAAATATCTCGGGTCAAACCGGTTGACGAATGCCATCTCCACCGGTGCGGTCTTTTATCGCTTAAGGATGCCTTGATGGATGCCTTGATCCGAAGCGCTCTGCGCTCAGATCATGTGACAGAACATCGCGTCACGCAGCTTGGGCTCAAACCACGTGCTCTTTGGCGGCATGATGCCGCCCGCGTCCGCGATGGTCATCAAATCCTCGATGCTCGTCGGGAACATGCTGAAGGCACACGCATACTCGCCGCTGTTGACCAGCTTCTCGAGTTCTGCCGTGCCGCGGATGCCGCCCACGAAATTGATCTGTTTGCTCGTCCGCGGATCATCAATGCCGAAGATCGGCGCGAGCACGTTCTTTTGCAGCAACGTCACATCCAGTTTCTCGATCGGGTCATCGACAGTCGTCAGCTTCGGCTTGAAGGTCAGCG